>CAIJGS010000328.1 GCA_903820285.1 uncultured Verrucomicrobia subdivision 3 bacterium | reverse complement strand
TTTGCATTAGCAACCCGCCATCAAGGCACGATCAAGGCTCAATCAAGGCAGAAAACCCCTGTAATCGTGCCTAATCAAGGCAAATCAAGGCAAACGCCATTTTTTCAAACTGCCCTTAATTCGGCCAACCCACCCGCTGGATGGGACGGACCGGCAGCCGCAAGGTCAAAACGTGCGCCCAGGAAAATTCCTCTCCCGGGGGAGAGGATACAGGTGAGGGCGAGCGTCACCACCATTCAATCCCCTTTTTTCTCCCACCCACAGCCAATCAAGGCAAAAACCCCAGCAATCAAGGCTAATCGTGCTTTATCAAGGCAAACTCGAAATTTCCTCCGGCAGCCATTCCGGCACCCCATCTGCGTTTATCCGCGTGCATCTGCGGTCAAGCTCCCCAAGCCTCCCGGTCTCCGAAACCCGAAATCCGTGCCCGAATCCGGCCCAGTCTCAACATCGCCCCGTGCTTATTTACATCGCTGCAATCTGCGTCCACAACGGCTTCAAATCCGGATCCGCCAGCGCCATCTGCTTGAGACTCGCCTTGTTGCCGACCTTCAAGGCTCGCTGAAACCATTGCCAAGCGTCGGCCATTCGTTCCAACTGGCAGGCATAACACGCCAAGTTGTACGGAATCACCGGCTCCTGCGGAAACAGCTTCACCGCCGGCAGCAATGCATCCCAGGCCTGCGCCAGCCCGCCGTCCGCAATCCGGCGCAACGCATACGCACAATGCAGCCAGCCGCTCGACTCCTCCGGCATCACCACCATCTCCCTCCGTGCCACGGTCAACGCCTCGTCCCATTGCTTTTCCTGGGCCAGTAGCATCCAGCGCACCTCCAGCACCTCCGGATGCTCCTGCCATTCCGGCGAAATCTGCGCCAGTTCCGCCCGCGCATCCACGACACACCCCAGCCCCAGCCACCCAATGGCATGGTTCAGATGATGCGAATCCGGCGGTTCCAAAGTTTGCACGTCCCTAGAAAGCGGGCAGAACCGCCCCATGTCAAGCCGCACGAGGAATCTCAATCGGATAGGCCGGAACGAACTGGGCTGAACGGATTCTTTGCCTACGTAGCAGCCGAGGTAAGGAGGCTCAAAATTTTCCCGCTCCAACGACGATGCATTAAAAGTTCTTGAAATATTAGCAGTAAAAGAAACGCTCTACACTCTGGGTCGCCCAGTTAACCTCTCCGGTCCACCAGTTTCTAGTCGAGGACATGTTTGCGCGGGCCGAAGCCCAAAAAATAAAGTGCCTGCTGAATGAGCCGGTTGGTTACCTCGGCATCCTGACTCAAACGAAGCGCCAGCGCCCGCTCACGTGGCCGGAGCGGGCGGGATTCCTTGCGGATGAGCAAACGCGCCGCCAGCCGCGACTTGCGCCAGGCCCCATCCACTCTTTCGGCAACCTGTTTCATTATGGGCTTAACTAACGGAACCATTGAGATTTGGCAATCCTCTGCACCGGCCCCTGGCATCAGCCCACAGCCCAGCCTCCGAGAGCCCACCGATAAAACTCCTCACCATCCCCTCCTCCCAGCCATGATACATACCGCATGTTTATGCCCTACCGTTCCCCGCCCTTTCAACTATCATCCCCGGCGAAATCATGTTATTTGAAACTCAGACGGAATATAACCTGAATACCAGCGGAACCGGTTCCACGGACGGTTCCCACCTGCCTTCGAATGGCCTCCATTGCCAGGTGGAACACAGTGTGGGTGGCGAAATCCTGTTTGTACAATGCCAGCAGGCCATCCATTGCCCGCATCAACTGCTCTTCGGCGGCGGCTGCATCTGCAAAAACCAGGCCCGCATCAGTCTCTATAACCACACCCACAACTGAACTTCGCAAATCCGGCGCCAACTGGCGCCAGCAGCAATCATAGCTGATAGCTGCTCCGTCCTCTGTGCGCTCTGCGTTCTATGCGGTTAACTGCTGCGGTCCGCCTATTGCCCCACATACGGCGTATGCCACCGCAGGTCCTTCATCAAGACTCCCCGCTGTTTCGCCTGTAACAGCATCCCGTTGACCTGATTCCAATCCAGCGTAAGCGTGCCTTTATCCGGCCATTTACTGCCTTCCTCGGACCAGAAATCCAGTTGCAGTTCCAGTCGGCCATCCTTTTCCACCGGCGTGGCCAGACTGAAATTCTCCCGCGCCAGGTTGAAATCCTTGTGGGCGGATTTGGCCCAGTTCCATAGCACCGTGTCCGTGATATCCACCGGCAGCGCCGGCGCCTGCACCGCGAACAGCCGCGGATGCATCCCGCGCCCCCCCGTGCCCACAAACGGTACATCCCCCACAAAAACCACCACGCCGCCATGAATCACCTCGCCCTGGTCATACAGGGACGGCCAGATCATCAGCGGCTTGTCCGCCGTCTCCAGATATTCCAGGGAAACCCGGAAACTCCCGTGCCCGGCATGCGCCACCTCTTCATAGCCATGCCCCAAGGGCGTTGCCGCATCCTTGTTCGATGCACATCCGGCCAGCCCCAAACCAAGCAATACCAGCCCCATCCGCATTAATTGTAATTTGCTCATGTTCCAGCCCCAGTATCACCCCTCCCGCCAGCCACCGCAAGCCACGCCCGCATCCTTTCCCCGGGCCGGAGGCCGCCGCAGCCGGCCTGGCTGATCCCTGGCCGGCAGTATCCATCCGTGACTCAACCATCACCTGGCCGGTGTTTCCCTGAAAAATGCCCTTTATTCACCGTGCGGATGGTTGCCAAATTATATTGCCTCTGGCATTTTGGGCCGATGAAATCATTTCTGGCCGTCGTGCTGTTGTTCGGTTTTCTGACCGCCGCTGCCCGTGCGCAGCAGGATGCGGATGAAAAATACCTCGCCATTTACGGCCTCATCCAGCAGGCGGATGCCTTTTCCGCCGGCGGCCAGCCGCAGCAGGCGCTCGAAACCTACCAGCAGGCCCAGTCCGGCCTCGCCAACCTCCACGGCGGCTACCCCGACTGGAATCCGCGCATTGTCATCTTCCGCCAGAAATATCTCGCCGCCAAAATCGAGGACCTGAAGGCCGCCTTGCCCCGTACGGGCGCCAGTGCCGCGCCGGCTATGACCGCGCCCGGGACCGCCCCCGCCGTCGCCGGCACCCCGGCCAATAACGGTTCCTCCGCCCCCGCCGACTGGGCCGACCAGCTCGCCGCCCTCCGCGGTCAGTTGCAGAATTCCGAGGCCGATAACGCCACCCTTGCCGCCAAACTCAAGGAAGCGCTCGCCGTACAGCCCGCCGCCATGGACCCCCGCGAGCTCGCCGCCGCCCGCACCCAGATCACGGATTTGCTGAAACAGAATGAACTGCTCAAGGCCACCGTCGAACAGGCCCAGAAATCCCGCGCCAATGACACCAAGGTGCAGCAGCTCGAAAAGATCACCAAGGAACTCGAAGCCGCTAACAACAAGCTTGCCGACCAGCAGAAACACGCTGCAAAACTCGCCGCCGAAAACGCCGCCACCCTGGCAAAATATCTCGCCAGCGACAAGGCCCTCGCCGCCCTCCGCGAGGAAGACGCCGTGATCCGCCAGCAACTTGCCGCCGCCAATGGTGCCCTCCCGAAGGTCCAGGCCGATCTCGCCAGCGCCAAAACCCAGATTGAATCCCTTCGCGCCGATGTCAAAACCAGCACCGCCGAGGCCGAACGCCTGCAAAAGGAGCTCAAGGCAGCCGCCAAATCCGGCGACGCCCTCCCCAAATTGCAGGCCGAACTCACCGCCGCCCAGCTCCAGATTGACTCCCTCCGGAAGGATCTGTCCGCCAAGTCCGATGAAGCCGCCACGCTAGCGAAGCAGGCCAAGGCCTTCGATAAATCCGATCGCCCCGTCAAAAAGCTGAAAGACCAGCTCGCCGCCGCCCAGGCCGCCACCAAGGCCGCCGTGGCGGACAAGGAAGCCCTCGAACAACGCGTCCGCGACCTGCAGGCCGCGCAGACCGGCATGGCCGCCATCCCGGTCACCGGTGATACCACCGCCCGCATTAACGACCTCACCCGCGAACGCGATGAACTGCTCGCCCAGCTCGGCGAAGCCAATCGCAAAATCATCAGCCGTAAAAATACCAAGGACGACAGCAGTGCGCATATCGCCCAGCTCACTTCCGCCCTCGCCGCCGCGCAGGCCCAGGTGAGCACCCTCAGTCTCGCGACCGTTCCTTACACCGCCGAGGAACTCGCGCTGTTCGTCTCCCCGGTCACCGCCACCCATACGGCTTCCGTCAAACAATTGCCCAGCGGCTCCGCCGAACTCGCCGCCTCCGCCCAGAAACATTTCGCCGCCAAGGAATATGATCTGGCCAGCGCCGACTATCAGAAAATCCTCGACCGCGACACCAACAACACCGTCGTCCTCGCCAACCTCGCCGCCATCGAAATCGAACAGGGCAACTATGATGACGCCGCCAAACATCTCCGCGCCGCCCTCGCCCAGACTCCGGATGACGCCTACTCCCTCACCCAGCTCGGCAATGTGCAGCTGCACCAGAAGGATTACGATGGCGCGCTCGCCAGCCTCAGCCGCTCGGTGCGCATTGATGGTTCCAATCCCGAAGCCTACAATTATCTCGGGGTCACCTTCAGCAGCAAGGGCCTGCGTCTGCCGGCGGAAAACGCCCTGCGCAAGGCCGTCGAGCTCAGCCCCGGCTATGCCCCGGCCCATTTGAACCTCGCCAACGTCTACCTGAATCAGCAGCCGCCCAGCCCGCAGCTCGCCCGCTGGCACTATCAAAAGGCCCTCGCCGCCGGCCTGCCCGCCAGCCCCGGCATCGAGAAGCAGCTCGCCGACCTCGGTGCGCCCGTCGGCCAGTAAGCCGCCGGTTCTGAGCCGCCATGCGTCAGGCTTTCCACGAGCTCGTTATCAACACCCGCACACGCGGGCTCGTGGAATTCACCGCCGCCGTTGAGCAGTGGATCGCGGATCATCAATTCCGCGACGGCCTCGTGACCCTGCACCTGCGCCATACCTCCGCCTCCCTCCTCATCCAGGAAAATGCCGATCCCGATGTCCGCCGCGATCTCGATGCCTTCTTCGCCCGGCTCGTGCGCGATGGCGATTCCCTCTTCAGCCATACCGCCGAAGGTGACGACGACATGCCCGCGCACATCCGCACCGCCCTCACCGCCGTGAACCTCTCCCTGCCGCTGCACGCCGGTCACCTGGCCCTCGGCACCTGGCAGGGTATCTACCTCTGGGAACACCGCACCCATCCCCATACCAGGCGGATTGCGCTGCATTTTATCGGGGAGTGAGTGTAGGCGGCTGCGCCGCCGACGTCGCAGAGGGTGCGGGCGACGCCTCCGGCGCCCGTGATCAAAAAGACTGCTATTTTTCGCCCCGACCGAAAGGGGCGCATTTCGACACTGCCCCCGAGGCAAAATAGCTGAGCGCCACCTCACCCCGGCCCTCTCCCCCATTTATCAATGGCGGAGAGGGAGATAGCCCTCATTCGACCGGTTTGCTGCCTGACCAAGGTTATCGATTGGGGGCAGTGTCAGGATGCGCCCGACCGAAAGTCGGGAGCATTTTTTGAATTGCTCCAATAAAATTTCAGCCTTTGAATTGTCTACCCAAGATCAGTTTCTCGATTTCCCGCGCTCCATGCAGGATGGCGAACACCGAGACTTCGTTGCCTCGGATCACATAATAGACGCCATAATCCTTGAACCGTCGCAGCCGCAGACAAATGACGAGCGCGAAACGAACGGAATAAAGCATGGCATTCCGTTCGAGGCTGGTGATGGCCGCTTCCGCCTCGGCGAGGAAATCGCCGCCCGTTCACGGCATCTGCGCCTCATACCAAATGGCTGCTTCCGCTGCGTCGGACTCAGCGAGGGTGGTCTTGTGAACGACGAAATTCATCGAGTTGGCGACGGGCGCGTTTCAGGGTGCCATCCCAAGGTTCAAGCAATTCGGGGTGTTCCTCAACTTCCTTGAGCCGGCGAAGAACTTCCGCCTTTACTGACGGATGGATGCTATCGTCAGTCGGCGAACCGACGATTTCGGATTCGTGCGCATAAAACCAGTCGGCGAACTGGCGGCGTTCCTCGGTCGGCAGCGCCAGCAGCGTCTTTTCGATTTGCTCCACACTCATGGTTTTAATTTACGGCTTTGCTTCTGGTTTGCGAACAACAAGATGAAAATGCATATCGACCGGGATATCGCCGTGTTCTCGGCAGCTTTTTTAACCAAGCTCGTCCCCGGTTTGGTCAGACAACCAATTTACTCTTCCGAATCGCTTCCGATTGGCAAGGGCCGCCAGCGGGCCTGATGCCGGTCTATAATCAATACAGGCTTCAATATCCGCCGGCTCCAATTCCGGGTAAGCTTGCAAGATGCGCTCAGGGGAATAGCCGGCGGCAAGCTGGCGCAAAACATTGGCCACCGTGATGCGTATGCCGCGAATGCAGGGATGCCCGCCCATCTGCCGGGGATTGACGGTAATGCGTTTCAACCATTCATTCACGGGTTCACCTTAACATCAGTTTTTGACTTTCGCACGCAGAGATTGGGGCCCGTGCAGGCCGGTTTGTGCGCCGCGATCCCGAAGTCCATTTTGCAGGTGCGGCCGAATGGGGACTCCTCCTTCATCCACAAGGCGACAAGGTCGACGACCTGCTGAATGCCAGCCGCATTCCCGGCGGATTGCCGCATTTTAACGGAAACTTCATTGGCGATTTCAGATTCAACCCGTCATCGCCCCAATAGCTTGCAAAATCTCATTGAGCACCTGCGAATTCACATTGGCATTTGTCATAATGGCCACGCCTTGGCCGGTTTCAACCTCCGTCAGCAGCAGCGCATCAAAACCGGCGTTACGGCCGGAATGAAACCATTTTCGCGCCAGCCCGTGGCCCGTGATTGACGGCCCCAAACCATATACCCCGGCTTGAACTGTAAGCATTTCGCGGGCGAGCGCGGGCGTGAGGATGGCACCGGGCTGACCAGCCAGGGCGTCCTGAATGCCGAGGGCGAACTTGGCCAGATCAGAAGGCGTGGTCCACAGCCCGGCAGCGGCCATTTCGGGATACGAATGCGCGCCGCCCGGGATGGGTTGCCCGTTCTTATCATGGCCGGTGGCAGCGAGTTTTTCCAAGGACACGGGCAATGGCTGGGCAAAGGCACTGGCGGTCAGGCCAAGGGGCTGGAGCACAATTTCCTGCATCAAGTCCCCAAACGGTTGGCCGGTCACATCCGTCAGCAGTTGTTGCAGCACGGTGTACCCGCCGCCGGAATAGCGGGGCTGGGTGCCAGGAATCGCATTCACGCGAATGGCAGAGTTATTGGCCGGTAAAGTACCGTTCAGAACCTGGATGAGCGTCGGCAGCGGCTGACCGGTGGCATACCCCGCAAAGCCATGAACATTGATTCCCGCCTGATGGCTGAGCAGTCGCCGCAACGTCACCCGTTCACTTTGAATAAACTCACTCGCCGGAATTTTCCAGGATCGCAGCCGCTCATTCACATCCTCATCCAAGGTCAGCCGCCCCGGATCCACCAAACGCAGCGCCGCCAGCGCAGTGAGGCATTTGCTGATGGACGCCGCCTGGAACAGGGTGTCCGCAGTGACCGGGACCTGTCTGGCCGGATCGGCAAATCCATAACTGCGGGCACACGTAATCTGGCCGCCACCAATGACCGCAAAAGACAATCCCGGCAGGCGGTGCTCCGCCAGGAGCGCAAGCAAGGCATTATCCAGCGAATCGGTCATGGCCATAACCTATCACCAGTGAATTCCAGCCGACCACCGAAATCTCCAAGCAGAAGGGATTTCGTTGACCAGCGAAATCAAAGTGGCGGGAATATTGGCGGAATCCAAAAACACCCCCCCGCCCGACCCGGGATTTTGCCCGCCTTTTTCTCCGCCGCCCGTGGCCCTGCGAACCGGCTAATTACCATCGCCAACCCCCTCTATTTTAAGGCCAAATAGTCGCAGATAAACATTGTGAGCAGGGGCGAAAATTCCTATTATTCTGGTTATCCGTTGACGGGCAAAATGTGACGTCAAACGGGCAGTTTTTATATGTCGAATGATGCTGAGCTGACACCGGAGAAATCGGGCACAATTCACGAGAGTTACGATGCTTCGAAGCTGTCCCAATTGAAGGGGCTGGAGGCGGTCCGCAAAAAACCCGGCATGTACATCGGGGGCACGGACGAACGCGCGCTGCATCACTGCGTCAGCGAGGTGCTGGACAATTCCGTGGATGAACATCTCGCGGGCCATTGCAATCGCATCGAGGTGACGATCCATGTGGACGGCTCCATCTCCATCCGCGACGACGGGCGCGGCATTCCCGTGGACATCAACAAGGACAGCGGTCTGCCCGGCGTGGAGCTGGTGCTCACCACCCTGCATTCCGGCGGCAAGTACGGCCAGGGCGGCTACAAATTTTCCGGCGGCACCCACGGGGTCGGCGCCCAGTGCGTGAACGCGGTGAGCGAATGGTTCGAAGTGGAGGTCTCGCGCGACAGCAAGGTCTACCACATGGAATTCGAGCGCGGCAAAACGATGAAGAAGCTCGAAGTGATCGGGACGTCCAAGCACACGGGCACGCTCATCACCTTCAAACCGGACGCGGAAATCTTCCGCGACACGGTGGAGTTCAAGTCCGACATCATCGCCCAGCGTCTGCGCGAACTGGCGTTTTTGAATTCGGGCCTGGAGATCATTTTTAGCGACGAACGCGGTGCCACGCCCACCAGCGAACGGTTTTACTACAAGGACGGCGTGGAAGAGTTCGTGAAGCAGCTCAATAAGAGCAAGGAGCCGGTGCATCCCAAGCCGATCTCGTTCCGCAAGGAAACCGTGGAGAAGCTGGATGACAAGGATATCGAGGTGCACATCGAGGTGGTGCTCCAGTACAACGACAGCTACAACGACCAGGTGCTCTGCTACACGAACACCATTCACAATCCGGACGGCGGCACGCATCTCTCCGGCTTCCGCAGCGCGGTGACCCGCGCGATCAACCAGTACGCTAAGTCGAATGAACTGCTGAAGGACAAGGACCCGCAGATCACCGGCGACGACGTGCGCGAAGGGCTCACGGCCGTCATCTCGGTGAAGCACAGCGACCCCAAGTTTGAATCCCAGACCAAGGTGAAGCTGCTCTCGCCCGAAGTGGAGCGCATCACCGGCTCGGTGACCTACGAGGGGTTGATGAGCTATTTCGACGCGAATCCGCCGGTGGCGAAGAAGATTTTTGAAAAGTCCGTGAATGCCGCCCGCGCCCGCGAAGCCGCGCGCAAGGCGCGCGAAGCCGTCCGCAAATCCGCCCTCACCGGCGGCGGCCTGCCCGGCAAGCTGGCGGATTGCTCCGACCGCGATCCGGCGAACACCGAGCTCTACATCGTCGAAGGTGACTCGGCCGGTGGGTCCGCCAAACAGGGCCGTGACCGCAAATTCCAGGCGATCCTGCCGATTCGCGGCAAACTGATCAACGTGGAGAAAGCGCGCCTGGACAAGGTCCTCCAAAATACGGAAATCCGCACGATGATAACCGCCGTGGGCACGGGCATTGGTGATGGCGAGGGCGAAGGCGCCTTTAACCTCGAGAAGCTGCGTTACCACAAGATCATCATCATGACGGACGCCGATGTGGACGGCTCCCACATCCGCACGTTGCTGCTCACGTTCTTCTATCGTCAGATGCCGCAGCTCGTGAAGCGGGGATTCGTGTACATCGCGCAACCGCCGCTCTATAGCATCACGCGCAAGAAAAAGACGGACTACATTGATGACGACGCCCAGCTCAACCGCATCCTGCTGCAAAACGGCTCGGAAGAAGTGCGCTTGCGCAATCTCGCCGATGGCCGCGAATTCGAGCAGAAACAGCTCGAGGAAATCCTGACGCTGCTGGAAGCGCTCGACAAACACGCCACGCACATCAAGCGTCTCGGCGGCGATTTTGCCGCCTATGTGGAGAAGCGCGATGCGTCCGGCACGCTCCCGCAGGCCATGGCCAAGGTGCGCGAAGGCAACAACGAGACGATTCATTACTTCCTAACCCACGAGGAGCTGGAGAACTTCAAGCTGGCGAATGGCGATGTGTTCGGCACGGACACCGAGTTTGAGCGTCGCAAGGACGGTCCAACGCGTCGCGCCAAGGCTTATGATCTCCACCTGGAGAGCAAGGCCATTGCCGAACTGCTGAGTAAGTTGGCGAATAAGAATCTGCCCGTGCATCACTACGCCGCGCAGGACAAGCCGCTGTTTGAGCTGATCGAGGGCGAAGGTGAACGCGCCAATGTGCTGCCGCTGTTCTCCATTCCGGAAATTCTGAGCGGCGTCAAAGCCGTCGGCAAAAAAGGCATCCAGATGACCCGGTTCAAGGGTCTCGGTGAAATGGACGCCAAGGAACTCTTTGAAACCACGATGAACCCGGCCAAGCGCAAGCTGCTGCAGATCGACCTGACCGACGCCGTGGAAGCGGAGGAAATGTTCACCCGCCTGATGGGCGAAGTGGTTGAACCCCGCCGCCAGTTCATCGAAGACAACGCGCTGAACGTGCGGAATCTGGATGTCTGACCAGCATTTGACAATGTAGTCACACGTGACTACATTGAATATATGAAGACGAAAACAAAAGTCATCAAATACCCGGCAACCCGGACAGCCGCCATGGAATTGAAAGAAGCCGTGGCGGTGCCGGGCGTGGGCCTGACCATTCCGGTGCGGGCGGCCAAGGCCAAGCTCTCGGCGTTGCTGGAGTTGGTGGCGGCCGGGCAGGAAGTGACCATCACCTCGGATGGCCAGCCCAAGGCGTTGCTCTCGCCCATCAAGCCGGGCGGCAGCCGCAAAGTCTTCACGGGTACGCGCGAACATTTGAAACACATGCCGGCCTGGTCGGGTGGCCTCACGGCGGAAGCCCTGATCCGCGAGGATCGCGATGGGCGGGGTTGGTAAGCAATGTATCTGGACTCCGGCATTCTCGTAAAGCTGCTGACGGTCGAACCCGACAGTGAGTTTTTCGTGCGTGAACTGGCAGGCCAGCCGGTCACCACCTCCGAACTGGCGCAGACGGAAGTCTTCTCGGCCCTGCTCGCCCGCGAGCGGGCCGGGAAAATCTCCGGCCGGGACCGCCAGCGCGCCTGGCGCGAGTTTTCCGACCGCGTCACCGCCGGCGAAATCCGGATTGAACCGCTGAACCCCATTGTGCAGCGCAAGGCCCGGCAATTGCTCGAGCGCTGCCATCCGGCGGTGCCGTTGCGCACACTGGACGCCCTCCACCTGGCCACGGTAGATTTGTGCCAGGATTTTCCGCTGGTCACGACCGACGCCCGCCTGCGGGACGCTGCGGTTATGGCCGGTTTTCCCCTATTTCCGCCGGCTGAAACCACGCCGGCCCCTACCCATTAATCATCATGCCAGACGAAATCGCACCCCTCCCGCCGACGCCCGCCCCGCAACCCAGTGGCGGCGCCTATTCGCAGGGCGAAAAGATTGCCAAGATCAACGTCGCCGACGAGATCAAGAACTCGTTCCTCGACTACTCGATGTCCGTGATCATCTCCCGCGCGCTGCCGGATGTGCGCGACGGCCTCAAGCCCTCGCAACGCCGCATCCTGTATGCCATGCACGAGCTGTCGCTCTTTCCCGGCCGCAAGCCGTACAAGTGCGCGAAGATTTGCGGTGACACCAGCGGCAACTACCATCCCCACGGCGAAGCGGTGATCTACCCCACGCTCGTCCACATGGCCCAACCCTGGGCGATGCGCGAACGGCTCGTGGACGGCAAGGGCAACTTCGGTTCCATCGAAAACGATCCGCCGGCGGCCATGCGTTATACCGAGGCCCGCCTCACGCACCTCGGCGCGGCGCTCATGCAGGACATGGACCGCGACACCGTGGATTTCGTGCCGAACTACGACGAGCGCATGACGGAGCCGACGGTATTCCCGGCGGCGTTCCCGAACCTGCTCGTCAACGGCGGCACGGGCATTGCGGTGGGCATGGCCACGAACATGGCCCCGCACAACCTCGGCGAAGTGGTGGACGCCGTCTGCGCGCAGATTGACAATCCGCAGATCACCATTCCCGAGCTGATGAAGTTCATCAAGGGCCCGGATTTCCCCACCGGCGGCACCATTTGCGGCATCGAAGGCATCAAGAATTATTTCACCACCGGCCGCGGCAGCGTCAAATTGCGCGGCTGCGTGGGCGTGGAAGAAATGAAGGGCAACCGCGAGCAGGTTATCGTCACGGAAATCCCCTACAACGTGAACCGCGCGGCGCTGGAAGAACGCATTGCCGAGCTGGTGAACGAAAAGATCATCACGGAAATCTCCGCGATGCGCAATGAGTCGGATGAAAACACCCGGCTCGTGATGGAACTGAAGCGGGATGCGAACCCGAAGGTGGTCATCAACAATCTGTTCGAACACACGCAGCTCGAAGTGAGTTTTAGCGTGAACTGCCTGGCGATTGACCACGGCCGCCCCAAGACGCTCAATCTCAAGGAGCTGATCCAGTGCTACATTGAGCACCGCCGGGAAGTGATTTTGCGCCGCACGCGCTATGAACTCCGCAAGGCCGAGGAACGCGCCGAACTGCTGGAAGGCTATCTCATCGCGCTGGCGAACCTGGACGATTTCATCCACATCATCCGCTCGAGCAAGAACCGCGACGAAGCGCGCGTCAAACTGCTCGCGTTTGAATGGAACCGTTCGCAAGTGGAGCAATGGGGCATTCTCATCCGCAACGAAGCGCGCGTGATCAACGGCCGCTACGCCCTGAACGAGCGGCAGGTGGACGCCATCCTGGACCTGCGCCTGTATCAGCTGACCGGTCTGGAAATCGACAAGGTGGAGGCCGAATACAAGGCGCTCATCGAGATCATCAAGGATCTGCTGGATATTCTCGCGAAGGAATCGCGCGTGATGGCCATTATGAAGGACGAGCTCAAGGCCATCCGCGAAAAGCACGCCACCCCGCGCCGCACGCAGATTGTGCCGGACGAGGGCGAAATTGCCATCGAGGATCTCATCGCGAACGAGGGCGTTATCATCACGCTCACCCACGCCGGTCTGATCAAGCGCACTGCCGTGAGCTCCTATCGCGCCCAGAAGCGCGGCGGTCGCGGCGTGATCGGCATGACCACGCGCGAAGGCGAAACCACGGAGGACAACGATTTCGTCCAGTATCTTTTCACCGCCAGCACGCATGATTACCTGATGTTCTTCACGAACACCGGCCGCGTGTACGTGGAGCGCGTGCATGAAATTCCGGACATGGTCCGCACGGCCAAGGGCCGCAGCATCGCAAATCTGCTGGAGTTGAAGGCAGAGGAAAAGGTCGCCGCGATGATCCGTATTCAGTCCAAGACCAACGACACCCGCGCGGACACCACCTGGTCGCAACCCGGCTACCTGTTCTTCACCACGCAGCAGGGCACCGTCAAGAAGACCGCTCTGGAGGAATTTGGCAACGTCCGCAAGGGCGGCATCATTGCCATCGGCATCGAGCCGGGCGACGCGCTGATTGGCGTGCAGTTGACCACTGGCACGAATGAAGTCGTCATCATCACCAAGGGCGGCATGAGCATCCGTTTCCCGGAGGAGGACGTGCGCAACATGGGCCGGCCGGCCGGCGGCGTGAAGGGCATCACTCTGGACGCGGGCGACGCCGTGGTGGCCGCCGCGATTGTCGTGGCCGACGCCACTCTGCTCGTGGCCGGCGAAAACGGCATTGGCAAACGCACCGCCTTTGACGAATACCGCGCCCAGTCGCGCGGCGGCAAGGGCATTATCACCATGAAAACCGGCGACAAGACCGGCGGCGTGATTGGTGCCTTGACCGTACGCGATCAGGATGAAATAATGCTTATCACCGTTGGTGGCCAGATGGTACGCACCTCGGTGAAAGATATTCGAGAAGCGGGCCGTAATACCATGGGGGTAAAGCTAGTCAACCTGGATGCCAGCGATAAATTGCAAGCCATTGCACCGGTAGTGGTTGAGGAACAGCAGGAATCTGCCATCGTTCCCACCCCGCCGGTGGAACCGGCCCCGTGATTTCCGCGGCGCCTTAACCAACAGCGCCCGACATGTATAAAAAAATAATCCTGGCTACGGCCAGCGCCAGCCTGCTCGCCGGGCCGGCTCAAGCCGTTTCGGCGGTCGCCAGCAACGCCCCGCCCATTGCCGCCGCCCCGGTCACTACCGTTACGACGACACAGGCGACGCCGGGGGCATCAGGCACCGTCACTACCGTAACCACCGTCACCACGATTACCACCAACGTAATCGACGCCACCGTCATCGCCCCGTCCCTGGCTCCCACCCTGCCCGTCATCCCCGACAAGTTGCCCGCGCACCCCCAGTGGAATAGCAGCGCGAGCCTCGGCCTGACCGTCGCCAAGGGCAACACCGACACCCTGCTGGTCAACGGCCAGATCGCTTCGGCGAAAATCACCAAACACAACGAGTTCACCATCGGCCTCGAAGGCGGCTACGGCGAGCAGAACACCGTCAAAGACGTCGAATCTCTCCACGGTTACGGCCAATGGAACCACCTGTTCACCCCGCGCCTGTTCAGTTATGTACGGGCCGACGGCCTGCACGATGGCATTTCCGAACTGGATTACCGGTACACCCTCAGCCCGGGTGCCGGCTATTACTTCGTCAAGAACACGAACACCACGTTCGCCGCCGAAGTCGGTCCCGGTGTGGTGTTCGAACGCCTCGGCGGCATTGATGACACCTACGCCACCCTGCGCGTCGGCGAACGCTACGAGCACAAATTCAATCCCCGCACGCGCTTTTGGGAATCCATCGAAGTTCTCCCCGAAGTGGACAAATGGCAGAAGTACATCGCCAATGCCGAGATCGGCGTGGAAGCCGCCATCACGAAAACGCTTAGCTTGAAAACCTACGTTCAGGACAACTACGTGAACCGCCCCGCCCTGGACCGCCACAACAATGACGTGAAACTCGTCAGCGGCATCTCGGTGAAATTCTGAAGCATATTTGAATGCAAACGGCGGTTCCGGTTTGTTCCGGAGCCGCCGTTTTGATTTGAGGAAGTCTTTTGCGGACTGGACTTTACTTGCAGAAATCAGAACAATCCGCCTTGGTCGCATTGCCCTCCCAAAACGCCATGGACATCCGCCATAAGAAAAAAGCCATTTCTGGCGTTGCGCTGTGGTTTGCCGCCATTCCCTTATTCCTTGCCTTGGGCTGGCTGGTTTCCCTCGTGATGGGACCTAAAACCCCGCTCGATCCACCCGGAAATTCCGGCGCTTTTGTCGGACTGGCATTTTTTGTTTTCCAATATGCGGTCTTTTTCTGGGGCGGCAGCCATCTCGCCAAGGCCAAGGGGTATTCCAATGCCCTCGTCATTTTCGGCCTTTTCTGGCCCGCGCAACCGGTCATATTTGCCGTGTTATTCTTCGGTCTGCCCGACAAATATTCGCGCCCCGGCGGCTCGTCCGGCAAATCGAACAGGGACCGTAATGAATCCCCCATTGCGCGCGCCGTCCGCTACCGGCGAAATGCCCTGATAGCCAACCTGCTGGGATTGATGGGCATCTTGCTGGCTCTGGCCCTGATATTTCTGCCCATCCATCTTTTTCCAACCCGCGACGACGACCGGGTGGCCGCCATTTGGATTTTCATTCCCGCCTATGCTGCGGTTATCAACGGATGCTGGTGGTGGGTGAAGGCCAAAAGCTGGCATGAAGCGGTCATTTTCATCGGCCTGATGCCACTGGCCGTACTGGTGATTCCTTATGTCCGTCTGATTTACCGGTTTGTTCCATTGCTCCTTCCTGCCATGATGGTTTTGATGCCCATCCTCCTGATTGGCGTCGTTGCCTCATTGCCGGATAAATCAGGATTACCCAAACGCCGACGGTAACCGCCTCACCCCTGCAGCCAGGATTACGGCGAAAGCCGGTCCACCCGCCATGAACCATCCGCCTGCCGCACATAGCTAAAGCGGTCGTGCAACCGGCTCGGCCGGCCCTGCCAGAATTCAATACGCGTGGGTTTCAATACAAAACCACCCCAGTTCGGGGGCAGCGGCACCGTGTCCGGAAATCTCTTTTCCAACTCCCGCCAGCGCGCCTCCAGCACCGCGCGATCCGGAATGGACTCGCTCTGGTTCGAGGCCCACGCCCCGATCTGACTGCCACGTGGCCGGCTCTTGAAATAGACCTCCGACTCCGCCGGCGTCAGCTTCGTCACCGTTCCCGCCACGCAGACTTGCCGCTCGAGATCGGACCAGAAAAAAGTCAGCGCCGCCGAGGGATTCTCCGTCAGTTCACGACCTTTGCGGCTGTCGTAATTGGTGTAAAAAATGAAACCCCGTTCGTCCACTGTCTTGAGCAGTACCGTGCGGGAGGAAGGCTGGCCATCCTGGCTTACGGTGGAGAGTGTCATGGCGTTGGTATCCGCCGGACGCCGATTGCAAATGGCGTCCCACAATTTGAAGAGCGCAATGCCGATCTTGCGCCAGCGGCTCTGATTCACCGTGCCGGATGCCTCCGCAAACCACGTCTCGAACTGCGCCAGTGGATTCGCGTTCAACCCGTTACGGTCGAGCGCACCCCGCCGGTAATCCTCGCGAAAATCGCCCAAGTTCATGAGTCAGCAAATGTTTTCAGCGGATGTCTTATCGGTGTTCATCCGTGCCCATCCGTGGTTAAAAAACCGTCCGGATCACATCCCCCGAAAAACCGTCAGCCCCAGTGCCACAAAAAACAGCCCCAACGCCAGCCGAGCGGCACAGCCCACGCGCACCATCTTCTCGTTGGCCGTGAACCAGTTCAGCCAGTCACGCAAACGCCACGGAGCCACCGTGAACCAGATGCCCGCCACCACATACACATACGCCAGCGCCTGAAAAGCGACCACAAACGGAGTCTCACCCAGATGCGGCCGGCCCGTGTCCACCATCGTCTTGGCCAGCAGCAGCAAAATCACGGCCAGACCGCGCACCGCGAGGAAATCCTGAACAAAAATGCAGGACAGGACACCCACTGCGCCAAAACCGGCCAGCATGTAGGGTTTATAGACCGTGAAATCCGCGATCGGTTCCGCGTTCAAAATGTACAGAAACCACGCCGTGGCCAGGAGCATCAGCACCACGCCGGCCTTCAGGTTACGCGGAAATTCCCGCGCCCGGGACGCCAGACCCGCTGGCCGGGCCAGACCATAAATCTGCGGCACACTCACGACAGCGCCGACCAGGATGGACAACAGCGATAATTTCATCGGTGTCATTAAACCCCAATCCCGCTCCAGAGACACGCACAAAATCACCGACGGAACGGTATGACTTGTCGTCGCCCTATAGTGGCCGGTATTTGGCCTGCTGTAGAGCTTGAGCTACCGGCCCAGCGGTAAAGAACACCCACCAACCCGCATTTTCATCATTTTTTGTCCCGCACCCCATTTATATTTGCACTGGACAGTCCGGATGAACCGGCTGAAAATCCAAAGCATACGGGAAGTCACCACCTCGCCACCTTTTAATGCATGGCAAACGACGATGAAGACAACACTTGGGCTAACGCAGCCTTTGCCGCGATCAAAGAAGCCGTCCTCAACGCGGACACCAAGGCGGACCCGGAAACACCCAGAGATGTCTGGTGGCTGCGCTGGCTGAAGTTTGTTTCCCTGATTTTTACGCTGGCGGTGATTGTGGGCTTGGGATTTTTTGGCGAGGGTTACCTTGAGGAATACCATCAGGCACAGCGCAGTTATGACGCAGTGGTGGCGAACGCCTACACGGGACAGGACACGATCAAAGAAATGAAATTTCGCTTCTGGCTGGGAGCCGGTATCGGGGGCGGACTGGGAGTCATTTACGTCGTCCGGTGCTTCATAAGAAAAGTTGACCCATGAAAACT
>CAIJGS010000327.1 GCA_903820285.1 uncultured Verrucomicrobia subdivision 3 bacterium | reverse complement strand
CGGAGCCAGCACCGGCCTCCAGAGCATCGTCATTGTCTTCACCAGTGGCCCGACCTACACTGTCAGCGGGTTGACCATTAATTAAATTCCACCGGGCGGGAATGCTTTCCCGCCCAGCCAGACCATGCCGCGCCTGTTTCAAAACGTTTCCCTAGCCGCCCTGGCTGCCGGGTTTGCCCTCCTCATCGGAGCCGCGAGCCCCGTCGCCGGAGCGGTTTTGGAATTGGTCATGTCGCCCTGCATGTCCGGCGAAACCGTCCAGCCCGCTTCGCTCCGCTACCAAACCTCCGCGAATGAAACCTTTTCCGTCACTCGCGTCAGCTATCTGGTGAGCGAAATCGGCCTGCAACGCAACGACGGCACGTGGCTCGAATGTTCCAACACCATCGCGTGGATGGATCTGGACCAAAATCGCGATACTCTGCGGCTGCATGAAATTCCCGCCGGCGAATATTGTTCGGTGCGCTTTCTGGTCGGGTTGTCACCGGCCGTGAACCGCGCCAGCATCACCAACTATCCCGCCAGCCATCCGCTGAATCCGGATGTCAACGGCCTCTACTGGAGCTGGCAGGGCGGCTACATCTTTCTCGCGCTGGAAGGTTTGTGGCGCAACCCCGCCGGTGAATTGGACGGCTGGGCCTACCACCTGGCCCGCGACACCAACAGCGCCCGCATCACCCTCGCCGCGCCCTTGGTGATCACGAACGAGACCCGGCTGGAACTGGACTTCGATCTGGCCACCATCTTAAACGCGCCGCGCCCGCTCTCTTTTGCCAAGGACGGTTCCTCCACCCATTCGCGCGATGGCGATCCCATCTCCGCCGCGCTGGTAAAAAATCTGACCGGCGCATTCCGCGTGCATCGCATCAGTCAGTTGACGGATGCGGAAATCGCCATCGCCCATCCCCAGCCACTCTATCTCCCCGCCACCTATACGCCGTATGCGTTTCAAGTGAGCGCCACCTTTCCCATCCCGGATTTGCCGCGTGATAATCCGCTGCTCACCGAACGCGTAGAGCTGGGAAGAAAGCTGTTTTTCGATACCCGCCTGTCTGTGAATGGCCGGCAATCCTGCTCCACCTGCCACCAGCCGCAGTCGGGTTTCAGCGAAGCCAAACGGGTGAGCACCGGAGCCGAGGATCAGCCCGGCACCCGTAATGCCATGACCCTCGTGAACCTCGCCTGGAAAAAATCCTTCTTCTGGGATGGCCGCGCCGCCAGTCTGCGGGAACAGGTCTTGCAACCCATTCAAAACCCGATTGAAATGCATGAAACCCTGACCAATGTGATGGCCAAGCTAAGGCGGTCGGAAGACTATGCCGCACTCTTTGCCAAGGCATTCGGCACGCCAGAGATTACGTCAGAAAAAGTCTCACTGGCGCTGGAGAACTACCTACTGACCCTCACGTCCCTCAACGCCAAGTTCGACCGCGTCTTGCGCGGCGAAGAACAATTCACAACGGACGAACAGCGCGGCTTTGAATTATTTTCCACCGAATATGATCCTCGTCGCGGACAATATGGCGCGGACTGTTTTCATTGCCATGGCGGCCCGTTGTTCCAGAGCCAAGGGTTTGCCAACAACGGGCTCGATGATCACTTTGCGGACATCGGCCGGGGCAAAATAACCGGCAAGGTTTCGGATAATGGGAAGTTCTCCGTACCCTCCCTACGAAACGTGGCCGTCACCGGTCCCTACATGCATGATGGCCGGTTCAAGACCCTGACGGAAGTAATTGAACACTACGTGAATGGCGTGAAGCGGAGTCCGACATTGGATCCCAATCTGGCGAAGCATCCGGATGGCGGAGTGCCGCTAAGTCCCGCCGACCAGCGGGCGCTGGTGGCCTTTTTATCCACGCTGACCGACACACAGTTTGCGGACAAAAACTAATCCCGGCCAGCGTGGAAATCACCGTGGCCGAAAAGTGTAATATCAGCGCAATTCACTGCGTAACATCATGAAAACAAAGGCAATTCCCACTACCAGCGGCAGGCAGAATATCGTGAAGTTCATAACTTGAAATAATCCCATTTCCTGCCAATTGCAACAATTATGTTACGGATTTGTTACGAACACTTCTACAGGTGTGACCCGCAACCATCCGCAACGTTAAAAGCCTGTCCAGGAAGTAGCAGCCGACGTGAGGAGGCTCAAATATCGTTGGGAGCGCTCATTTATTTTTGCGCCTCCCCACGTCGGCTGCTACCTGGTCTTTCACACTCTACCGTTGCGGCACTTCCACCACGTCACCGTTGCGCAGCCAGAAGTCCGGGATATTATTGGGATCGCTGCAATCCACAATCCACTCCTGCGGTTTGCCGGTGGCCGGGTCTTTGCGCGAGATCTTGACATGGGCGAGGTCGGAAGAGACGAGCATCATGCCGGTTTTGAACAGCACCGGACGAATCCAGTAGGGCATTTTGGTCAATACCTGGTTCAGGTCGTTGACGGAAGGAGCCAGATCCACGGTGCTGCTCTGCCCTTGATTGATGATTTGCACGTGGTGGGTCAGGCCTTTGACGAAGCCGGCCAGTTCCGTGGTGGAAAAGCCCCGCCAGTGTTCATTGAGAGCATGGTCGGTTTCCGGTATTTCCACCACATCACCCCATTGCAGGGGGACATCGTTGGTGGGATTCCCGGATTGCAGGATGGCTTTCGCATCCACGGTAAACTCCTGCCATTTTTGGGGATCGGCGCCGGGGCGACGGATATGGACGTGGACCAGGTCGGGGAAGGAAAGTGCTTCCTGACGATTATCATTCAAAGCCATTAAATCTGCCCGGTTCATGGTCTGCGATTCACCACCGGCATTGGCGGCCAGAAACTGATATTGCACCGCCAGCATTTCCAGCAGGGTAAAATGATTCCAATCGTTGGTACCTTTGCGGAAGATGGTCCGGATAATGTTGTCCGAAGGCCGGGTGAGCGTGAGGCAATCCCAGCGCGGCAAATAGTCCAATGCCCCGGCCCCGTGCAGGAGGGCGACCACTTCCGGATGATTTTGGTTTTTGGCCTCATCCAACGGAGTAATGCCGCCGTTGTTGGCGATATTCGGATCCGCGTGGTGCTCCAGCAACAGGCGCACGAGTTCAAGCTGGCCGCCATAGGCGGCGATGTGCAACGGGGTGAGACCAGTCAGATTTTTGGCATTGGGATTCGCCCCGCTGTCCAGCAAGAGCCTGGCTGCCGCCAACTTGTCTTCCGGGGTATTATAGAGGTTGCGGTCAACCGCCAGCATCAGCAATGATTCATTGCCCGAATTGACGTCGGACGGTACGGGCAGCGGATACCAGTTGGCATTGGCACCGGCCGCCAGCAGCGCTTTGAATATTTCCAACTGCGGCAGCGCATCCAGCGTCAGCGGCGCGCCGGCGGCATTGGTGGTATTGGCATCGGCCTTGTGCGCCAGCAGCAGGCGCACGGCATCCGGATTTTTTTGCGTGATGGCTATTTCCAACGGACTGTACGGACCATTACGCGGAAAGCTGAAAATGTAGTGCGGGACACCCCAATTGACCAAACCGGTGCGGGTGGTACTGGCGCCGCCGGCCAGCAGCAATTCGCAACCCTGAATGTTCCCCTGGCGGATACTCATCAGCAGCGGCAGGTTGAATGTCCCGGCATTGGGATCAGCCTTGGCATCAAGCAACTGCTGGATGATGTCCGGGGTGCGTTGTTCGGCGGCATAGCTGAGCGGGGTGCGGCCCTCCGCGCTTTGCAAATTGGGATTGGCCCCGGCGGCCAGCAATTTTTGGATAAGGTCCGGCCGGCTATGATTGATGGCATGGAACAGCGGAGTCCGGCCACTGCCGTTGGTGGCATTTATATCCGCGCCATATTTGAGCAGCAGGTTGACGAGGTTGGGGTAGGATTTGAGCACGGCGAGGTGCAGGGGCGTTTCTCCGCCGTTACTGGGCGGAAACGGAGCGTTCACATTCGCGTGATGTTGCAGCAGGGTTTCGGCGACGGCCTGAAAGCCGTTCTCCACGGCAGTGTGCAGCACCGTGCCGCCGGTGGTCACCCGGGCATTCACTTCGGCGCCACGACTTAGCAGCAGTTCCACCATGGCTTTGTTTCCGTGGGCGGTGGCAGCGTTGAGCGGGGTGTCCCCGCCGGAAACCAAATTAATATCCGCGCCATGATCCAGCAGGAAGTTGACGACCTGCAATTGTCCCGCCGAGGCCGCCACGTAGAGCAGGCGTTGGCCGGGATCATTGATGAGGTCCGGACTGTTTTGAATCAATTGCTGGATGCGCTGGATGGCCTGGTCTTCCTCTTCGCGAGGTGATCCGGCGGACACCACAGTCGGCTGCCCTTGGCCGGACTTGTCTTGCAGGGTTTTGACCCGGTCGGTGGCGATCTGGAGTTTGATCCGCAAGCCGATCAGGATGCCGTTGATTTGGTCATCGATCTGACTTTTCAGGACGGCCAGTTCGGAAGTCACCCGTTGTACCACCGGATTATTCACCGCGTATTCGTTGGTCAGGGCGGCATAATTCAGCTCCGTTTCCGCCTGTTTCTGCAAAAGGGTGGTCAATATTGGGTTGGGAAACGACTGCTGGGCGACAGCCAGCAGGTTGCGCCGGTCCGGTGAATCAACCATTGCCGCC
The DNA here is from genome assembly GCA_903820285.1 of uncultured Verrucomicrobia subdivision 3 bacterium. Lineage (GTDB taxonomy): Bacteria > Verrucomicrobiota > Verrucomicrobiia > Limisphaerales > UBA11358 > UBA11358. The sequence goes on along the minus strand of CAIJGS010000327.1, from coordinate 9,568 downwards.
AACTGCGCTTTGAGCGTGGCCACCTCGGCGTTGGCTTCCGCGAGCGCAGTGCCGGTTGCCGGGGCGGTACTATTGTCAGCCGCGGCCGGGGCGGCTGGCACCGATCCGAGACCGGCCAGATTCTGGCGGCTGAGCTGGGCGAGGTCGACCTGCTCCGGGAAATCACGTACGAGCCGACGGTATTGGGTGGCGGCATCGTTGGTCTGGCCGAGTTTACGGTAACATTCGCCGAGCCGGTAGATGGCGGTGGCGGCCACCTGGCGATCCTTGTCGTACTGCCGCGCGAGCGACTGGTAATCGGCAATGGCGGCGGTCAGGTCGCGGGTGGCTTCCTCATCAAACATCCCCTGCTGCAGCAGCGCGGTGAGATCGTTGGTGGCGGCTGTCGCAGCGAGCGGTGAAACGAACAGAGTGGCGGCGAGTAAAAGTTTTGATTTCATATGTTTTTCATCGTGCGGGAGCATCCTGACACTGCCCCCCATCCAGAGCCGTTGTCTTGCCGCAAACCATTAGCACGACAGGCTTCTCTCCCTCTCCGCCATTGGTAAATGGGGGAGAGGGTCGGGGTGAGGTGGTGCTCATCTATTTAGGCCTCAGCGGCAGTGTCAGGATGCGTCTCATTCCGCTGTTGATCATAAAACATCTTGGGAGTTGGGATTGTCATGGTTTTGCAAAATCCGGCAGTTCCAATTTATAACCCACCCCATGCACCGTTTTGAGCCAGCGCGGCTCGTCGGGGTCCGGTTCAATTTTGGCGCGCAGGCTGGCCACATGGTTATCCACCGTACGCGTGGTGGGAAAAGCCGTGTAGCCCCAGACGACATCGAGAAAACGCTCGCGCGTAACGGGCTCGCCACCAGCCTCGGCCAACAGTCGTAGCATGGCGAATTCCTTCGCCGTGAAATGAACTTCCTTCTTACCGCGCGCGGCCGTCTGGCGGGCGAGATCAATATCCAAGTCGCCGAATTCCAGTTTCAATGGCTGGCTGGTTTTGCGACCGGTCCGCCGTAGCAAGGCGCGCACGCGGGCAAGCAATTCGCCGGTGCTGAAAGGTTTCACCAGGTAATCATCAGCCCCCGCATCAAGGCCGGCGATGCGATCCTCGATCTGTCCCTTGGCGGTGAGCATGAGCACGGGCACGGCATTCTCCAACCGCCGGAGTTCGGCGCACACTTCAAAGCCATCGAGCTTGGGCATCATGAGATCAAGCAGCAGCAGGTCCGGCTTTTCCACGAGCGCGCGGTCGAGTCCCGCCTGCCCATCGGCAGCCGCGAGCACGCGGTAGCCCTCGGCCGTGAGCAAGTCGGCCAGCGCCAACCGCATGGCCGGCTCGTCTTCAATGATGAGAATGCGTTCGTTCATGAAAAGTAAAAGCAGGAACACTCAGCATCCATTTTCAAACCTTCGCCGGTCCGTCCGATCAATCCAGCGACTTGATTATCCCTGAAAACGGCAACCTTTTCCCCCTCTCCTTGGGGGAGAGGGCCGGGGTAAGGACGAGCAACAAAACAAACTTTTCCAACCGCTTTGAGTGTTGAATGTTCACCTTCCATCCTCATGACCCTAGGCCGATTCATGGGTTCAATTTCGTGTAAATTAGTGTTCATTCGTGGTTGTTGCCCGGACCGGCAGCTCCAGTGTGAATCGACTCCCCCAGCCGAGCGAGCTTTGCACGAGCACACGCCCGCCATGCGCTTCGGTGATGTGTTTGACGATACTGAGTCCGATGCCGACACCCTGCGTTTCGCGGCGCAATTCCGAACCGAGCCGGTAGAAGCGCTCGAAAATCTTTTCGCGTTCCACCTCCGGAATGCCGGCGCCATTATCGGCCACCCACAGGCTGACCAGCGCCGGGGTGGCTTCGAGGCCAACAGTAACGACGGCACCTTTGGGCGAATGTTTGACCGCGTTATCAATCAAATTGACCAGCGCCTGTTGCAGGGCGCGGCCATCAGCAACTAGTTCCAAAGCGGTTGCGGCAGCCGGCTCTAATTTCAAAAAGACACCTTTTTCCGCAGCGTAGGGTTCCAGCAAGGTCACCGTCTGGCGAACCAGAACGGCGAGGTCCGTCGATTCAAAATCATATTGTTTGCGACCCTGTTCAATGCGCGAGAAATCGAGCACGTTTTCGATAAGCGAGGACAGTCGACGACATTCCTGCACAATGAAATGGAAATAGGTTCGTTGTTTCTCTGGCTCGGGCACCTTGCCATTTTCGAGATTTTCGGCCAGCAGGCGAACCGAGGCGATGGGCGCACGGAGTTCGTGTGATACGCTCGAAACGAAGTTGGATTTCAACGCATTCAACTCATGGTGCCGCCGGAACGCGCGGTGCGCGGCGAACAACCCAATCACCGCCGACAGGGCCGAGGCCAAAATCATACCGCCAAACAAAAGGGTGCGCTGATGCTGGCGGGCGTACAGCGCAGGCCGGTCAGCCAAAAACAGCCGGACGTGAAACGGATAGGTATTGGTATTCGGCAGCACGCAGGCAAAACGGCCACTTGCTTCGGCAAGCAAGGGAGCGGCGACTGCACTTGGGACAGGCACGGGATGGTTGGTAAGCCAGCCAAACTGGTGCCCACCCACTTCCACACAAGCCAAGGCATACGGCGGGAGGGCGAGGTAAACATTGGTTACCGCGGCAGCCAGAAACTGGGTAACGAGCGCTTCCGGAAACAGCAAAGCGTTGCGTCTGATTGGGGCGGAGACGCCATTGGTCGCAAAAACCGTCGGCGGCTCGGCGTAGGGTTGATTCAACATCAGCCCAAACCGGCCACTGGGGGCACCAACCCAGAACAAGGCGTTGGTCCAAGTGTTGGTCGGGCACTCTTCCAGAAAGGTGCTGATGACCTGCCGCGCCTGTTCTTCCGCCGTCCACCAACCACGCAGGGCGGGCACATCGGGTTCCAGCTTCGCATTGAACTGGCGGGAGCCGTCCTGATTGGTCACCCAGCGAAAGCGGGAGGAGATGTCGGGTTCTGGCGTAGCCGCGGTGAGCGACGCGACGCGCTCTACCTCGCTGATCAGACGTCCGGAGAATATATCGGGGTGATAATAAATGGTCCATGGAATGCTGCCGCGCTGATGCCGGGGCAGGCCGGCGTGGTCGGGCAGCAGATGCAACGCCTGATAGCAAACGAGTTGAGCTATAGGCAAACCGGCTTCAGTGAATTCCTCAGAACTGCCCAGCGGTGAACCGGACCACAAGGCCGAAACTTCAGACGGCGTCAAGGTGGCAGCTTGTAGGCGCAGTAAATGGTATTGGGCATTGTCGCGGGCACCCCGGGGCGGCTGGGATTTTAAAAAATTGGTAATCGCCAACTGCGCGGCTGAAGTGTCATTCGCCGCATATTCAGCCGCCTCTACGGCCTGCCAAAGTTGACGTTGCTCCGGAGTCAACTTGGCAACCCATTCCGGTGCCTGCGGGACGGATGGATATAATTTTGGCGAACTATAGGGAGAATTGAAATGGGGAGTGGCACTGATATCCACATCAGATACCGGCAGGTTGAGCAGATCAAAATTGGGATTGGCGGCCTGCCAGGTTTTAACCGATTGAAAGGCCTTCTCCTCTTGCTTGGTGCCAGCCCCCCACGTCATCCATCCCAAATCGCCTTCGCGGATGCACCTGAGCGTGAAATTGGCTTCCCGGTAATCGTGCAACTGACGGGAGGCTTCCTGACCAAAGGCTTGAGCCAGGCGATCAGCAGTGATGCCGGCGCGGTCGCGCGCTTCCTGTTCAGCGAGCGAGCGATCCTGTTGCAGGTAAAACAGGCCGAGCACGGTCAGGGAAATGACGGGCAGCAGGATCAGGATCGCCTGCCAAAAAATGGGATTGTCGAACTCAGGTGGTTTGCCGGGTTGATTGCCCAGAGCATAGCTTGCGACCTGAACTTGCCTGCGAAAATGCCAGGCCTGCCCCAGATACACGCAGAAGAAAAAAGACCAGCCGATGGCCCAATGGGCGTTGATCCAGAAATGCGGGCCGGGGTCGCAAACAGCCGTTATGAGCGCAATGACGAGAATCAACCCCATCAAACCAATGGCCACGAGCGCCCGGTGGTAGCGGGCCTGCCAAATCTGAGGTGACCAACCGGGACGGGTGCACGGACAATTGCGTTTGGCCCAACCCTGTCGCAAGAGAATCCAGACTATGACCACGATCAGCCAGAAATACAGGCACTGGTCTAGGGAAAAAAACCGGTTATTCCAATCATCCGGCCCGGTTTTGCCGCCGCCAGCCACATGGCCAATGGTCATACTGAGCCCACACAAGCCAATGCCCACCCATAATGGGGTATAGAGGGATGGCTCGGGCTTGGGTGGTCGCATCGGTCTCATTACGGGAAAAGTTAGCCGGACCCGCAAGCCGAATTGTCATGGAAATGTAAAATCAACCTGCGGAAGCCAATGAGCCAATCCTGAAACCGCCTCCAATCCTGAGCTATGTATCACCATCAACCGGTCGAACAACGAGTCTTCTCCCTCTCCACCATTGATAAATGGAGGAGATGGCCAGGGTGTGGCGCTGCTCAAATTATTACATCGGGAGAGCTCTAACCAGCTGTGCCCGAAGCTAATGTTAATGCCGTATGCCGAACGCCGAAGTCCCTTCGACAACTCCAATCACGCCCGCTTCAAAAAATGATTTCACCGCCCCCGGCTGATGGCTAAAGGAACTGCTTATTTCGCGCCCAGCTTCGCTACCGCCGCGATTCCCGCCACGATGGAAATGCCGCCGCAAATGACATAAGGCAGCATCGGAATATGCCCGTAAAGCGTCGCTGCAAAGATCGGTCCCACAATCCGCGCCAGACTGCCGGCGCTCTGCGCCACGCCAATCGTCGCCCCCTGCTCGTTCGCCGGCGTGAGATTGGAAAGCAGCCCAAATACCGGCGCCCGCGAAAGGCTGGAACCAAACGAAAGCAGGACCAAGACGAGGAGCAATCCTGTCCAAGGCCAGTTGGCTAAATGCAATACCGCCAGCCAACTCAAGGCACCATTGCCCTTTATGAGCGGTAACATCACCAGGCTGACTCCGGTCATAATAAGGCTAGCCGCAATTAGTTTGGGTTCGCCAAACTTTTTGACCAGCCGACCAATCATCCCCCCCTGTACCATGGCGGATATTAAACCGCAAAAGACAAACAATGACACCACCGTGGTGGTCGGCGCTGCCAGGTTCGTTTCAATCCCAAGGTTGAAGTCGTCATTCACCAGCAAAGCCAAGGTGCTTTCAAAACAACTGAAGGCAAATGTCGCGAGAAAGAAAATCGCCACCAACATGCCAATCTTGGGTTGTCCCAGGGTATGCTGCCACTGCAACAGGCGCGGACGCCTGGCTGTCGGCGTGGATTCCGGTTTCCAGCTCTCCACCAGCACAAACCAGGCAAAGATAAAGTTAAGCGTGCACAGCGCCACCGCCGCCCAACCCGGCCCGGTCAGGCCAAAACCATTAAACACCATTTTGGGTATGCCCCAAGCCCCGCCCAGCGTGATGCCACTTAGGCTGACCCCACCGATGATTGGGCCAAAAATGAAACCCAAACCAAACGCCATACCGATCAGGCCCATCCGTTTAGAGCGCTCTTCCGGCTTGGAAATGTCGGCCACATACGCCTGCGCCACCGTGATATTACCCCCGCACGCTCCCGCAAAGAGTCGGGAAGCCAACATCACCCCCAAGGCCACCGCATGATTTTGGATGCCCGAACCGAGCGCGAAGACAACATACGATAACGCCGCCCCCGCCGTGCTGATCAACAAAATCGGCCGCCGCCCATGTCGATCCGATAACCGTCCCCAGATGGGCGAAAAGACGAATTGCATGGCCGAGAACGAGGCTATGATTACCCCGATCATCCAACTGCTGGCTCCATAATAGCGGCCATACAGCGGCACCAGCGGCACCACAATGCCAAAGCCGATCAGGTCAATGAAGACCGTCAGAAAGATGACGAGCAAGGACGGTTTACGATTCATTTTTCAAAGCAACCAGTCTAATGACCGCCACGCGAAAGGACAGGTTTTTCGAGTCTGAATGCCAGTACGAAAAGCTGTTTCCGCTAACGGGTAGCACCGGCGCCGAGATGGCGACCTTTGTCGGCTCCATGGTCTGGTACAAAACATAACCGATAACCGCAAAGTCATTGGCAGGCGCACGGGTTACACCCCATGGCGACTCACCAAGGTCGCCACCTAAAATCAAGTCATGGAACGCTGGCACCTCGCCCCGAACCACGTTGACGGGCGAGTTGCTACCCCAAGACTATGAGTACACCCACCCTGAAAAAACAGGCGGAAATCGTCGCGGCGGTCGTACAACCCATAGCCACCGCGACCGATTACGACCGTTTGATCGAGCTTGCCGGGACCGCGCAGTTCGTTCTTATCGGCCAAGCATCGCATGGTATCCGGCTGGTCCGCCCCGCAAACAGGCACCCGAGCAGGGGCCTGTCTTTCAATCAGGGTGTACGTGTTTCGAACCGAATTGAGGCCAGCCAGTTTCCTTCATCTGAATATCAAAATGACCAGCCGCCTTTTGCAGATTGGCGAAGGCAAGATCCCGTTCGGCGTCCGTGACATCCTTAACCTGATTGAATCGCGCCATCGCGTCGCGTACATGCGTCGCATCGGTCATTGGCTCCTTGCGCGCCCGGGGAAAGGCGAAAGCCGTGGCCGGGAGCGAAGCTTTGTCTGCGGAGGAAAGGCTGCCGGCTGTTGCCGGGCCATAAGGTTTCCAAGTGGCTTCGGTCATGACTTTATCTCTCCTTGCATTTTGGCAGCTCCAAATTTATTCAGTGAATTTCTACAGCTGAGTTTTGAATTTAACGCGCATGAAACGTTTGGTCATTATGCGAAGTCTTCATTTCCCGCGTGCCCCGGTCCTCCCGCACGTCGCGGGATTGGGAAAAAGTGTTATCCCGTTTTTTGGACTTGGCATGCGGCAAGGATTTCTCCTGATTCGGTCGCACCGTATGGAGCACTCGCGGAAACACCGGGGTTTGCGGTTCGGTTGCAGGTTCGTTGGTATGGTCATTCATAAATCAAAAAATTTTGCTGACAGCGTGTCGATTGTTGGAAAAATTATTCCGTCGCACTGCGAAAACTGAAGCGATCATCCGCTTCCAACCGGTCGAAGGTGGTGGTCTTATTTGGGTTCAATCCCAGCCGGTGACAACTCTCGATAAAATGATCGCGCTTCGCCGGATCTTTCATGGGGCTGCCGCCTTCCATGTCATCCGACCAATCCTCAATTTCCGGTGGCGTTTTCGCCGTGCCATTGGCCAGCAGCCAGGCACCGACCTCGTCATATGTTTTCGCGTGTTGCACGGCGGCTTTGAACTGTTCGCCGGTGATGCCTTTGAAGCTGAACAGCCGGTTGTCCAACGGACAATCGTAATGATATTCTCCAAGCGTGCCGGCCAGGCTGGCCCGGCATTTGTCCACCGCCCGGCACGCAATGGCAAATCCGCCAATCCGTTCGCGCGGACTGTGCGGCGCCTGTTTGGATAAATCCATATCGATGATGGTAGTGTTCATATTTTTTATTTTTCGTTGGCAATTAAACTTTCGACTGGTCGGCAAAAACGGGAATGAGAGTCTGCTTGCGCTTGGTAATTAAAATGATTGCCGGTTGCTCCTCAGACCAGCGTCGCCAGCGCCTCTTTGGTAAAACCGACCAATTCCGTGGCACGCCCTTCCTGAATTTTCCGCGCCCACTCCGGGTCCGCCAGCAAGGCGCGGCCCACCGCCACCAAATCAAAGTCTCCCCGGTCGAAACGCCGCAGGAGTTCAGCCAGGGAACTGGGGCTGGAGGCTTCCCCCTTGAAGGCCGCCAGAAAATCGCCGGAAAGCCCGACCGACCCGACCGCGATGCTGGGTTTTCCCGTCAACTTTTTGGCCCAGCCCGCAAAATTCAAATCCGACCCGCTGAACTCCGGCTCCCAATACCGGCGCTGCGAGCAATGGAAAATGTCCACGCCCGCCGCCGCCAGCGGAACCAGCCATTGTTCCATTTCTTGCGGCGTCGCCGCCAGTTTTGCCTTGTAATCCTGAAGCTTCCATTGCGAGAGCCGGAGAATGATCGCAAAATCCGGTCCCACACCCGCGCGGACGGCACGGACCAGTTCCAAGGCGAAACGGGAGCGCTGCACCAGACTCCCGCCACCGTATGCATCGGTACGCTGGTTGGTGGGCTGCCAGAAAAACTGATCAATCAAATACCCATGCGCGCCGTGAATTTCGACGGCATCAAATCCCAAAGCCTTGGCATCCACCGCGGCTTGTGCAAATGCCCGAATCGTGGCGGCAATGTCCGGTTCCGTCATCGCCACGCCGCCCATTTTCCCAGGCGCAACCAGTCCCGACGGACCTTCAAACGGAGTCGCCGGCTGCCAACCGCCGGCCTTGGGGGCCACCACGCCCATGTGCCACAGTTGCGGTGCCATGACGCCGCCAGCCGCATGCACCTTCGCAATCACCCGCTGCCAGCCGGCAAGAGCCGCCGGGCCGTAAAAGCTGGGTACGTCCGGATCGTTCGAGGAAGCGGGCCGATTCACCACCGTTCCCTCCGAAATAATCAACCCTGCTTCCCCGGTGGCGCGGCGGGCATAATATTCAGCCACGTTGGCGCCGGGCACTCCCCCGGGAGAAAACGATCGCGTCATGGGAGCCATGACGACCCGGTTTTTGAGACAAAGCGACTTAAGGTGAAAGGGCTGAAATAATGGCTGAACCGATAGGTTCATTTATCAATTCCCTTTTCCACGGCCAGCTTGATGATGACCGACCACGGCAGCACAAAATACTTGCCGGAAATTTTACTCTTTACGATCGGATTTCGGCTGATCTTACCCAAATAAACCTCGTAAAATTGTCCTGGCGCGCCGCTGTCCTCCCATAAAAATTCCAGTTCCTGATCCAGCAAGCTCGGATCCTTGGCGCAATGGCAGGCAGCCAGGAAAGCCGGGCTTAAATGCTCGGGCACCACCGACTGTTCCCTCAATTTTTCTTCATAGAAGGTCGTACTGTCCAATGCCAGATTTTGCGAGCCAGGGTGGACAATACCCGGCGGACTCATCTGGTTTTGTTCCTCAAGTGGATTATCCGTATTCATGATCATCAATTGGCTTCCATGACGGCAATGCCGTTCATCTTCGGAAAAGAATTGCGCAATTGATTGGTTCAGAGCTATGGGGTGTTACCCCACCGCGAATGGTTGCCCTCAAAGGAAAAGGATCTGATTTCCTGGAGCGGGTTCCAGCCAGAGGCATTAAACCCCATCCCGCTTTTTCGGCAGTATCGGCGAACGGCGGGTGGCAATCAGCACTGCAATGGTCCAGCACGGAGCCAGATCCACCACCGGTACAAGTTTCACGGCAATCGTCGGCAGAAAAGCCAGATGCCAGCCCACCAGCCAGGTCATCAGCACACACATGACCACATCCAACGCATCTTCAAACGGTGAAATAAAACCTTCTGCAAAAAAGGGCGCGAGCCCGACCTGGATGCCATCCGCCGCCACGGCCAAGCCGCGCGCCAACCAAAGCCGTCTGGCAGAAAT
>CAIJGS010000326.1 GCA_903820285.1 uncultured Verrucomicrobia subdivision 3 bacterium | reverse complement strand
GCACTGTCCTGCGCGTTATTGGTGATGCCTTGGGAAAACCAACGGTGAATTTCGGCATGACCGTCGGCAAAGGAAAAGGAACTCGCGTTGTTGTGATAAATCGCTGGCAGATCGTGGACTGTGGCGCCTTTGACATCTTCGCGAAACCAGCCGTCGTTGATACTGTCCGCGCGCTCATCCAGGAACACATAGGCATCGGTCGGGGACAGCGTGGCGGGGGCAAAATCACTGGTTTTCAGGAACGCCTTGCCGTAGCTGCCAGTCGCCGCCTTGCCGCTGAGGCTGGCCGCCACGCCCACCGCCCCAATCTGGCCGTTCATGGAACAGGAGCGGATGCGCGCGCCAAGGCCGCCGGTATCCATGCTCTGGTCGCCGGGACAATGATAGACCGTGGGATTTTTCAGCAGGTAGCCGATGGAGCCAAATGCCTGCAGGTCCGGGCTGACCAGATCGTAGGTGTTGGTATTGTCCGATGAACTGCTGGTGTAGCTTAACAGGCCGGCCACCCAGTTCCCGGGCGAGCCGCCGCCGGGCAAGCCGGCGGTGGGCGAATTGCCGCCCTGCCCCACGGTTTGATTCTGCGCCACCTGCTCGTTGTTTTCCCCGGCATACATCACCCAACCGAGCTGCAACTGTTTCATGTTGTTCACGCAGGAAATGCCCTGCGCCTTGAGTTTGGCCTTGGACAGAGCGGGCAGCAGCATCGCCGCCAGAATCGCGATGATGGCGATCACCACCAGCAGCTCAATCAGCGTGAAAGCCCGGCGAAAATACACGGTGTCAACGCGGGAGGCAGGACGTTGATTCCGGTTGCAAATGTTCATCATAGGGGTATTTGACGATGAACCTACCACGCCAACCGGGCGCGGCTCCACTCCAGTTCCCGCAAAAAAGTGTGAAATTTGTGCAAACCGATTTGACTTCAAACACCTGAAATGAAAAAACTTCCGCCGGGTCAGACCCGACGGAAGTGGATGTAAACCTTGAATCCCTGGCCGGTCAGACCACTTGCACCAAGTCCTTCGTTTCGTAGCGGACTTTGGCCAGGCTGGCGTATTTGTCGCTGTCGGCGCGATAGCCGAGCGCCAGTGCCACCACGGTCTTGTAGCCGGTGCCATCCAGACCAAGAATCTTGTCGTATTCGACCGGATTGATGCCTTCCATGGGACAGGCATCCACGCCCACGATGGCGGCGGCGGTCATGAGATTGCCCAGGGCAATATACGCCTGGCGAGCGGCCCATTCATGAGCGGCCTTGCCCCGGGGACCGTTGACGACGTCACTCAGCATCATGTCGCGGTAGAAATTCAACGATTCAGCCGGAATGCCGCGCACCTGGCTGATGCGGGCGATGAGCCGCGTCACATCCGCTTCCTTCATTTCCGTGCGGGCCGTTAAGACGACGTAATGCGAGCAATCCACCACCTGTTTCTGGCCCCAGGAATTCGGCAGCAGGGCGGCGCGCTTGGCCGGATCCTGCACGATCAGGAAATGGTACGGCTGCAGACCATAGCTGGTGGGAGTGAGCACGAGCGCCTTTTCCAGTCCCGCCCAAACGGCGGCGGGAATCTTCTTGGTGGCGTCAAACACCTTGGTGGCGTAGCGCCATTCCAGCGCCTGTACGAGTTCATCTACGTTTTGATGGTTCATGATTTAAATGGTTGTCAATTTGACCGTGCGCAAAATTACATAGTCTGGCGAAATTGCAAATTTTTCTTCGCTCGGCAAAAAATAGCTGCAAACATCTGGTCATGCCGCAATTGAACATCCGTCGCGCCACCGTGGACGATCTCCCGGCGTTGCTGGCGCTTTGGGAAGCCGCCCGCCTGCCCGGCGCGGAACTGGAGTCCCGGCTCACCGAGTTTCAGGTGGTGGAGGCCGATGGACAGTTTGCCGGCGCCCTGGGTCTGCAAGTGCTCCGCCAGCATGCCCGGCTGCACAGCGAAGACTACACTGATTTCTCCGTGGCCGAGGCCGCCCGGGAAGCGTTCTGGGATCGTATCCTGAAAATGTGCGCCAATCATGGCGTCTTCCGGATTTGGACCCTGGAGACCTCGCCGTTCTGGCCGCGCTGGGGTTTCCAGCCCGCCACGCCCGAAGTGCTCGCCCGCCTGCCGGAGGAATGGAAAACCCTCGAAGGAACCTGGCAAACGCTGGAACTCAAAAATGAAGCGGTCATCACCCAGGCGCTCACCGAACAGTTCTCCGGTTTCATGGACACGGAGAAAAAACAGACCGAACACCTGGCCGCTCAGGCCCGGCGCATTCGCACCATCATCACCGTCGTTTTTTTCCTCATCGGTTTCGCCAGCTTCGGCCTGGCGATCTGGATGTACCTGCACCGGTCCGTAACAGGAAATTAATCGGGCGCTGGTTGCCCCTGGCAGCGGTATTGACAATGAACCGATTGACTAGTAAGAGCTTGGGCATGAGTCGGCAATTGCAAATTAAGCCTTTAGGGACGGTTTCTCCGGTGATGTGCCGAGACGCCTGGCGGGAGGCTGTTTCCCGGGCTGGCGAAAGCTGGCGGCGGTTTCGGCCCAAGATGAGGCACGCGTGCCGCACAGGTGGCAAACTTGTATAGGATTATTTCGGCATTATTTACCCCACAAAGACCCGTGATTAAAATGGAATTGCACAATAGGTTGGACTGCCCCCTTTCTGGAACTTGATCAGGTAATTAAGAAATTCTTTATGTTCAAAATGTTAATATGTTTTATCGTAACACAACTTGTGACGATTGGTGCTTTATGTGGAACCTATGTTTTGGATACGGATGGGCCATTACATCTGACCGATACCCCTCACAGTTGGACAATGCCAGATCGTTTAAGTATCTATGTAACGACGGCTCAAAAGTATCGACTTAAGTCAATTTATGATTATGACCGATTACAGCCGCATCGTCCGGCTTATTCATCGACAAATAAAGACGAAATCATAGGCCTTGTATCATTGTTGCAACAAAAAGATGTTTCCAATCGTCTCACAATTAATAATGATACCGTGGTTGTTGTTTACCACATATTACTT
>CAIJGS010000325.1 GCA_903820285.1 uncultured Verrucomicrobia subdivision 3 bacterium | reverse complement strand
GAATTGAAATCGAAAAATGACCGAACAGTGGATATATACAGGTTTTACCGACCTGAAATCATTCTCAGCTAAATCTTAACCGGACAGTAGTGACACCAGAAGATATTGCTGCCGGCATTGAAGCCGTCTGTGCCGCCGCCCACGCGAAGCAACCCGGCGCCAAGATTCTGGTGCTCGGCATCCTCCCGCGGCACGATGAAAAGCCGCCGCGCCCGGCCATCACGGAAAAAGTAAACACCTTGCTGGCGGCACAGCTAACCGATGTACCGTGGCTGACGTTTCGTGATTTCGGTGCCGCCTTTCGCGGACCCGATGGCGTGCCGGATCCCAAACTCTACTCCGACGGCGTGCATATCAATGCCACCGGCTACGGAATTTTGGGCGCGAAAATTCGCGGGGAAGTGCTGGCGCTGATGCGGTGAACGCAGATGAGCAAGATTTACGGCAACACCATGGCCGATTTGGGACGCGCCGCCTTGGGCAGCGTGATGTTGGGTGCTTTTGCCGGAGTCTGTTTCGGCGTGAGTTTTTACCATGATGGCCGACTCGCCAAGGACTGGCCAACGGCAGTTGTCGGGGCTTTGGTCATTGGCGTCATTGTCCCGCTGGTGGTTTTGCCGACAATTTGTGCTGAAACAGCGTCCCCTTTCCCAGCTAGTGTCCGTGCAGGTCGGCCGGGGATTATTTGCGGTCGTGTTCAGATTTTCGGACGGTTCCCATATCCGTTTTTGGGGAGCGCGCATCCGTGTCATTGATGCCATGTGCGGTCATATACGCAAGTTGCTCCCGGATTTTCACGCATTCACTTTCGGCAGACGTTATGCGCTCCTCGCCCGCAGCATACACAAACTCAATTCCAAACAAAATTGAACCAGTCGTTTATGTGGGCGGCGGGTGGCGGCTGAGTCAGGATGTTCTGTGCCACAATATTTGCGTTTTTTCCAAGCCGGTGGTTAGGTCACCAACTTCTTGCGAAGAATGTTCTCTGCCGGTGCATACTGGTCAATAGCCTCTCTGAGGCTGTCTGGTCGCTTGAGGAGAAACCGGCGTGGCAAATGCACATTGGCCCGAATGCTGAAGATTTGACCACGTAAAATGGCGTTACAAAACCTCGCACAACGGCGATGTCTTCCCAGCGCAGAACGTACTGGTAAAATGTCGGCACCGCCGAACGCAAACCATCACAACCAATCTTGCAGCGAAGCACAAAACACAGGCAACCGGCAAAGACAAACGCCATGACAACGGCCATGACCAGAAGCGAACCATTGAATAAAGGATCGCTGGTGGGTTTGCCGTTGACGAAAGGAAAAGCGACGAAGCAAGCCATCGAGGGCAGCGTAACCAAAAGCGCCTTCGGATAACTTATCTCAAGCATTGCTTCTTGGGGAGTATTCATGATGGGGTGCGCTTGCCGCGGGGCATGGCGTATAGAGTAAACCCGGCACCATCGCCAAGCTCTTTACAGCAACCGCCAAATAGGTTTTCTGGTCGGGCTGGCTGAGTTGGGTGACTCGTAAAGTTGATCCGTCATTTATTTTTTCTATCGTTTCGTCGCAATTTAATCAATTCCAGCAAATTCAAGATGAAGGGAATCAAAAAAATCCGACCAACATTAAACATCCAATAAAACTACCAGACTGCCCGAAAACCACAAATTATCGTGCACATCATCGCGAACTTCTTTTTCAGACACATATTTTTCATGGTCGCGTCCAAACATAATTTGACCCTAGCAAAATGGGTTTGCCATCGTCCAACATGGATTTCCAAGTTGGCTGAGACTCCCATGGGTAAGCATAAGTTTCATTTGCGCTGGGCGGCCGGTCTGTTAGGTTGCCATGGTAGCAGTAGTTTTCTTATGTGGCGGTTTTGGTTCATGGCGGTGCTCGGGCTGCTCACCGGCGTTTCGGCACCGGCGGGTCAGGTGGGGTTGATCCGCGTGGACGGGGCCATCGGACCGGCCACGGCGACTTATATTGCCCGTGCGCTGGAGACGGCCACGGCGCAAAACGATGAGTGTCTCATTCTCCAACTCGATACTCCCGGCGGGCTGATGGATTCCACCAAACAGATTGTTGAAGGTTTTTTCGCGGCCAAAATTCCCGTGGTGGTATATGTCGCGCCGGAGGGCGCGGGCGCGGACAGCGCGGGCACGTTCATCACCCTGGCGGCGGACGTGGCGGCGATGGCGCCGCATTCGCGGCTGGGCGCGGCGCATCCGGTGGATGCCAATGGCGGCGGGGTGAGCGATGTGATGAAGGAGAAGATGGAGAATGACGCCACGCAACTGATGAAGAACATCACGGACAAGCGGCGGCGCAATGGGGAGTGGGCGGAATCCGCCGTGCGGCAAAGCCAGGCGGCCACGGCCGAAGCCGCGCTGACGAATAACGTGATTGATCTGATCGCCACCAATATTCCCGATCTGCTCGGGCAACTGGATGGCCGCACGGTCAACGGCCGGACCCTCAACACAGCGCACGCGACGGTGGCGGAAATCCCGCAGGTGGCCGGCGAGAAGCTGTTTCAACTGTTGTGGCGGCCGGAAATCATGCTGCTGCTCATGTTGATTGCGATTTACGGTGTCATTGGCGAGATGAGCAACCCGGGCGCGATTTTGCCGGGCGTGGCGGGGGCGATTGCGCTGGTGTTGCTGCTGTATATGTACGCCATTTTACCGCTGAATCTCACGGGCATGGTGCTGGTGGGGCTGGCGGTGGCCCTGTTCATTGTAGATGTGTTTGCGCCCACACATGGAATTCTGACGGGCGGGGGCATTATTGCGTTTTTCCTGGGATTGCTGCTGCTGTTCCGCGATACGGGATCGGCCTTGGTGCTGCCGCTGTCGTGGATCGTGGCGGCGACGGGTGTGACTTCGTTGTTCTTCATTTTCATTGTGGCGAAGGGGCTGCGCGCGCAGTTCGCCCCGGCGCGGTCGGGTCGGGAGGCGATGCTGGGCCAGGTGGCGCAGGCGATTTCCGGGATTGACTCGGCGGGCGGCAAGGTGTTTATCGGAGGAGAAACGTGGAATGCGGTCAGCCCGGTAACGGTGGCCGCGGGCCAGTCCGTGGAAATTACCGGCCTGACGGGACTGACCTTGCAGGTGAAACCGAAACATTAGAACCTAAAGCATATGGAAATCATCACCGCCCTGACCAAATTCATGGGGGCCAGCACGCCGTTCGTGGTGGTCGGCATTTTAGCCCTGCTCTTCATCGCGCCCCAAGCTGTGCGCATTCTGCGCGAATACGAGCGCGGCGTGATCTTCCGCTTCGGCAATCTGGTGGGCGCGAAGGGCCCCGGATTGATCCTGCTGATTCCCGGCGTGGACCGTATGGAACGGATTTCGCTGCGGGTGGTGACGATTGACGTTTCCAAACAGGAGATCATGACCAAAGACAACGTGCCGGCCACGGTGGACGCGGTGGTATATTTCCGGGTGATCAACCCGGCGGACGCAATAGTGAAGGTGGAGAATTACTGGAAAGCCACCTCGCTGATCGCGCAGACGACACTGCGGAGCGTGCTGGGTCAGGCCTCGCTGGATGACCTGCTTTCGCAACGCGATACGATCAACCAGAAGCTCCAGGAAATCATCGACCGTCAGACGGAGCCGTGGGGCATCAAGGTGACCACGGTGGAAATCAAGGATGTGGCCCTGCCGGACAGCATGAAGCGCGCGATGGCCAAGCAGGCTGAAGCCGAACGCGAACGTCGCGCCAAGGTGGTGAACGCTGAGGGCGAATTTCAGGCCGCCGAGAAGATGGTGCAGGCGGCGGCGATGATCGCCAAGGAACCGATCGCGCTCCAGTTGCGCTATTTGCAGACCATGCGGGAAATGGCCAGCGAACACAACACCACTACGTTCCTGCCGCTGCCGATTGACCTCTTCAGCGCGTTTTTGAAGAAATAAGCGGCCCGGCATACGCTGTTTTTGAACATTTCATCCCCCACCCCGCTCCATTAAGCTGGAGGGGCGGGTATTTTTAAAATCCTCCACCCATCCATTTCATGCCGTTATACGAATATGAACTCTGCGAAGGCAGCTGCAAGGTTTGCGGCGGCACTTTTACGCTCAACCGGCCACTCTCGGCCGCCCCGCTGACCCATTGTCCGGCCTGCAAAAAACCGGTGCGGAAGATCATTTCGGCTTTCACCACCCCCCACAAGCTGAAGCCGCTCTCGATCACGGATGCCAAAAAAGCTGGCTTCCAGGTACTTAAGCGGATCGGTAAGGGTGAATATGAAAAACAATAGCTTTTTGACGCAGCGGCATTTTGGGAGTATAGTATTAATCTAATGAGACGGTTTTCACCCAATATGTCAGGATGGCTGGCAGTCACGCTGCTGGCAGGGTGTGTTGGTGCCGTGGCCCAGCCGTCGAATTCCCCGAGCAGCGAGCCGTCTTATGCACCGGTGCATCTTAATCCGGTTCTGTATCTGCCGGCCCGGCAGCAGTCGTATGACCGGAAAAAATTCGTAGATCAATATTCCGCGCCCCCCGTGCTCTTCAGTCAGCCCGCCGATCCGACCCCGCTGATTGATCCGGCAGCTTTGCAGCAAAGGACTCAGGCCGATTTGCAACGGCAGAAGCATCAGGAAGATCTCCAGAAAAACTGGATGCTGCTGACCCCGGAAGAAATCCTGGGCGTGGAGGATAACAGTAAAAAGGGCCAGGATGATCCGGATCAAAACCTCACTGCCGAGCAGCGTTTCATCAAACGGCTGGAAGTGTCGCGGATCAATACCAATGCGGCGGCGGATCACGCCTCCCTGTTTGGCGGCAACTGGCGTGAGGACAATAATCTGGATTCGCAGATCAAGGATGCCAGCTCGTTTTTCCGCAGCTCGCAAAGCAGTTTTTCCAAGGTTCATACTTTTGACAATCCGGCGGTGGAAGAGGCCACCTTCAATAAGCAACCCCAGCAGGCGCCCCGATCACTGTGGGCCAGTTCTTGGAGCCCGCCCACGGAGACATATAGCAGCTACAACAACAAACCCGATCCGGCCCAGACGGCGGAAATGGAACGGTTCCGGCAAATTCTCTCGCCGCCCAATCCTGCGCCACCCAAGCAGTTGAATGCGGGCAGTCAGACCGCCGGCCTCTATGCGAGTCCGGGGACTGCCAGTGCGTCGGCTTCGGGCAATTCGCTGGGTCTTGGCTATGCCCCGCTCAAGGATAATATCGGCCGGCCGAAGCCTCTGCCCAGCCTCTTCGCTTCGCCCAATGACAAGCCGGTGGTAAACAATTCACGCCATCCCTCCCTGCCGCCCTGGCTGGTTAACCGGTCGGCGGGAAGTTTTTGATTCCTTTCGGATTTGTGTGCGAACAGCTTGCTTTTTGGGCTCGCCTGCGAAATCGTAATCAGCCATGGATGGCAATGCTTCAGGCTCCAACCCTTTGATGACCCCGGCTCCCGGCGAGCGCCGGTTGCGTTTCGTGGGCGACAAAATTGTTTTCACTCTGCGGCACGCGCAGTTTTCCACCGCCCCCAAGACCTGGCGCGCCCGGCTGCGCACCACCATCGGCCGCGCGGCTGCCAGCCGCCATGAAATTATCTGCGCCCATGCGGGCGGCAGCGCTGCGCACGGGGCTTCCTGGCGCGATGTGCCGATGCAGCGCACCGACACCGGCTGGCAAATCGAACTGCCCCTGGCCGAGGCCGGGTATTTCAGAGCCAAAGCCTATCTGCTGGACGAAAATGGCTGGCAGCACTGGCCCGCCGGTCCGGACGTGGGCATTTGCGTGCACCCTGATTTTGCCCGCACGGCCAATACGATTTACTGCGCGTTTATCCGGCTGTTCGGTGCCACCAAAAACCTGGCCAGCACCGCCGAGCCCGCGCTGGAGACCCAGCTCAAATCCCTGGAGGCGCAGGGCTACGCCACGCTGCCGCCCTCGGGCACCTTCCGCGATCTCGCCCGGCAGTTGCCGCACATCGTCACCCGGCTCGGCTGCCGCATCATCCATCTGCTGCCGGTGCATCCCACGCCGGTTACTTATGGACGCTTTGGCCGCTTCGGCAGCCCGTATGCCGCGCTGGATCTCACCGCGGTGGACCCGGCGCTGGTGGAGTTTGACAAGCGCACGACCGGCATCGACCAGTTTTGCGAACTGACCCGCGCCGCGCACGCGCTCGGGGCACGCATCTTCATTGATATTGTCATCAACCACACCGGCTGGGGTTCGACCTTGCAGGAAAATCACCCGGAATTCTTCCTCAAAAAACAGGATGGCGAATTTGCCAGTCCCGGGGCGTGGGGAACCGTCTGGGAGGATTTGGTGGAATTGGAACAGGATGAGGTAAAATTGTGGGACATCATTGCGGATTCGCTGCTCACGTGGTGCCGGCGCGGGGTGGATGGGTTCCGCTGCGATGCCGGTTATAAGATTCCGGCCACCGCGTGGCAATACATCATCGCCCGCGTGCAGGATGAGTTTTCCTCCGCCATTTTTCTGCTCGAAGGACTGGGCGGCTCGTGGGACGCCACTGAACTCCTGTTAACCGAGGGTGGCATGCAGTGGGCTTACTCGGAACTGTTTCAGAACTATTCCGGCCACGAAGTTTCCTGGTATCTGGACTACGCGAACCGCCAGAACGAACGTGTGGGCAGTTACGTCCATTATTCCGAGACGCACGATAACGACCGCCTGGCCAAGCGCGGACGTGTCTGGTCACTGTTGCGCAACCGTCTTTGTGGCCTCACCAGCCCGGTGGGTGGATTTGGCTTTACGTGCGGCGTGGAATGGCTCGCCACGGAAAAGATCCGCGTGCACGGCAACACCGGTTTGAACTGGGACAGCCCGGATAATATTGTGCCCGAACTGGCGGCGCTGAACCGGCTGATTTCCGATCATCCCTGTTTTTTTGACGGAGCCCGACTGACCCGTTTGAGCCCGCCGGACGCGCCAGTTTACGCCCTGTTGCGCGAATCGGCGGAAGACCTGGACAGTGTGCTGGTGCTCATAAACACCGAACCCGAAAAAGCGCAAATACTCACGCTGGATGTGTTTGCCCTCCGGCAGCCGCCGGGCACCTTTCAATTTGAACTGCTCGGCCAGCCGCTGCCCGGCCGCTCAGAAAGCGGGAACATCACCACCTTCACGCTGCCGCCGGGAGCGGCCTATTGCCTGGCGCCCACCGCCCGGCCGGCCGGTTTAAGCGGCGATCTTTACCGCCGTGGCCGCGCACAAGCGGCGTGGGCATTGGAATCGCTCAATGAGATTATCGCGGCCGAAGCCACGGATATGGCCGACTGGTGCTGGCTGGCCAGCCAAATCGAGCGGTCGCCGGTGGATTTTTTATCCGCCGCCAGCGAGTTCGCCGCCCGGGCGGGTACGGCAGACAAGGGATCGTTTGCGGCTTTGCTGGAGCAGGCGGCCAGCGGGGACATTTTTCCGCGCGTGGTTGAGTGGACGTTGGCGGATATTCGCCGGATTACGCCGATACCGGCGGATCACTGGTTGCTGGTCCGGGACACGGTGCCGTTTCGCGCCACCCTGCAAATCACATCCGCAGGCGATGACCAAGCGGCGCGGCACGTGCAATCCATCGCCGCCGGCACCGGCCATATCGCCTGTTTCCCGCCGCGCAAAGTCGCTGCGGATGCCGGGCTCCAGCTGGAGCGGCACGCCACCAGCCAGCCAACGGTCACAGGCACCGTCCGCTTCCTCGCGCCAGAGCCGTCGCTCACTACGCCGCGCCCGAAGCCGGCGGACCTGGTGTTGCTGACCAACGGCATTGGCGGCATGGCCAGACTGTGCGTGGACTTGGGCCGCGTGAATTCAAAGTACGATTGCGTGCTTGGGGCCAATCTGAATCCCACCGTGCCGGTGGACCGCCATGTGTTCATCAAACGCCTGCGCGCCTGGGTGAATGCAGACGGTTTTATTTCGGCGTTGGACTTTAAAAATCTCGCCGGTTTTACGGCCGGTCCGCCGGCGGTCTGGACTTTTACCGCCAGTGCCGGTGACGGGCGGATTGTGTCCCTCCAGCTGTCGGTGGAAATGCTGCCGGAACAGAACACCACGGTGTTGCGCTTTAAACGTCTCGCGGGCGAACCCGCCATCGGCCGCGCCCTGTCCGCCACGGCGGACGTGAGCCTGACGGTGCGCTTCGACATTGAAGACCGGAATTTTCATTCAGAGACCAAGCGCAACGGCGGCGCGGATTATCATTTCTCCTCGAATGTGCATCCACTGACGGATGCCGCCATGCCGGGCTTCAAATTTACCCCGGCGGTAGACCGTCAGCTCCGTATCTTTGCCGATGCGGGCAAATATCATCCCGAGGCGGAATGGTGCGAAAACATCCCGCATCCCGTTGAACAAACGCGCGGCCAGACCGGGAGCGGCGATGCCTACAGCCCCGGCTGGTTTGAACTGCCGGTAACCGAAAAAACCGGTGTTACCCTGGTGGCGACAGCCGAAAACGCAACCAAATTGGCCCCGGTGCAATCCCGCAAAAAAGCCGTGGCACCCTCGCTGCTGATGGACCTCACCCAGGCGGCGCGGCAGTATGTGGTCCGGCGGGATGATGGCAAGACGGTCATTGCCGGTTATCCGTGGTTTTTGGATTGGGGCCGCGACTCGCTCATCTGTGCGCGCGGGCTGCTGGCCGCCGGCATGACGGCGGAATTAAAACAGCTGCTGCTGACCTTTGCGAAGTTTGAAAAGGATGGCACGCTGCCCAACACCATTCACGGCAATGATGTGTCCAATCGCGACACCTCGGACGCGCCGCTGTGGTTTGCCGTGGTGTGCGAGGAATTTTCCGATGTGGCCGCCAAGCCGAAAGCCAGGGGAAAAACGTTTTTTGACACGCCGGTGAATGACGCGGGCCGCACCATCCGGGACGTACTCACCAGCATTGCGGAAAATTATCTCAAGGGCACCCCGAACGACATTGCCGCCGATGCTGATTCGCTGCTCATCTGGAGCCCCAGCCATTTCACGTGGATGGACACGAACTACCCGGCCGGCACGCCACGGGAAGGCTATCCGGTGGAAATCCAGGTGCTCTGGATACGGCTGCTGCGGTTGCTGGAAAAGATCAGTCCCAAGGCGAACCAGAAGCGCTGGGGCGACCGCGCCGCCCGGGCGATGGAGTCGTGTGAAAAATTATTATGGCTCCCCGACCAGGGCTGGTTCGCCGACGTGCTGCTGGCCAAGGCGCGGGTGATTGCCCGCGATGCCACGCCCAGTGACGCCCTGCGCAGCAACTGCCTCTTTGCCGTCAGTCTCGGTCTGGTCACCAGCGAACGCGCCCAACGCTGCGTGCAGGCCGCGCAGAAATATTTGGTTGTGCCGGGCGGACTGCGCTCGCTCGCCCCCCTGCCTGTCACGACGCCCCTGCCCATCTGGCGCGATGGCCGGCTGCTGAACAATCCACTGGAACCCTATTGGCCGCGCTACGAAGGCGATGAGGATACGCGGCGCAAACCCGCCTATCACAATGGCACGGCGTGGACGTGGACGTTCCCTGTCTTCTGTGAAGCCCTCGCGCGGGCGTGGGATTTTTCGCCGGCTGCCGTGGCCGCCGCGCAAAGCTATCTCGGCAGCGTGACCGGCGTCCTGAACCAAGGCTGCCTCGGCCAGATCCCTGAACTGCTGGATGGCGATGCCCCGCACACGCAACGAGGTTGCGATGCCCAGGCTTGGGGCGTAACCGAAGCATTACGCGTGTGGACGCTGTTGGCGGCCACGCAAAGCACCGCCTCGTGATGGTTTGCCCAAGGCGTAATAGGACTGGTTAAGAACGGGCTGCCCACGCAGGTGTCCAGTAACTGACCCGGCATTTAGTGCTTGCCCGTTCCGGTGACCTGACCCTATTTTGCCTTGATGGCGATACGACCGAGGTAAGCCAGACTAGGAATGGACTTTGCAGGGAGTTGGCTCGCCATGGCCATATGGCCGCAATCATCAACCCTAAACTTATGAGCACCATGAAATACCTGCTAATTCTTTGCTTCAGCCTGGCGGCCTCCCTGACGACTTTTGCCGGTGCCGCGACCAATGACACCGCGACCGTCCAGGGCAGTTGGAAACCTGCGGTTGCCGAGTTGGGTGGACACCCCATGAGCGAGGCACTATTAAAGACCATCAGCCTCAAGCTGGATGACGGCAAATATGAAGTTTTTGTGGGCACCGAACCCGATCGGGGCACTTACACAATTGATCCGACCACGACGCCCAAACAAATGACCATCAAAGGGACGGAAGGCCCAAACCATGGGCGGACATTCCCGGCGATCTACGAAATCAGCGGGGACACGCTCCGCATCTGCTACGACCTTTCCGGCGCAAATACACCCGCCACGTTTAAGACCATGGCCGGCACCAAACTTTATCTCGTCACTTATCAGCGAGTGAAGCCGTAAACGAGTTTCGGCAATTGATCATACCCAGCAACCATTATTACGACAAAGGCCGCTCTTACGAGCGGCCTTTGTTTGTTTTAAAGAATTCCGGCGGCAGGGTTTATTCCTGGACGAAACGGATCACGCGGCCCTTTTCAGAGCGTTTGCGGGCGTTTTCATCCAGCACCTTCTTGCGGAGGCGCAGGTTCTTGGGAGTGGCTTCCACGTATTCATCCACGTCGATGTATTCGAGCGCGCGTTCCAGCGAGAGCTTGAGGGGCGGCGCGAGCTGGATGCCCTTGCCGTCGCCCTGCGAGCGCATGTTGGTGAGGCGCTTTTCCTTCACGGGATTCACGGGGATGTCATTCTCGCGGGTGTTTTCACCGACGATCATGCCGACATAGATGTTGTCGCCGGGTTCCACCATGAGGCGGCCGCGTTCCTGCACCATGTTCAGCGCGTAGGCGGTGGCTTCGCCCTGATCCATGCTCACGAGCGAGCCGTTCTTGCGCGCGGCGATTTCGCCGTGGTCGGGGCCGTAGGCGTGGAACAGATGGCTCATCACCCCCATGCCCTTGGTCATGTTAACGAGGTCGGTTTCAAAACCGATCAGACCGCGCATGGGGACAAGGGCTTCCACGGAAACTTGGTTGCCCACATGATTCATGTTGGTGATCTGCGCCTTGCGGCCGGACAGATTTTCCATGATGGCGCCGAGGTTTTCGCTCGGGACTTCCACGAATAGCTTTTCAACGGGTTCAAGCGGTTCGCCATCCGGACCCTTTTTCCAGAGGACTTCGGGACGGGAAACGAGCACCTCATGCCCTTCGCGGCGCATCTGCTCCACGAGAATGGCGATCTGCATTTCGCCACGGCCGCTGACCGCGAAAATCTTCGGGTCGCTGGTCTGGGCGATGCGCAGGGCCACGTTCGTGCGGATTTCCTTCACGAGCCGGTCCCAGATGTGACGGGCGGTGACGAGCTTGCCGTCCTGGCCGGCGAGCGGGCCGTCGTTCACGGCAAATTCCATCTGAATGGTCGGCGGATCAATCGGGATGTAAGGCAGGGTATCGCGCAATTCGCTGTCGCAAATCGTTTCACCGATGAACACATCTTCAAAACCGGCCACGCCCACGATGTCGCCGGCGGACGCGGAATTGATTTCGATACGTTTCATGCCCTCGAAATGATAGAGCATGGTCACCTTGTTCTTGGTGAGCTTGCCATGGCCGTGGCGGCAGATGGCGGGTTCGCCGACGGTGATCTTGCCTTCCACGATCTTGCCGAACGCGATACGGCCGAGGTAATCGGAGTAGTCGAGGTTGGCGACGAGCAATTGGAAACCTTCGCCGGCCTTGGCGCGCGGCGGCGGAATGAACTTCACAATGGCGTCGTACAACGGTTCCATCGTGGTGGTGGTATCGGTCAGTTCCACCTTGGCGTAGCCCTGTTTGGCGGAGCAATAGATGAAGGGGAAATCGAGCTGCTCATCGGTGGCGTTCAGGGACATGAACAGTTCGAACACCTGGTCGAGGACCTTCTTGGGATTGGCGTTGTCGCGGTCAATCTTGTTGATGACCACGATGGGCTTGGCGCCGGCTTCAAGGGCCTTGCGCAGCACGAAGCGGGTCTGCGCCTGCGGACCTTCGGCGGAATCCACCACGAGCAGCACGCCGTCGACCATGTTCATGATACGTTCGACTTCGCCGCCGAAATCCGCGTGTCCGGGAGTATCCACAATGTTGATGTGGTAGTCCTTGTATTTGAACGCGGCGTTCTTGGCGCGGATGGTGATGCCCTTTTCTTTTTCAAGGTCCATCGAATCCATCAGGCGTTCCACCTGGGTTTCGGCTTGGTTGGCGCGGAACGTGCCGGATTGTTTGAGCAGGCAGTCCACCAAGGTGGTCTTGCCGTGATCAACGTGCGCGATAATAGCGATGTTGCGGATATGCTGCATAAATTAAAATAAAAAAAACGAGCAGCGTATTTTGCCGCTCGTTTGGGAAAAGTCAAACTATGGTTGGAACTCAATCTCTGACCGTGCGGCGGCGGAAGAACCAGAGAGCGGCCGCTCCGACCGGGAGCAACGCGAGGGAAGCCGGCTCAGGCACGGGTCCGGGAACCGCCACATCGGGCAAGGAACCGTTCCAAGAAGGGCCGGTGGAACCGACGGGCGGGGTTATGCCCACGCCACCGATATTATTGATGCTGTTGGCCATGATGCCACCTTGCACCCCGCTGTGCAGGTTGACCGTGGCATTGGGAGCCACAATGTAGCCATAAACTTCGGCGCCAATATCAATACTCGTGGCATTATAGAAATTGAACACCACATTGCCGGAACCAAAGGCATTCTGGAAAGAACTCAGAAAAGGTGTGTACCCACCATTGATCGTGGTGGCATTCACATTCACAATCACCGTATTGACGCCCGCCGCCAGATTTAAGCCAATGCCGTTCCAGAGGTTGGCGTTGAAGGTTTGGGCACCCGTGACATCAAATACCGCTACGGACGAACCGGCGGTGGTATTGAAAGTGGCTGAACCGGAACCGTAAGCGACCGTGCTATTGGGCGTGAGGGTGGACCAGTAGAGTGAATTGTTGATCAGACTGGTGACCGGCGAAATGGAGGAGGGAACCGGACTGCCCGTGGTGAGGGTGCCGCCGTTCAAAGCGAGATACTGACTGGTACCACCAGCCACCACGCTGCCATGCTGAATGTTAGCCCAGGAATTGATATTGCCAACCACCGCCAAGGTAATATTGGTGGCGGCCACCGAGCTTTCGACCGTTGCCACCTGATTGCCGTAGTTAAGATTGCCACCGACAAAAATGCGCCCTCCCACGGGGTCATTCAAATAGGCGTCACCAGCAGTGATGACATTCCAATTGGCCATACTGCTGTTTACATCCGCCTTGAGGCTAATGGCCGAGACCGGCGAAACCAGCAAACCACAAGCAATCAACCGATTCATTTTCATAAATTTAAGGCTTTAACCGCTCTGAACCACTCGCATTCCACCTTTGACAGGATGGTCTCATAACATACGCGTGTACGCGTATTTTGTCAATTAAATAATGGGGAGGATGGGAAAGGGAAAGGTCTCCTCCGGCCGTAAAACCGGAGGAGAAAGTCATCAGTTTGCCATTTTTCGCCCTATGATGGCGGGCCAATGATCAGCTTTTGGCAAATCGGCGGCGGGCGGCCCACAGTAGGGCTCCCACCGGCAGCAACGCCAAGGTGGCCGGCTCAGGCACCGGCCCGGGCGTAACCACATTGGGAAGCGTACCGTAAAAGGAAGAGGCACTGGAATTGCGGTCCGGCAGATGGATCTCACTGTCCGCCACCAAGTTGCTGACCATTACCCCGCCATCCACATTGTTGCCCAGCGTGACATTGGCATTGGGAGCCACTATATAGCCTTCAAACTGGTTACCCAGATAGACGTTGGTGGCATTATAAAAATTGAACAAGACGTTGCCCCGGCCGAAATCCGTCTGGAAATTGCCAAAGAAGCTGCCGGCGTTCCAGTTGATGCTGCCGGCGTTGATATTGACCAGTACCGTCGTGACCCCGGCGCCCAGGTTCAAATTAAAGCCATTCAAACCGGCGTTAAACGTTTGCGCACCAGTCACATTTAAAATCGCCAGGCCGGATCCATTGGCCACGGTATTGAAATTGATCTGGTTGGCGTTGTTGGTGGTAATTGTGCTGTTGGCCGCCAAGGTAGACCAGTATAACGAACTGGTGGTCAGCACACTGACCGGTGAAATGGCCGCCGGAACCGGGCTGCCCAAGCTCACCGTACCGCCGCCATTCATATTGAAATGGGCCGAGCTGGTGCCCCCCACATCCACACTGCCGTTTTGGACGTTGATGTAGTTGTTGGCCGTGATGTTGCCCACCACCGCAAGGGATATGTTGGTGGACGACAGGGAATGACCGATGGCCGCCTGATTGTCAGCTGTCAGATTGCCGCCGACAAAGGCGCGGCCTTCATATTCATTATTGATCTGGGCGTTGTTGACGGTGACAACATTCCAGTTCGACAACAGGGCATTCACATCATCAGCCTTGAGGCTGATTTGGGAAACCGCCACGGCCGACAGACAGACAATCAATTTACTTTCAATTTTCATGGGTTTAACTCGCTCTGAAATTTCGGACGACAATACCAACTTATCCCGCACCATACATTGCTAATACCATTATGTCAAGAGTAAATAGCAGCTAAGTGTTGACAGGGAGTTGGTTGAGGCCAGCCGCACCGCACCAAATAAAACGTAAAAAACAAACATCCCGGAAGGGTGCAAAAAAATGCGCCGCCAACCCACGGGTTTGCGGCGGAAAGAAAAGACCGGTTAATTGAATCAGGCTTTGGCGACCTGACGGCGGCGCAACCCAAACAATACACATGCTGCCGGAACGGCGAGCAAAATAGTGGAAGGTTCCGGTGTAGGCGCCGGGGGCGGAGGGGTCACAATGGAAACTGCCAGTGCATTGCCCAAACCCGTAATGAGCGAATCATTGATGGCCGTACCATCGGTCTGGTACTCGCCCAATACGCCGGTCCAGTTGTTTTCCACGTACAGGCTGCCGTCATAGAGCGCAAGTCCGGTGGGACCATTCAGGCCAGTGATGAGAGAATCATTGATCAGGGTGCCATCCAGGCCGAATTCGCCCACGGTGCCGTTATTGTTGTCAGTCACAAACAGATTTTCACCATCGCTTGCAATGCCATAAAAAAAACCGCCCGTGGCTGGTGTCAGCAACGAGGCATTTACCGGCGTGCCATCCAGATTATATTCCCCCACCGTGGTCAAACCCTCATCCGCCACGTAGATGTGGCCATCCGCCACCGTCAAGCCGACGGGGAGGCTTAAACCGGTGATCAGGGAATTGTTTACCACCGAACCATCCAAATTATATTTGCCCACCGTGCCATTGGCCGCATCCCCGGCGTAAATATAACCACCGCTGACGGTCACCGACAAACCATTGTACAGGCCGGAGACCAGGTTGGCGTTCACCGGGGTGCCATTCTGATTGTAGAGCCCAACGGAACCATCGTTATTGCCCGTGCCCTGCTGGGTTACATAAAGCTGGTTGTTGACCGCCTGGACACCGAACTGGGAATATGTGCCGGCAATGAGCGAACTGGTCAGCACGGAGCCATCCAGATTATAGGCGTCGGTATTATGACCGTTGGCGATAAAAATCTGCGCCGGCGCGGAACCGGCGAGCCAAAGGAGGGAGAGCGACAGCAACGGTAAAAATATCGGTTTCATGGGCAGGGTAAAGGCAAATGTCGTTGGTGCAATTAGTGAACTTGATGCAGACTAAAACCCGACCTTGTAATAGTCAAGCGGACAAAAAACATTATGTCCGCAATCTATGCAGGACAAACCGGAACCCGTTTCCCGGCGTTGCGCCCGACCGGACTGTTATCGCCTCGCCGTCCGCAATTCCCCGCCAAAATGTCTTGCCACCCAATGGGGTTATCTCTATTTTTGACCAACTGACTGCCGGTGTTGGCGAGGTGCTCCCACCCCGCCGCCGAGGTCAGCGAATGAATGCCTGTCCGCAGGCGTTTTCTTCCACCGGTAGCGCGGTTAGCTCAGTGGTAGAGCATTACCTTGACACGGTAGGGGTCACAGGTTCGAACCCTGTATCGCGCACCATCCCTTTTAATCATCTGCTTAAGCGGATTTCTCCAAAAAGCTAACAACAAAACTAACAACGGCTCAACGGATTTCAACCCGGCGGACCGTGTGTAAACGTGTCAACGATGTCATGTATTTGGACCTGCAAATTTGGCTCTGATTCTCGGTGCTTCCAACAATTTGGGTTCCAACTAAAACAAGGATCAGTCCGATGCCCCTCGCCAAATTGGCGACCGTCACCGCTACACCTCCCGTCGTCGCCTTCAAGGGGCGCTCAATCTCAGCCGGTGTGATTCGTTCGTGCCGCATTCTTCCAGCACTCCGAAGCAGCCCCGTTCGATCAGGCGTACGCGCTCTTCTGCGGCTGACTCAGCCGCGGTCCCGCCGATGATTGGCATAGTCCGGCAGCCTGATGCCACCTGTCAGGAGGCATTGGCGGGGTGCGCCCCTGGCGGTTGCGGCTGGAAAAAGTCGTTGCGGAACTATCGCTCCCCATTACACCATCAGCCAGGAAGTATCCCACTGTGTGAAAAACTAAAAATGCGTGTCAAAAGCGGCATCACCGCCGGCCTGATTTTATTGGCGTTCCGGCCGCGGGCGGACGCAGCCTCCTTCTGGCAGGCGGGCCATCTCTTGGTGATGTCAAACGCCAACGTGCGGCTTGAATATGATTTAAACGCGGGAACAACCGCTTTTTTTTGGAAAAATACGCCGGTCATCTCCGCCTTTTACAGCGGCGTCGGATTGCGCAGCGGATATTGCAAGGGTATCGATTTCAGCAATCGCACGTGGTCGCAGGCAAACAGCAACCAAGCCACCGTCATCGCTCATGCGGCGGGACTGCCCGACATGGCCCAAACCTTCACGCTCGCAGAAAGCGACAGTTTTCTCACCCGCGTCACAATGACCGGCAGCGGTGCGAGCGCGAACTGGATGGGGCCAGTCGTGGTGGATGCGGGCGGCGGAGTGAACCTTGGCGTTACCAATGACAATCGCGCGCTGTTCGTGCCTTTCGACAATGACCACTTCGTCAGTTACAACTCGGAAAGCATCAACGGCTCGGATGTCGGCCATGAGGTTGGCGCTTTTTACGACAACGTTTCACGCACCGGCCTGGTGGTTGGCTCAGTGACTCATGACACTTGGAAGACCGGCATTTACTGGTCGGGTTCAAATTCCAAACTGGACAAATTGAACGTGTTCGGCGGCGTGACATCCTATTGGACTTGGGACGTGATGCCGCACGGGTTTGTTTCCGGCGGCACAATTTCATCCCCGCAGATATTTGTCGGATACGGCAATGATTGGCGAATCGTAATGGAAAAATTCGCCGAAGCCAATCTGCGCGTGACGGGACCGCTGGTCTGGACCAATGGCGTGCCCTTTGGCTGGAACAGCTGGGGCGTCACGAATTATCAGAACCATATCAGTTACAACGCCGCCCTCGCCGTATCGGATTCGATTCATACGAACTTGCAGTCACGCGGCTTCACCAATGGCGGCACGGCGTATGTGAATTTGGATTCGTATTGGGACAATCTGTGGACGGACGGCGGCGGCACGCTGCTCCGGAATTTTGTCGTCCATTGCCACAACAACGGCCAGAAGGCCGGCATTTACTTTGGGCCGTTCGTGTATTGGGGCAGCGTGACCGACGCCACCAACAATTGGGTGCCGGTCGGCAATCCGCCAAATTTTTCACTCTACCGGTACAGCGATATTTTGCTGCGCGACGCGAGCGGCAACGTCATTGCCAACGATGGCGCACTGGCG
The DNA here is from genome assembly GCA_903820285.1 of uncultured Verrucomicrobia subdivision 3 bacterium. Lineage (GTDB taxonomy): Bacteria > Verrucomicrobiota > Verrucomicrobiia > Limisphaerales > UBA11358 > UBA11358. The sequence continues at coordinate 14,583 of CAIJGS010000325.1, read as the reverse complement.
ATCGACCCCACCCACCCCGGCGCCCGCGGCTTGGTGGACTATTACGGTTATTGGTTCACCAACTGGGGATTTGATTATGTGAAACTGGATTTCCTGTCGCACGGCGCCCTGGAAGGCAGGCATTATGATACGAACGTGACGACCGGCATCGAGGCCTACAACCAGGGAATGCAGTATCTCCAAGGCAAGCTGGGCGGGAGCATGTTTCTCAGCGAATCCATCGCCCCGGTTTTTCCTTATCAATATGGGCACAGCCGCCGGATAGCTTGCGATGCGACGACGTCATTCATCGGCAACACGGCTTACACGATGAATGCCGTATCACTGGGCTGGTGGATCGGCGGCCGCTTGTATGCTTTTAATGATCCTGACTTGATGGTTTTTGACAACGGCCCCGATCCGAATGAAATCCAAAGCCGGCTGATTAACTGCGCCGTGGCCGGTTTATATTTAAACGGCAGCATTCTCACCAATGCCGCCAGTATCAGCCTGGCGCAACATTGTTTGACCAACGCGGCCATTAACGCGGTGGCGCGAAACGGCCGGTCATTCCGACCCGTGGATGGCGCCACCGGTACGGGTGCGGCAACCATCTTGGTGCGACAGGATGGCAGAAGTTGGAACATTGCCGTCTTCAATTACACTGCATCGCCAACCAACGTCACGGTAAAACTGGCCGCCGCCGCTTTGCCCGACCGGGTTTTTATCGCGACAAATTTATGGGACGGCAGCACGATGACAGTTTCGAACTCCTTCGCGGTTTCCCTTAACGCCAAACAGGCGAAATTATTTCAACTCAATCTGGCCGGCGCACCCCCATTGCCGAGATTTACCAGCGCAGCGGGGGATGGGAATGGCAATTTCATTGGGCGTGGCAGCAACGGAATTTCCGGCTGGACGTATCAAGTGGTGGCTTCAAGCAACCTTGCCGTTCCGCTTTCGAACTGGGTGGCGCTGGCCACGAATTCCTTCGATGCAAACGGAAACTTTCAATACACCAACGCAATTCAAAACCGCCCGGTGAACTGGCAAGGGCTGCGGATTCCTTGAGCCTCCCAAACGCAGTTGCCAGGCGGCCGGCCGTCATTTAACTTTGGAATCATGAAAAAAATTGTCACGAGCGCCAACCGCCCGCGCGTTGCATTGCTCGTGGAATCGTCACGCGCTTACGGCCGCGGCATCATGGCCGGCGTGGCAAAATATGTCCGTGAACACCAGGCTTGGTCCATCTTTTACCAGGAGTTGAGCTTGCGCGACGAAACGCCGGCATGGTTCAAGAAGTGGAAAGGCGAGGGCATCATTACCCGGCTGGATAACAACAACATCGTCGGTTTGGTGCAACGGCTGCGGGTGCCGGTCGTGTATTTGCGGAAAGTAAAAGATACGGCCGGCATGCCGACCATCCTGACCGACAACGCCGCATCCGGCGAAATGTGCTTTGAACATTTCAAGGAACGCGGCTTCCGGCACTTCGCCTTTTGCGGTTTCAACGGGGCTGATTATTCCGACGAGCGACTCGAGGGGTTCGTTCGCAGTGTCGGCAACGCCGGTTACCAATGCCATGTTTTCAAGAACGCCGGCCGGTCCGGCAAAGTCAAAACGGCAGGTTATGATATCGAAGGCTTGAAAGACGACGCGGCGGTTGCGCGCTGGATCAGGCAATTGCCCAAACCGGTGGGCGTGATGGCCTGCAATGACGTGCGCGGCCAGCAGATCCTGAATACTTGCCGCGCGCTCTGCGTGAATGTGCCGGACGATGTGGCCGTCATTGGTGTGGACAACGATGAAGTGCTTTGCTCCTTGTCAGATCCGCCCATTTCCAGCGTGGTGCCGGATACGGAGCGGATCGGTTACGAAACAGCCGCCCTGCTCGAGCGCATGATGCGGGGCGAAAAGCCCTTACCCGAAAAAATCTTTATCCTGCCAAAATGTGTCGTGACCCGGCGTTCGACGGAGGTGCTCGTGGTGGAAGACCGCCAAATCGCCGCCGTGACCCGGTTCATCCGTGAACACGCGTGCGAAGGCATTGATGTCAGCGACGTGCTGCGCGCGGTGCCGATGTCGCGCAGCACACTGGACCGCCGTTTTATCACGCTGATGAACTGCTCGCCCAAGGATGAAATTTTGCGGGTGCGCCTGAACCGCGCCAAGCAGCTGCTGATTGAGACCGATTTTTCCCTGCCGATCATTGCGGAAAAAATCGGACTGGATCACGCGGAATACCTGAGCCGCATTTTCAAGAAACGCGTCGGGATGACGCCGTCGGAATTCCGCGCACATGCGCTGCTCCAAAACCTCAAAGACCGACTTCCGGGCCGTCGAAACCCGCTCCCGCCGGCGTTATAATATCGGACCGTCCCCCGCCGCTGATCCGACCGGCTTTTTCCGCCGGGCGGCGGAAGACCCCATGGTTCCGCGTGACGAAAAAGGTCAATACTTTTCCCAAAAAGTCCATTGGATGCCTGTTATTACAGTGGTATTCTATAAGCAAATAACACCATGCAATTTGCCGCACCAAATCCCTTTGCGACGTCTGCCATAGTTGTTCCAAATCAAATTGGCAGCGGCGTCTGATGGGTAATGGCGGTGGACAAAAAGGCAATTATCCATCCGGACCGGCGGCTTATCCATTCCATTAGAAAACGTCGTATGAGAAAATTACCGTCTGACCACTTTCAACCAGAGCTCGAAAATCATGGCCCGGACATTATGCGTTGTCCTGCGAACAATTGTGACATCTAATCTCCAACCTTCCCTAACTCAACCAACTCAAACCCCGAATAAATCATGAAAATAAAAAACTCTGCCCGCCAGCCTATTGCCTGCTTCGCTGTCGTCGCAGCCGCGGTGCTGGCGACCGCCTCAATGGCCCGTGCGGATTATAATGGTACCGTGCTGGCCGACAACCCGCTGGCTTTTTACCCGTTGAACCTGGCAGTGGACACCAGTGGCACGGCGACGGACTTGACCGGCAATGGTAATGACGGGGCTTATGTGAACATTTTTTCCGGTTACAACAATTCCACCGGTCCGTCCGCCTATATCACCAACGCGGTTTCTTTTGACGGCTATGACACGTCCGTGGATTTGAGCGGGTCGTCCAGTTTGACGAGCCTTGCTGGCGCGGCGACTTTGGAAGCCTGGGTGCAGCCGGCTGATTCCACGTCTTTCGGGGATATCATTGCCAAGGGCTATGATTCCAGCACTTATCAGGAAACCTACATCCGGGTGGACGGGCCATATGGGGCAATTTACGATGTGAATCTTGGCAATGCCCAGATTACCGGCGGGCAGCAGGCGACCAACTGGACACATGTGGTTTTGGCCAACAACGGCACCAACACCAGTTTGTATATCAATGGCGTTCTGATCCAGAGCAAATCGGACTCCGGGGGGGCGATCAGTTTCTCCGATCCGTGGGCAATTGGTAACGGCACGTCTGCCGGTAATGGCCGCCATTTCAATGGAAATATTACGGAAGTGGCGATCTACACGAACGGTTTGACGGCCGCACAGGTCCTGAACCACTATTTTGTCGGCCTGGTTGGTGTGCCGGCGGCCAGTGCCGCCCCGATCATCAACGTCCAGCCGCAATCGCAGCCAAGTTATGTGGGTGGCTCGGTGACGTTGACAGTCACGGCGGTCAGCGCGTTGCCAATGACCAACCAATGGTATTACGGCAGCACCCCATTGCCTGGCAAGACGAATGCCACGCTTGCATTAAGCAATCTGCAGTTGACCAATGCTGGAAATTACAGCGTCGTGGTCGGCAATGCCAATGGTACGACCAACAGCTCCGTGGCGGGGCTGACGGTTTCCACCCCCCGCAACCTCGAATGGAGTGCGAACGGGAATAATGGGGCATGGGATAACGCAACTGCGAATTGGATCAATTTGGCGAACAGCCAGCAAACCGCTTTTAATCCCGGCGATGCGGTGCTGTTTGATGATACGCCCGGCGTTCCCACCACAATTGCCCTCGGCAATGCCGTGGTTCCGAGCGTGGTTAATATTACTGCCAGCGTGAACAGCTACACTTTGAATGGGCCCGGTGGCCTCAGTGGCTCAGGTTCGTTGATCAAGGATGGCTCCAGCACGTTGAACTTGTTTACTCCGTCCGGATTTGCGGGAACGGTTGCCATCAAAGGCGGCTTGGTTTATGCCGGGAACAATTGTTTCAGCGCAGCGGCTTCGATTGCGATTACCAACAACGCGACCATGGATCTGGGGGGCGGGCAGTTTAACAATATTACGCCGATTTCCATTGCGGGAACCGGTTCAAGCGGGCAGGGAGTGCTGATTAATTCTTACAGCGATTATCCAAACGAATCCGTCAAACTCACCATGACTGATAACGCGACCCTGGCCGGCAGCGCCCGCTGGGATTTGGCCGCCGGATCACAAGTCAACGGCGCGCACTATCTCACCCTCGACTGGGGCAATGGCGCGGCTTACGGTGAATGGAATAGTGTGACGGTCGGCGCCTCCGTGTTGGGAATTTCGCTGACAAACGGAAATTTCGGCAGCAAATCCATGGACGCTGGTTTTCAAAATCCCGCAACCGTTTTCACCGTCAGTCCGAACTGTGAACTTAGTTTCTATAGTGGCGGCTGGAACGGCAGCTTCCACATCATGAGCGGCGCGACGGTTGACCTGTGGACCGCTCCAGCGGCGTTCACCGGTAGCACCATCACTTTGGATCAGAATGCCCAGTGGCGAAGCTGGGGCAGCAGTTCAACCGATGAACCCATCAATAGCGCCATCGTGTTGAACGGCGTGGTTCACTGTATTCTGGGTGACCATAACCTGGTTTACACGAATTTGGTCAGCGGGCCGGGCGGCATATTGCTGGACTATTGGAATCATGCCTTTGTGTTCTCCTCTGCCAACACCTATGCCGGGCCGACAATCATCAATGACGGGCCGCAGGTGAAACTGACCGGCAATGGCTCAATTTCGCAAAGTTCGCTGATTTTTTTCGGCGGCAGCAATCCCACCTCAACACACCTGGACGCCAGCAGCCGGTCGGACTCCACGCTGACACTGGCGGCCGGCCAGACGCTGGGCGGCATCGGGGCGGTCGCTGGCAACCTGGTTGAATCAGCGGGAGCCACCATTGCGCCCGCTGGCACGAATACAACGATCAGCATCACCGCGGGTGCCAGCCAGACCGGTGCCGTCACGGCCACGGGCAACATCACCTTGAACGGAATCACGGTAATCAAACTAAACGGTTCGGGAGCCAATGACAGCGTGCGTGCCGGTGGCAACTTGAGCTGCGGCGGAACCTTGTCTTTGGCCAATATCAGCGGCACTCCGCTCGCGAACGGCAACTCGTTTCAGATTCTCACCGCCGGCGGCTCGATTTCAGGCAGCTTCACCAACATCAGTCCCGCGACGCCCGGCGATGGTTTGGCCTGGAACATTAGCCAGTTGAGCAGCGGTGTGCTGAGTGTGGTTTCAACCTCCGGGCCGCTCATCACGAATGCTGTGGTAATCGGCAGCAACATCATCGTCAGCGGCAGCGGCGGAAGCGCCGGCGGCACCTTCTATGTGCTCACGACGACCAACCTGCTGACGCCGCTGACAAACTGGGTCATTTGGTCCACAAACAGCTATGATGGCAGTGGCGCCTTTAGGGTGACCAATTCGGTCACCGGTGGAGCACCCGGGCGGTTTTACCGGATCAAGCAATAATGCGGTGTGATTGACATCGGCGGGGCGGCCAAAACCGCCCCGCCAAGTAAAAGTTTAGCCAGATTGTTTTATGAGCAAGCGTCGAGATGCAGGCGGTTTCACTTTGATTGAACTGTTGGTGGTCATCGCCATCATCGCCATTCTGGCAGCCATGCTGTTGCCGGCATTGTCGAGCGCGAAACTGCGGGCGCATCAAATCCTCTGCGTCAGCAATCTCAAGCAACTGGCCTTGGCGAACGTGATGTATGTCGGCGAACAAAAGCGTTATGTCGGGCCGATTGACGCAAACAATCCAAGTCTGAGCCAGGGCGATTGGATGGGCGCCATGCTGGCTTACTACGGCAACGCAACCAATGTCCTGTTTTGTCCGGTGGCCCCTGATACGGGCAATCCATTAAACGCAAACACGTCCGGCAAGGCGGATTCCGCGTGGCATTGGGCATTGTCCACCCCGCAATATGCTTCCAGTTATGGCTACAATGACTGGCTCACCGGCCCAAATTCCTCGGACCCACATTATTTTGCCAGCGACATGCAGGTGAAACAGCCCGTCCTGACCCCGATGTTCTTGGATGCCGCCTGGATTAATTTTTGGGTCATGGAAACTGACACGCCGGCGCGGAATTTGTATGACCCGCTGGGCAGTTCGACGGCTTCGGGCATGCCCCGCATTTGCATTGCCCGGCACGGGAAAATGCCGCCCGGTGCCGCCCCGCGCGTGGTGCCTCCCGCCACACCGTTGCCCGGCAGGCTGAATATGAGTTTCACCGATGGCCATGTCGAACCGGTACCGCTGCAGAATCTGTGGAATTATTATTGGCACGCGCAATGGCAACCACCGGCGACGCGCCCCAACTGACTGGCAGCAGTTGTTCAGCCGCCAATGGGGAATCATCAGCATGACCAAAGCGTTCGTCTCCGCCACACTGTTTACGATGCCGGCCGCCGCCGTGCACGCGGATTCGCCCGCCATGCCATCCTCGGGGCGTGAATCCATCGAGTGGGGCCATTGTCCCGAAGTGGAAATGAAACTGGCCGCCCGCGCTTATGTGGCGCGGCTCTCCAGTTCGGCTTTCATGGCGGAGCCGGTCTTGCTCAAGCGGATTGAAACGGTGCTAGGTTCAATGAATTTTGACGCTATTCATTTGAAAATTTTCCCCACGAACGCCCCGCCGCAGGAAGCCATGGCCGCGTCCGTTGCGGCACGCAACAACCGGCCGCTAAAATTTGTGCAAGCGAACCGAGTTCCGGTGGATGATCTGTATGCCATTGCCATTGGCCATCCGGAATGCCGCAGCGATAATGTCCATTGCAATGACTGCGGGATCGCGTTGCCAGCGGTGCCGGTCGCCAGATTGCCGAAGCCTTGAAAACCTAACTATTACTTCTGAAAGCCGACGCGAGCATGAAACTCACACTTACCCTTACTGCCACCCTGTTATTGGCAGCCTGGTTTCAGGCGAATTCAACGGCTGAACCCGCCACTGTGGCGGTGCGCGAGTCGTTTGCCATTAAAACCAAAAGCCTTGCAGTCACCCTCCAAGTCGGCGCAGATGGCCGGCTTTACCAGCAACCCGTCCAGGCGGGGTCCAGCCCGGCCGTGCCGGTGCGTGACGACGAATTTTATCCCCAAGCCGGCGATGGTTACGTGTGGGAACCCGCCTTGGAAGTGACGCACGCCGACGGCAACACTTCGACGGTGCTGGTGTTTGACAGCCTGACGCAAACCAACGAGACGGCTGACATCACCGCCACCCGCATCCGCCTGCACGATTCAGCCTATCCATTTTATGTCACGCTTTGTTTTAAAGCGCACCTCGATGAAGATGTGATCGAGCAATGGATCGAACTGAATCATGCGGAGAAAAGCGCGGTCACATTGCAACGGGTGGAATCGTCATCGCTGTTGCTGGGTGGAGATGTGTATTTGACGCATTTTTTCGGGGATTGGGCGAAGGAAATGTTGTCGCCGATTACGGAAAAGATCACGCCGGGCACCAAGGTCCTCGATTCCAAGCTGGGGGTGCGGGCGTCACAGTTCCGCAACCCATCATTCATTTTGTCGCTGGGCGGCAAAGGCAATGAAACGAATGGCACCGTGCTGGCCGGCTCGCTTGCCTGGTCCGGAAGTTTTCAATGTGAATTTGACAACTATGGCCAGGGCGTGCGCGCCTTGACTGGAATCAACCCGTTTGCCTCAGCCATTTCGTTGCCGGCCGGCAAAAGTTTTGTCACGCCCACGATGTTATGGGTTTGGAGCACCAACGGTTTGGGGGACATGAGCCGGAAATTCCACCGGTGGGCGCGCGACTTTGGCATGCGCGACGGCCACACGCCCCGACAGGTTTTGCTCAACAATTGGGAAGCGACCGGTTTTGACTTTGATTTCCAGCGCATCGTCGGTCTTTACGATCCCGCCAAGGAGATCGGCACCGAGCTGTTCCTGCTCGACGACGGGTGGTTCGGCAACAAATATCCGCGCGTGAATGACCACGCCGCCCTGGGTGATTGGCAACCCAACCGCCAACGCCTGCCCAACGGTCTGGCGCCCCTGGCCTCGGAAGCGGTCAGACGCGGGCTGCGCTTTGGCATCTGGATCGAACCGGAAATGGTGAATCCCAAAAGCGAATTGTTCGATGCCCATCCCGATTGGGCCATCCGGCAGCCAAAACGGGAAGTGGAACTGCAACGCCATCAACTCGTCCTCGACCTCACCCGTCCGGAGGTCCAGACGCAGGAGTGGAACATGATTCGAAGTATTTTGAGCGTCCCCGATATTTCCTACGCCAAGTGGGATTGCAACCGCTATCTCACCCAGCCTGGCTCGCCTTATCTGTCGCCCGCCCGCCAGTCGGAATTATGGGTGGATTACGTCAATGCGCTTTATGCGTTGATGGAAAAAACGGCGAAAACATTTCCGGCGACGGAATTGATGCTCTGTTCCGGCGGCGGCGGTCGAGCGGATTATGGAGCGCTGAAATACTTCCACGAGTTCTGGCCCAGCGACAACACCGACCCGACGTTGCGCGTGCCGATGCAATGGGATTACTCCTATTTTTTCCCCGTGATGGCCCTGGCCAGCCACGTGACGCACTGGGGCAATCGCCCCATGCACTTCGCCTGCGCGGTGGCGATGAGCGCACGTTTTGGCATGGATCTCGATCTGACAAAATTGTCCGCGCAAGACAAGGCGATTTGTGCCGGCGCCATCATTGCTTACAAGCAGATCCGCGACGTCACCCAACTGGGCGATCTTTATCGCCTGGAAGATCCGCACGAGAATTTTCGCGGAGCGCTGAATTTTGTTTCGCCTGACCGCCGGCACGCGGTGGTGTTCGCGTTTCAGTTGAAGGAGGGTGCGAATCGCCCGGTGTTTCCCCAAGGCTTGGATCCGGCCCAACGCTACACCGTTCGCGAGTTAAATCCCGCGCCTGGCCGTGAAGCCATTCCCCAGGAAGGGAATTCCCTTACCGGCGCGGAACTGATGGCCGGTGGCGTCCGGCCGTCGTGTGCAAACGCCATTGAAGCCAGCGTCATCGAACTCGCGCCCTCCGCCGTCAGTGCGGCCGATACGCTGCACGCTTTTGGTACCGGCTCCCGCTAAGCCATGGAAGCCCGCCGACGAACATGTTTGCCGGCAACGTTGGCCTGGGCAGCCATCGGCCGGTCAACGCCAGGGAAAAAAAGACTGGCTCCTCCGGCAGGGCCGGGCAATATCGATACCGATTCTCCGATGATTGAGCCGATATGTGATACCTTTGCCAAATGACAAAGAACTTTAAAATGCCTGCAAGTTTTTGTTTTTTCCTGATTTTGCTTTTTGCTTCGTTGGGGACAGTTCACGCAGCGACCGGCTCAGACGTCTGGTCCCTTCGGTCACCAGGCGGCCTCTGCAGCATCTCGGTGACGCTTGATCAAGGCCGGCTGAGTTATCAAGTTAATCGGGGGGGACAAGCCGTGCTCCCCGCCTCTCCGCTCGGTTTGCGCCGCGACGATGAGGATTTTTCGACCCATCTGACTCTTGCTGATGCGGCCAAGCCCAGAACCCGGCGCGAGCAATATGAATCATTCACCGGCCCGCAACCGCATATAAACCACCTGGTCACCTTTCGCACGTTGACCTTTGTGAACGGGAACGGCATGCCATTGGCCATTGATCTTGCCGCCAGCGCCGAAGGCGTGGCCTTTCGTTACCGGTTTCCGGGCACCAATACCGCAACCTCTGTGGTGAACGAGGAATTGACCGGTTTCAAGCTCCCCCAAGACGCTCGTGGCTGGCTCCAGCCTTACCATGCCGCCGGACCTTACACGCCGGCTTATGAAGATTTTTATTTTCATGTCACCCCCGGCGATCCGCCGCCCGACTCACGGCAAAAAGCCAGGGGTTGGGCCTTCCCGGCGCTGTTTCATTTGCCAGCGGCGTCAATCTGGGTGTTGCTTACCGAATCCGGCACGGATGAATCGTATTGCGCCTGCCATCTTGGGCCAGATTCAACGGGGGGACTTTATCGCATCGATTTCCCGCTGGAGGATGAAACAACGCGCGGCTATACGAACAAGTTTGGTCCACAACCACGCTTTACCCTGCCGTGGACGATGCCCTGGCGTGTGATTGTGTTGGGCGTGTCGGCCGGCGACATTGCGTTGCAAAGCCTGGTGACGGATCTGGCATCGCCATCCCGGATCATGGACACATCCTGGATCAAGCCCGGCCGGGCATCTTGGGCCTGGTGGTCCTATCCCGACGAATCACCCACGGCGAAACGATTTGACGAATTCACCGATTTTGCCGCCAGGATGGGATGGGAATATACCCTCTTCGATGCCGGTTGGTGGACGCCAGGAATCAAACCCCTCGCCAGCCATGCACAATCCATCGGCGTCCTCCCGCTGGCGTGGTCTTATGCCGCGGATTTTTATGACGCCGGCTCACGCGCCGGAAAGCTGGCTGAGCTGGCCGATGCCGGCGTGCGCGGCGTAAAGGTGGATTTCTGGTGCTCTGACCGCCAGGAGGCCATCGCCGCACAGCAAGCGCTGCTGCGCGACGCGGCCGCGCGCCACATGCTGGTGAATCTTCACGGCTGCACGATCCCGCGCGGCTGGCAGCGAACCTGGCCAAACTTTCTGAGCTGTGAAGCCGTGCTCGGGGCCGAGTCTTATTTTTACGAGGCGCGTTATCCGGTGAAGGCGGCGGAGCTCGACACGGTATTGCCGTTCACCCGCAATGCGGTTGGCCCGATGGACTTCACGCCAGTGGCGTGCTCGCCGAAAAAATTTACCCGCACAACTACTGCCGCGCATCAGCTCGCGGCGGCGTTGATCTTTACTTCCGGCATCATCCATTATGCCGAACAGCCGGAATTCTTCGAGTCCCTGCCGCCGGCGGCGTTGAATATTTTCCGCGATGCGCCGGCCCGCTGGGACGAGACCCGCTGTCTGGTCGCGGAACCCGGGCAACTGGCCGTCTTCGCCCGCCGGGCCGGAAACAGCTGGTTTATCGCCGGCATCAGCGGAACGGACTCGCCGCAAACAGTCACTTTGGACCTGTCGCCTTTCAAAAAATTCGCCAAACGCCTCGCTGTGATCGAAGGGCAGGATGCCAGCATGCAGGTGGCTGGCGCCTCATTGGACCTGTCCGCCGATTGGAAACATGAAATCCCGGCCCGTGGCGGATTTATCTTGCGACTGGACCGCTAACCACCGATATGAATCAAAAATTACGCCTTTCTGCTTTCAATTCCATCTGGATCATCGCGACCACCTTGAGGTTGCAGGGAGCGGAAATCAAAGGCGTTTCGCCTGGGGAAACGGTCTGGTTCGATGCGCCCGCAAAAAACTTCACGGAAGCGTCACCGCTGGGAAACGGACGTTTGGGCGCCATGATGTTCGGCGGCGTGGATGAAGAACGGATTGTGCTGAATGAAAGCTCCCTATGGTCTGGCTCACCGCAAGATGCGGACCGGCCGGACGCCGGCAAATTTTTGCCGAAAATCCGCCGCCTGCTGCTCGCCGGAAAAAACACCGAAGCCGAAGCATTGGTGAACGCGAATTTTACCTGCAAAGGCCCCGGCTCCAATGGCGGGTCCGGCGACGGCCAATATGGCTGCTATCAGGTTCTTGGCAATTTACACCTTGCGTCCCCCGCCGATGCCAACGCACCGGTGGAAAAGTACCGCCGCGAACTCGACCTCAGTGACGCCGTGGCGCGCATGCAGTTCACGCGCGGCGGGGTGACGTTTAAGCGCGAAATGTTTTCCAGCAAACCGGATGAAGTGATGGTGCTGCGCCTCACCGCCAACCGGGCCAGGCAAATTACTTTTGGGCTCAAACTTGACCGGCCGGAACGTTTTGAGACCATCGAGGCCGCTGGCAATGAATTGCTCATGACCGGCCAGCTTGACAATGGCACCAACGGCAAGGGGCTCCACTACGCTGCCCGGGTCCGGGTGCTGAATCATGGCGGCAAAGTATCTGCCCGGGGAGATTCCTTGCAGATCACCGGCGCGGACGAAGTGCTGCTACTGATTGCCGCCGCCACCGATTATCACGGATTCGCAGGCCGGCAACTGGACGACCCGCAAGCCGCCACGGCGGATGATTTGAACCGGGCTTCCCCCAAAACGTTCCGCCAGCTGCTGGCCGCCCACGTGGCCGACTATCAACGCTACTATCAACGCGTCTCGCTCCAACTGAAACCGGGAGACATTGCCGTGGCCGAGCTGCCGACGTCGCAGCGCGTCATTTGGGCGAATGAACATGGCGGCGATCCGAATCTGGCGGCGCTATATTTTAATTTCGGCCGGTACCTGTTGATTTCATCCTCGCGGCCAGGCGGGCTTCCGCCCAATTTGCAAGGCCTCTGGGCAGAGGAGATCCACACGCCCTGGACCGGCGACTGGCACCTGGATGTGAACGTGCAAATGAATTATTGGCCGGCAGAGGCGTGCAACCTGTCAGACCTCACGCCGCCGCTGTTCGCTTTAACCGAATCGCTCCAGGAGCCAGGTGCAAAAACCGCCCAAGCCTATTATGGCGCCCGTGGCTGGGTCGCGCATGTGATCACCAACCCGTGGAAATTCACCTCCCCGGGCGAATCCGCGAGCTGGGGTTCTGCCATGTGCGGTTCAGGTTGGCTGTGCCAGCATCTTTATGATCACTATTTGTTCACCCACGACCGCGATTTTCTCAGCCGGGCATATCCCGTTTTAAAAGGTGCGGCGCAATTTTATGACGACCTGTTGATTGAAGAACCGGCGCATCAATGGCTGGTGGTCGCCCCTGCGGGCTCACCGGAAAACCATTTTATAATGAAAAATGGCCGGGAAGCGGCCATTTGCATGGGCCCGACCATGATGCAGCAACTCGTGCGCTATCTGTTCACCGCGTGCATCGATTCATCGCAAGCGCTGGGGGTGGATGAAAAATTCCGCAATGAATTGATCGCCAGACGCGCGCGCCTCGCCCCGACACAAATCGGCTCCGATGGACGGATCATGGAATGGCTGGAAGAATATCGGGAAGCCGAACCGCATCACCGGCATGTATCCCACTTGTGGGGGCTGTATCCCGGCGGCGAAATATCTGCGTACACGACACCGGACCTGGCCAAGGCGGCGCGCAAATCTTTGGAAGTGCGCGGGGATGACGGCGTGGGCTGGTCGCTGGCCTACAAGGCGGCCCTGTGGGCGCGGCTGGGCGAAGGCAACCACGCCTGGCAGATGGTGCGTAAAGCCCTCAACCCGGCCTTTGGCATGGACATTCGCTATGACGGTGGCGGTGGTGTTTACCCCAATTTGTTCGACGCCTGCCCGCCGTTTCAAATTGACGGCAACTTCGGCACGACCGCAGCGATCGCTGAAATGTTGGTTCAAAGTGAAAATGGAACCATTCATTTGCTGCCGGCGCTTCCTGCTGCGTGGAAGGATGGATCAGTGAGCGGGCTGTGCGCTCGCGGCGGATTTGAAGTCAGCCTGGCTTGGAAAAATGGACGGCTGATCACGGCCAAAATTCTGGCAAAGAACGGCGGATCATGTCGCATCAAATATGAGAATGAAGCAAACACGGTTGAAATAAAGAAAGGAACAACTATCAAGTTCGATGGGACGCTTAACCGGATCTGACATGCCTTGCGCCGTGTTGCCTCCGCGTAACCGGTCGAGTTTCCATTGCAGCCGTTCCTTTATGTGCCATGTTCACCGGCTCTCCCGCAACCGTCTTGACCACGATAATAGGCCGAATAGCCAATAAACGTTCACTGCGGGCCTCTAAATGGGCAAGGAGTTGCTGGATCTTCACCCGCACCTCCGTATCATCCTTCCGGCACATGGCCCCGCAAGCATCATATTCGTAGGTTAGGTGAAGCCCCAAAAACGCCTGGCCATCTCATAAAGTTCCATATCCTGCATGAGCTCGGTTTCATTGTATGAAGAGATTTAATTGCCCACCATTGTCATGTTGGTTCGTGCGCCGACCCATATCCGTCTATCTGGACGCTTGCGTTAATTTGCCATACCTAACAACGGCAATCTTGTCACCCGGGTCAACGCGTCTTTAATATCAACATTTTAAGCATGTTATGCGGGTGGGTTTGGAATTACAGGTTCGAACCCGGTATCGCGCACCATCTTTTCCTGCCGGCTTTGGCCACGCATGACATTGCGCCCTGATAACTCCGACAAACCCGCTGGGCCGCAAAACGTTGTTACCACTGGACAGCAACCCATCCTTGGAACAACAAAACCAGTATGGTTCCTCGACGTTTGTAATGGGTAAAAGGGTTGAAATCAAGGAAACAGTTGGGTGAAATGGGGTGATGATACCGGAGAAAATGTTTCAGCAGGTGTTGGCGCTGGGCGAAGCCTGGCGGGTGGTGCGCATGGATTATCT
>CAIJGS010000324.1 GCA_903820285.1 uncultured Verrucomicrobia subdivision 3 bacterium | reverse complement strand
TCCCGGCGGACGCACTTCCGGCGGCATGAACCATCGCGAAGCCGTGATCCAATTCGCCTGCCAATCGTTGGCCTGGTACAAGCCCATCGTCCAACTTGCCGGCTCGCTCCAACTGGAGGGTTTTCCGTCGCGATCCCAGAGACGCACCTTCCAGTAACAGCGCATCCGTGGTGGCAGCGGTTTTCCAGCGTAGGCGATTTGGATGCTCTCGTTGGAGGCCACCTTGCCGCTATCCCACAGATCACCCTTGTCGTCCTTTAATAATTCAACCGAACTGGCCACCAAAATCTGATATGCCTGCTGCCGGTCGGTGCGCCGCGCGGATTCCATCAACCAGCTTAGCCGCGGCTGCGGGTCGTCAATGCCCATTGGGTTGCTGCGGTCATCACAGCGCAAGCCGCCCGCCTCGCTCGCGTGCAGCGCGGCCATTGAGGTCAGCAGTAGAACGGCGATGGCGAACGATGTTATCCGGGTCAGGTTCATGCTTGGTAAATCAAATGGTGGTTGTGCCCTATGATTCTATTAATAAACGAAGCAATCTCAAGCTACCCGCGCGAGTAGGTGATCGGATCGGCTGATCCGGCTGAGCGGGATCGAAAAAGGCGGGAAATAGTCGTCTTGGACGTCCATTTCCCGCCTTTTATCCTTGGCGCCTGATTAAATTATAGCCCCGTTACTGCGACTTGCGGCGGAGGTAAACCGGCCGGATCGCCGGGCTGGCCGGATACGTGGCCAGCAGGTCCGGAATGTGCATGATCATCCAAGGCTGCCGGTAATTGCTTCCATTCTTGGTGAAGACCAGATCATCGGCCAGAAAGACCGCCGATTGTTTGATTTCATTCCGTTCGTTCATCAGCACCAGCACGTCGCCATACACCGACGGTGCGGCGATGGGATAGTAATTCTGGGTGATGTAGTTGACGGTATAAGCCGGGTCATTGAAGCGGTTGTCCGGCGTTTCGCTGTAAAAGTTAAACGTCGTCCAATGACTGTCCATCACCGGTTCACCGGCCTGGGGCGGCAGCGGAAAGGTATAGAGCCGGTTGCGGGCAAACGGTGGCAGCAGATAAATCAAGCTCACCGATCCGCCCTCGGGCAATGCCTTGAGCGAATCAAACAGCGGCCGGATATCGGTGAAACGGACGTTCGGAATATGGCCCCAGTAATCGGCAATCTTGTTGATATCCGTTTTGTGATTGACGACCAGGCGGGCCATCACCGCAGACTGCCGGGAAAGGGCCTGGGCCATGGCCACCCGCCGTTGGGCGGTGGGGATTTTGCCGAGCAGCGCCGTGTAGTCCGCCAGTTGATGGCCGGTGCCATTGGCATAAATCAGCCGCTTCAACACGGCCAGATCTTCCGGGTTCAACCGGCTGTCCGTGTAAATGGCGTTGATGGTGCCGCCCGGAAAAACGAAGGGGGAATCCAGATAAGGGTTAACCCCGTATCCGCCCAGGGCCGCATACAGTTTCGCGCGGGCCGGCTGGCTCAAGGTGAATAGAAAATTATCCGGCGGTTGGAACGCCACCCCGGCTGCCTGTTCCGTGACATTTTGGGGTTCAAAGGCCGCCTCGATTTGTGCGCTGGCAATGCCGTTTTGCGCCAGCAACGCCTTTACTCCGGCCAGCTTCATGCCCTTGAAAAACCAGGTTTCCGGCGGCGGGCTGGTCACTTCATCCGTCAGAAATTCGGCCGGGCGTTCCAGCGAAAGATCACGCGTCGCCAGGGTGCCCCAGGCGCCGATATGAACTGCGGAACTTTTGTCACTGGGATCCACCAGCGTGAAATTGTCCGCCGGATTGATCCGGGGCTGGTAGGTGAGCTGGTAGGTGGCATAGGATGCCCCGCCAATCAAGGCCAGACTGAAAACAATCAGCCCGGCGAGGGTAAATTGAAAGGCGTTGCTGGCTTGCGCCGCTTCGCGCTGGCGATTTTTGCTCATTAGCGGTGCGCCGCGGTTGAACCCGCGGACAGGAGGAAAAACAAATGGTGCGTCATGCTTTTACCTTAGGACGCCAATAACTTAGCCAAAGTTTCAGGGAAAATCAACGGAAATGTAACCAAACGGTTACTTTGGAGCCTAGCAGCCTGTCGGACTTAAAAGCTGGGTTGGTGTAATGGCTCTGATGATGGATAATGTGAAGTGAACCATTTGGACCGGTCTGCCTGATGTGTCAGCGAACATTCGGGCGCTAAAC
>CAIJGS010000323.1 GCA_903820285.1 uncultured Verrucomicrobia subdivision 3 bacterium | reverse complement strand
GGCGTTGGCGCTCTGGGAGGTGGCTTCGGCAAACTCGCGCTGGCGGGCGTTGAGAGAGGTCTGGAGGAGGAGTTCGGTCATGCCGAGCACGCCGTTCATGGGGGTGCGCAGCTCATGGCTCATGGTGGCGAGGAACTCGCTCTTGGCGCGGTTGGAGGCTTCGGCCAGTTCCTTGGCCTCCAGCAGCCGCCGCTCCGCTTCCTTCCGCGCCGTAATGTCATCGCCCACGCCGACGTAGCCGAAAGGCTGGCCCAGTTCATCAAACAGGGCGGTAATGGAAAGCATCACCGGAAATGAATTTCCATCCTTGCGGATATAGGTCCATTCCCGCACATCGGGTTTGCCGGTGCGGAGGGTCTTGGCTACAAACGCATCAAATCCGGGTTCAATCGGGATGCCCAGCTCGTGGGAAAGTTCCGCCGCCCGGGCAATGACTTCACTGGTTACATGCAACGGATCAGGGGTGGATTTGCCCACCAGTTCTTCGGCGGTGTAGCCGAGCATGTGTTCCGCGGCTTTGTTGAAAGTATGAATGATGCCGTTATTATCGGTGGAAATAATGGAAAAATTGGCGCTGTTGAGAATGGCCTTGTGGGTGGTGCTGGTCTGGTGAAAGGCTTCGGCGGCCAGTTTGCGTTCAATGAACATGCCCAACTGGCGGCCAATGACATTGAAAGTCTTTATCAGCCGGTGGTTGGTTTCAATGATACGGATGCTGTTGAATTCCATCACCCCCCAAAATTTGCCGCTGACAAACAGGGGAAACCCAATGGCACTGTGCAAACGGTTTTGCGCCGCAACCCGGCTGCGGGGCAGGTTGCTATTGGCAGGGCCGTCACGCAGCCAGACCGGTTCACCGCTTTCCCATACCCGGCCGGGCAGACCAATGCCCCGGCTGTATTTGATTTCACGGCTGAGGACGATGAATTCATTGCAGGTCGCGTCCGGTTGCTGCCAGTATTCCATGAAGGCCAGAGTATTGTCCTGGTCGTCGTGCCGCCAGAGGATGCCGACCTGCCAGCGCAAGTGTTCACCGATGGTTTTCAGGACGTGGGCGATGGCTTCATTCAGGCTGGCAGCCTCAACGAAAATGCGGGAAACATCATATTGAATGCCCAGGCGCAACTCGGCTTCCTTGCGTTCAGTGATGTCACTGCTGATCCCCATGAAATTCGTGATGCGGCCCGTAGCGTCCTTGATGGGCTGCATTTCGATGGCGATCCAATATTCACGTCCGTATTTGGAATAATTGATGAGTTCAACACTGAAGCCTTCGCCTTTGGCGATTTGCTGACGCGTGTATTCCACGGCCCGTTGGTCGGTATTGGGGCCTTGCAAAACCCGGCCGGGCCGTTTCCCTCGCACTTCTTCCAAATGGTAGCCAGTGATCCGGGTGAAGGCGGGATTGACCCATTCCACCTGTCCCAAGGCATTGGTCAGGACCACGCTGTTTTCCGTCCGTTCGGCCACCAGAGCCAGTTTTTGGATGAGGCCGGTAGGTTCAATGGTGGCAGTGTTGGTTTCCGGTGCGCCCAGAAAGGCCAGCGACGTGTTATCGGCAGCCAAAGAAATGAAGCGGCCGCGCAGGGTGGCGCCTGAGTTTTTTTCGCGGATCAGAAATTCACGCTGAGAGTCGGCCGTCAGGCTGGCAAATGTGAAGGCCTCCAGCGGTTGGACTGGCACGAAAAGGTCGTTGAACCGCCCGCCAGGGTTGATCGTGCCGGACAGTTTGGATAAGGCCGCGCCACAGGCGATGAGGTTCCAACCGGAATCAAAGGCGACATGAAACGGAAAGGCTTCGGCAAAGGCTGCCGGTGTCAGCCCGATCTGGCGTTGATCAACGGGATTAGCCATGCGACGGTTAGGAGTTGGCAGCGGTCATGGCCAAGGTGCATCCGGGGGGTGGACGATGCCCTGCCAGAACCCCTTTGCGGATAGCCTTGATGATGCCGTGGCCATGCCACAATTTTGCTGCTGATTTCATCTGAATGAATCGGTGTAACTGGCAAACAATTCCGACGGTCGCCTCCACTTCCCCAAGTGGGCTCATGATCCAACAAGCCAAGGATGCCGGTAACGGTTTGCCTGCCAGTGACGCACAACAACCGCAGGATTACAGGCTTTTTGTCAGGTGTAAAGTCTGCGGGCCTAATTCCCGGCGGTAATTAACGTAATAGCTCCTGCTGCCAGGCCATCAGCTCGGGCAGATAACGGTCCCAATCCCGGGCCAGATCGCCCAAGGCGGCTTTGGGGGCGATGAGGGTGGGGTCAATTTCCAATTGCTGGGCATGCCGGTCGCGGATACGTTCTAGGTCGCGGAAACGGCGGAATTCCGCCTCGCTGGGGCGCTGGGAATGATGGCGGATGATTTGCGGATGTTGTTCCGGGGGAATTGACTGGCCAGCTTTCACGGCGGTCAGGAGGCTCTCCCGGCGGCGCGGGTGCATTCGCGGTGGCAGCAGGTCCGCCACCGGATGGTGTTCAGAAGCTACTTGGGCCACTTCGATCATTTTTTCATGGGACAGCACAAAAAACGGCGGCCGGTTGCCGGCGATGGCTTCTTTTTCGCGCCAGTGCCACATTTCCCGCAAAACGGCCAGGGCGGCCGGTGCCAGCAGGGCGCTGCCTTTGATTCGCCAGACGGTGTTTTCATCCACCACGGGCGGCTGGGAACTTTCCACAATCAGCCGGGCGCAGCTTTCCTGATGCCAGGTCAGCCGGCCTTTTTGCTGCAGCTCTGCCTTCAATTTGTCGGCCAGGGACTTAAGAAAGTGGGTGTCATTACGGGCGTAGTTCTCCATGCGCTCGGTCAGCGGGCGCTGCGCCCAATCGGCTTTTTGCGGGCCTTTATCCAGTTTTACTCCGAGATGTTTTTCCACCAGAGCACCTAGTCCGAATTGCCTTTCGCCCAGCAGTCGGGCGGCCAGCATCGTGTCGAAAATGGCTTGGGGGACAAAATTGTGGTGCTTGCGCAGCAGCCGGAGATCGTAGTCCGCAGCGTGAAAAATCAGTTCGTGCGGGCTAAGGGCCGCGAAGAGCGGTTCGAGTTGCATGGCGGCCAGCGGGTCAAGCACTTCGTCGCCGGCAGGCGTGGTGGCCTGGATGAGACAGACTTTTTCCGGATAGGCGTGCAGACTGTCGGCTTCAGTATCGAGCGCAATCCATTCGGCCGATTGGAGGGTCGGCAGAAACGCGGCCAGCTTGGCGTCGGTGTCAATCACGCCGAAAGCCTAACCGAAACCCGGCGGCGCTTCAAACTTTCACTCCACGGTTTGTTTCGGCCAGCCAAATCTGGCTGGAATGACCCGTTTCCGCTGTTTCCCAGTCCATGGCATTGGCCACGGCGGCGCGAATCTGGGCAAACCACCATTGCCCCCGGGCGGCGCGGGTGTTGCGGCGCCGGCCCAAAGCGCGGGCAGGAGTTCCGTTGAATCCAAGTTCGAGTTGTTGATTGGTCGTCATAATATGCCTTTCTTATGACGACATCCTCGCAAAGGAGGTTGGACACGGGCTGTCCAAGGTGAAAAATGTTCAAGAACTGGTTTTTACGTGGGTTTGACGTAAATTTGATGGGATCTGAAAGGAAAATGTAAATCTCTGTTAAAAGGCTATAAAATCGGATTTTTAGCGTTTTTTGCCGCCATTGGCAATTTGAGTGGCCGCAATCGTTATTCTGCCATGATCTTGATAACATGTGTCACCGGCACTACGGCCGCATGCACTGCCGCCGCCAAAGTGTCATGTTCCTTCTCCGTTTCGGCCACGATCTCTTCGGTATGGGCGGCGATGTCCTGGATGCCCGACTTGGGTTTGCCGGTCTGACGGAACAGCGTTTTCATTTCCCGGGTTTCATAGGTCTGCTTGGCGGCAACGGCCGCGTCCACCCGGCCAAAGGCGGCGGTGAATGGGTTTACCGGAAATTCCACAGCCAGATTGATGCCTTGGGTGAGTTGTTCGGCGGTGAAGATCTTGCTGTCGTCACCCCAAGTAACCTGGTAGCGGGCGGCAGTGGCGTGGTTCACCACCAGCGTCAACCGGTTCAAGGTCTGGTTAAATGGTACCAAAGCCATGCCGGACCGGATACTCTTTTCCGAGTCCAAGCCGTCCTCGCCATAAACCGGGTAACCGGAGCCGGTCGCACCGGCGGTCGCGCAGGCGCAGAACGGATAACGGGTGCTTTCCACGGTGTATTCACCCGGCTGGCTGGAAACCACTTTGTGGCCGGCCGAAACTTTGATCTTGTTCCGCTTCAAATCCACGGTGAACGTCCCGATATCCCCGTCCAGCCCCATCGCCTTGAGAAAGGCAAATGCCATCAGGGTATGACCGGCCCACAGCGGGTGTACCCCGTCATTGCCGGGAACGGCGTAGTTGGGGCCGTAAGCCTGGCTGCCGGAGTAGCTGGCGGTGAGCATCGGCCAGAACAGGTCGGCGAAACGCACTTTTTCCTGCGCGGCCACCTCAATATCTAGGTTCCGTAGCGTACAGAGGTTCAGATTCAGATCTTCCGTTTTGCCATCGGCGGTTTTTACCCAACTCGGCATTTTGCTCACGGGGCCGGGCGAACCCAGCACCACGCGCACGCCCTGCGCCTTGAAGTTTTCAACCATCTTCACCGAAGTCGTTTCATAGGTCTGGCCGATGCGATCCACATACGGGCGGTACTCGCAATCGTTCATGCCATAGCAGGTGGTGGCGATGGTGGGATGGAAACGCAGGCAGTCATTGGTCATGCGCACCAGAAATCCCGGCACCCGTTCGCCGCTCCAGCCATATTGGCGCACGGTCACTTGCAACTGCGGCACGCACACCGTCAGATAATCCTCCATGATGCGAGAATACATCTTTTGCTCGGTAATCGAGTCGCCGCAAATCGCCAGCCGGTCGCCTTTCTTCAGCAGCAAACCCGAAATGGCTGGCGCCTTGACCGGTTGAAATTTCTCAAAAAACGCGGCATCCGGCTTCGGTTCCAGCGCGGGAGCCGCGCGCAGGCTGAGGTTGAGCAGGGTAAACAGGAGAATGAGGTTGGTGCGCATATGATCCGGTAATAATGGCAATTGGTGCCGCGATATTATGAAACCGCCGACCGGCGGGCAAACGAAAGATGAGGCACCGGCGTCTTTGCTATTACCGGATCTCCACCGTATCGCCCGCCTCCAAAGTGATCACCGTGCCTTTCATGAGAACGTTGGCATCAATCGTGGCGATTTCACCCTGGCGCGAGATGGTAATGCTCGTCGGCTCGTCGGTGCCAATGTAATTCGCCGTGGCAATGGCCTGTGCGAGGGTGAGGCCGACCACCCACGGGACCTTGGAATTCTGCACGGGGCCCAGAACCGTTACCGTCTGAAAAGTGCCGGGCGGCTGCGCCAGTTGCTGTTGCAAGGTCGCGTTCTGGCCCGCGAGATAGGCCTGTTGCGCGTTCAAACGCGCATTGGAACGGCTGGTGCATCCGGTCACGGCCAGGGCTAGCAGTAAAATGGCGGCAAGCGATTTCATGAATGTTTCAGCCATAGCAAACACCGGAGTGGGTGCCTCGGTTTCGCTCCGGAGTCAACTTTTCGCACCCAGCAACGTTTTCCAGTTCAGCACAGCGGTCTTGATTTCCGCGCCACAGTGTACCGACGGTTTCACAAATTTGGGCGTGAACCAGGGGAACATGCCCACCAGATCATGCGTCACCAGAATCTGCCCGTCGCAGTCAGAGCCGCTGCCGATGCCGATGGTG
Organism: uncultured Verrucomicrobia subdivision 3 bacterium; assembly: GCA_903820285.1. Taxonomy (GTDB): domain Bacteria; phylum Verrucomicrobiota; class Verrucomicrobiia; order Limisphaerales; family UBA11358; genus UBA11358. The sequence continues at coordinate 9,316 of CAIJGS010000323.1, read as the reverse complement.
GGAACCGGGATGGCTTGGGTAATTTCCTGGGCCACCGGCGGCGTGACCAGTTCCAAAACAATGGCAAAGGCACCGGCTGTGGCCAGGGCGCGGGCATCGTCGAGGAGCTTCTGATGTTCCGCTTCCTGCCGACCTTTGATTTTATAACCGCCTTCTTCCAGCACATGCTGCGGCAGCATGCCCAGATGGCCGCAAAAGGGAATGCCCGCCGCGAGGATCGCCTGGACTTGCGGTAGAATTTCACGGCCGCCCTCTGCCTTCACATAACTGGCGCCGGCGGCGATGAGACGTTGTGAATTGGCCACGGCCTCCGCTGCGGTTTCATAGCTATGGTAAGGCAGGTCGGCTCCCAATAAAGCGCGGGTGTTGGCGCGAGCGGCGGCGCGGACATGATGTTCCATTTCCGCCATGGTAACATGGGTGGTGTCCGGGTAACCCAGCACCACCATGCCTACCGAATCGCCCACCAGCAGCAGCGGCACACCCGCCTCATCCAGCATGCGGGCCATCGGAAAGTCATAGGCGGTCAGCGCGGCGATTTTTTCGCCGCGTGATTTCATGGCCAGAATGGCCGCGGGTGTGATTTTATCGGAACTCATGTTGGGAAACCCGTTGGCATGGGAAGTTCAATGGCGTTTAAAACTCTGGATCAGTTCCGCCGGGGTGGTGATGGCGGTGCCCACCTTGCCCACGACAATGCCGGCAGCGTAATTGGACAGCAGCGCCGCTTCCAGCGGCGAGGCCCCGGCCGCAATCGCCAGGGTGAACGAGGCAATCACCGTGTCGCCTGCCCCGGAGACATCGAAAACTTCCTGTGCCACCGTGGGGATATGGAATGGCTGCTGGCCCCGCTGGCAGAGTAGCATGCCCAATTCGCCGAGGGTAATCAGCAGCAGGGCCGGGTGCAGATCGGTCAGCAGTTTTTCCGCGACCTGAATCAGGTTTTTGTCCGCGAGCGGATTTGGGTTTTTGGTCTCGTCCGGCAATTTTGCGAGTTCAAACGCCTCTTTGCGGTTCGGCGTGATCAGTGAAAGCCCTGCCAGTTTCAACTGGTGTACCGGTTTGGGATCCAGACTCAACCAGACGCCGCGCTCGCCACAAAGCAATTTGATTTCATCCAGCAGCGGTTGGGTGACCACGCCCTTGCCGTAATCGCCAATGATCACCGCATCGGCGTTGGCGATCTGCTGCTTCAGCTCCGCGAGCAATTTTGCGGTGGTGGCCGCATCGAGACTCCCGCGTGTTTCCCGGTCCACGCGCACCACCTGCTGCTGGTGGGCGACGATGCGGGTCTTGATACTCGTATGGCGGGCGGGGGCGTTAACCAGACCGGTGCAGCCGATGCCCTGTTTCGCCAGCAGTTGTTGCAACTTGCCCGCGGCGTCATCTTTGCCGATCACCCCGAACAATTCCACCGGCGTCCCGAGCGCGGCCAGGTTGCGGGCCACGTTGGCCGCGCCGCCGGGCATGAAACTTTCGCGGGAGAATTCCACGACTGGCACCGGCGCTTCCGGCGAGATGCGCGACACGCTGCCCCAGATGAACTGGTCCAGCATCACATCACCCAAAACTAGGATGCGCGTTTTTTGCGCCAGGGCCAAAATCTGTTTCGCGCGCTGCGGAGAGAGTTTTGCGGAGGACATAATAATTTGCCGGAATGAATTGCGGGTGTGGTCAGTTCAGGAATCCGGTCAGGGGACTCGTGGCGCTCGCGGTGTCGCTCACGGCACCAAGCCCGATTTCATACGCCGTCCGTCCGGCTTCCACCGCCAGTTTGAACGCATTCGCCATGCGGTTGGGATCGTTGGCCACGGCGATGGCCGTGTTCACCAGCACGGCGTCCGCGCCCAGTTCCAAAGCTTCGGCGGCGTGGCTCGGCGCGCCGATGCCGGCATCCACCACCACGGGCACGGTGGCCTGTTCGATGATAATGCGGATCTGGTCACGCGTCTGGATGCCGCGATTCGAACCAATCGGCGAGCCCAGCGGCATGACCGTGGCGCAGCCAACTTCCTGCAGGCGCTTGGCCAGTACCGGGTCGGCATTGATATACGGCAGCACGGTAAAACCTTCCTTTACGAGCACTTCGGCGGCCTTGAGCGTTTCAATGGGGTCGGGCAACAAGTAGCGCGGATCCGGGTGGATCTCCAGCTTCACCCAACGCGGCAGACCGGCGGCGACCGCCAGGCGCGCGAGGCGGACCGCTTCCTCGGCGTTCATTGCCCCGCTGGTATTGGGCAGCAGGAGAAATTTGTTGGGATCAATGAATTCCAGAATGTTCGCGAACGGATCATGCTGGCCGGTGAGATCGGCGCGACGCAGCGCCACGGTGACAATTTCCGCGCCGCTGGCGGCGAGGGCATCCCGCATGGCTTCCGGCGACGAAAATTTCCCCGTGCCCATGATCAGGCGCGATTGAAACGTCCGTCCGGCAATGACCAGCGATTGAAACGGTAAAGACATTACCAGTAATTTAGAAAATTGTGCCCGTTTGTCGAGGCGAGAACCCTGGGCTTGAAAAATGAGGATGGTGAAGCAAACGCTTTTTCCCCTTGACCGCACTTGATTATGTGTGACCTCTTTATGGGTGTGGACTAAAAACCATAGGTGGAATCCCAATTTTAACCAGATTCGATCAACATTATGAGATTATCCGTTGCCGTTCTCTTACTTGGCCTCCTGCTCGCCGGCTCGCCAGCTTCGCTCCGGGCCGACGCCTATGATCCGCTGGCGGTTGACACCAATTTCCTCGCCACTCCGCACAACTACACTGTCCACGACGCCGCTCGAGACCGCGACATCCCTGTGCTTATTTATATCCCCGCCGCCACAAACCCCGCCCCCATTGTCATCTTCAGCCACGGCCTTGGGGGCACCCGTTATGGCAGCCCGTTTCTCGGCCGCCACTGGGCCGCCCGCGGCTACGTCACCGTTTACGTGCAACATCCCGGCAGTGATGACTCCGTCTGGAAGGACCTTCCCGTTGAAGACCGGTTGGCCGCGATGCAAAAAGCTGCCTCGATCGACAACTTCCTGCTCCGGGTCCGGGATGTGCCTGCGGTTATCGACCAGCTGGAGCGCTGGAACGTCACCCCTGACCATCCGCTGGCCGGCCGGCTCGATCTGAAAAAGATCGGCATGTCCGGACATTCCTTCGGCGCGGTCACCACGGAGGCTCTCGGCGGCGAAACGCTGCCCATTTCCGGCCGCGCCCTGACAGACACCCGGGTCTCCGCCGCCCTTGTCCTCAGCCCCAGTATGCCTAGCTCAGGTAACGGCGAACGCGCCTTCGGCAATGTTACCATTCCCTGGTTCCTCATGACCGGCACTCTCGACAACGCCCCCATTGGCCACGCCACCGTCGCTTCCCGCCGTGAAGTTTACAAATATCTCAAAGGCGCGCCCAAATACGAACTCGTTCTCAATCGGGCCGAACACTCCGTCTTCACCGACAACTCCCTCCCCGGCGAACACGAACCGCGCAACCCCAATCACCACCGCGTCATCCTCGCCCTGTCTACCGCGTTCTGGGACGCCTACCTCAAGCGCGATCCCGCCGCCCTCACCTGGCTCCAAGGCTCCGCCCCCCGCGCCATCATGGAGTCCGGAGATCAATGGCAGTTACAAGATCACTGAACGGCGCCACCAGTTCGCCAAAACGAGGATGGTGGATAGAGGATGGCCGGAACCCGTCACGGACTGTTCACACGGCATGACTGCCCTACGCCGGCAAAATACCATACCCCACCAGCGCTGCCCGCGTCTTTTCCGGGCTTTCATGCAGGATGGCCCGCCAGCCGCGCGCGGTGCCGGCGGCGATGTTTTCCGCCCGGTCGTCAATGTAGATCAGGTCGGCACCGCGCTTGCCGGTCATGGCTTCCATGGCCTCGTAAATCTTCGGCTGCGGCTTCATGCCGCCGACTTCGTACGAAAAAATGTAACCGTCAAAGTGGGCAAAGAAGGGGAAATCGTTCCGGACGTGTTCGATGGCCAGGTCGTTGGTGTTTGAGAAAATGTAGGTCTTGAATCCGCGCTGCCGCAGTTCCCCGTGCAGGGCGATGGTGCCCGGCATTTCCGTGAAAATCTCCGCGAAGTAAGCCCCAAATTCCGTCAGGTCACCCTGAAAGTGGATCGCGTCGCGGATGAGTTCGTAAAATTGGTTGCGTGACAATTCGCCGGATTCATATTGCCCCAGCAGCGGCGAACTGCCCAGGAATGCATGCAAGTCAGCCGGTGCCTTGGCGCTGCGGGCGGCGATCTTTTGGGCGGCGATGGAATAGTCAAAATCCACCAGGACTTTGCCAAGATCAAAAATGAGGGCGGGGGAAGACATGTGGTAAGGATTTAATGCATTTCGCGGCGGCCTTCCAGGGCCCGGTTGAGCGTGAGTTCATCCGCGAATTCCAGGCCGCTCCCGGCGGGCAAGCCGTAGGCGATGCGGGAGATTTTCAGGCCGGGTCGCGCGATGCGCTTCGCCAGGTAATTGCTCGTGGCGTCGCCTTCCACATCCGTGCCGAGGGCGATGATCACTTCGCGGACCGGTTCGGTGGTGAGGCGGCTTTCCAAGCCGGCGATTCGCAGGTCATCCGGTTCCACGCCGTCCAGCGGCGAAATCTTGCCGCCGAGCACATGAAATTTGCCGCGAAAGGTGCCGGATTTTTCGATACTCAGAATGTCCACCGCCTTTTCCACGACGCACACCAGCGTTGCGTCCCGGCGCACGTCGGTGCAGGTGGGGCAGGGGGATTGTTCGGTGAGCGCGCCGCAGATGGCGCAAAATTGAATGCGCTCGCGCGCCAGGAGAATCGTCCCCGCCAGATGCCGCACCGTGGCCATATCTGTCTGCACCAAATGCAGCGCCAGGCGTTCAGCCGAACGCGGGCCGATACCCGGCAGCTTGCTCAGTGCCGCCGTCAGGGCGGTGATGGGTTCAGGTAGCATGGTGGGGCAATGAGAGGTCAGGGCGGACGCAAAATTGTCCGTCGCACCGATCCGGGCGGATTACATGCCCGGCAGGCTGAAGCCGGCGGTGGCTTTGCCCATTTCGGCGTTGGAAATTTCCTTGGCCTGTGCCAGCGCCTGGTTGGCGGCCAGGAGAATCATGTCCTCCACGATCTGGGCGTCGGCGGGATTCAATGCCGCCGGATCAATCTTGATTGAGGCAATCGAACCGTCGCACTTGGCGGTCACCTTCACCGCGCCGCCGCCGCTGGTAGCTTCCACCGTGCGGAGGGCGAGTTGTGCCTGGATCTGTTCCATCTGCTGCTGCATGCGCGCAGCCTGTTTCATCAATTTGCCAATACTAGACATGCCGACAGCTTAGGCGGTTTTCACCCGATTTCCAGCCGGTTCTGGGGAAAAATACAGCGGTGTTTTCCCGCCGGTCAAAGCGGGGTGGCAACCGGTTCCACTGGAGAACCCCCTGATCGGTTGGTTCTCCTTAGATTTGAATAGTTTATTCTGGACAAAAAGCGTGAGGAAAATAGCCTCATAGAGCAAGGGAGGTGCAAAATGAGACTCAGACTTGGAATCTATCATTCAATCGGACTGGCAATTGCCATGGTTTTCGCGTTGATTTTCGTGATCAACATGCTGGGTGGTTTCGAGGCGAGTTCCCGGGGCGATGCGCAACCGGGTCGGTTTGTTGAAAAACTCGCCGGGGAGTTGTTTATTATCCTCTCGGTCGGCGTTGGCAGTCTCCTCAGCCTGTTGGCCCGCCGCTCGGTCACTCCCACCCTGTACCTGGTGGTGACCGTGTACTGTTTATCCGTCATCTTCCTACCCTTGGGTGTTTGGGGCATTGTCGAAATCCTCTTGCGGCGGGAGCAAAAGCGCCAACGGTACCAGCCGCCGCAAAAACGAGCTTTGCCGGCAACCGCGCCGGCGCCCGGATTTTCGCCGTGGTTTGCCCGGATCAGTTGTCTTGGTTCCGTCATGGGGGGCATCCTGCTGGCCACGTTCATGTTTCACCATCCGGCGGGCGCGGCCGGCCTGAACCTGCGGGTCGCCTTGCTGGGGTTGCTGGTGGTCGGCATCCTTTTTGGCCTGCTGGCAGTGGCTGGATTGCGCGAACCCGCCGGCAAAGGGATCCTTGTTCCTGCTCTCGTTGGCGTGTTCCTGGGCAGCGTTCTGATTGCAGGCATTGGCCTGCCTACCGTGTTTGCTTTGGAGCACCGGGTGGTGGAACGGAGCCAGAATGGGGTGGACCCCGCGACCGCCGCGAACCCCAACTACAACGGCATGCTGCAAACTCCCAACCCCTGACGGGGCCAAACCTTCTCCCGCTCACAAAAACGGCGAGAACAACCGGGCGGTGGCATCCCGTAATTTTACGATGGCCAGCCGCCCATCCGCTTCCGCCAGCGTAATTTCCCGGGCGCCGCGCAGTTTCTGGCGGATGATCGCCTCCATCTGGCCCGCAAACTCCCGCCCGTAGCATTCCACATTCAGCTCAAAATTCAGCCGCAGGCTCCGCGCGTCCCAGTTGGCCGACCCCATTAGCACCCAATGGCTGTCCACCACCATCAGCTTGGTGTGGTCAAACGGCGGCGGGGTGAGCCATACATGGCAGCCTCGCTCCAGCACCTGCCACCACATCGCGCGGGAGGCCCAATTGACGTAGGGCAGGTTATTCACCGCCGGCAGAATGAGGTCCACCCGTACGCCCCGCAAGGCGGCCAGGTTCAGCGCCGAGACCAGCGCCGGGTCCGGCAGAAAATACGGCGTCACAATCAGCACCGAGTCCTGCACTTCGGACAACGCTGCCAGCAGGGTCAGGCGCAGTTTTTCAAAATCCCCATCCGGCCCGTCGGTGATCACCCGGGCCACCACCGCTCCGCATTCTTTCGGCGGCGCGAACCATTGGGCGCCATCCAATACTTCCCCCGTGACAAACGCCCAGTCATTGGCAAACGCCTCCTGCAATTGCGTGACCACCGGACCCGTCACCCGGAAATGCAAGTCCTGTACTGGCTGTTTCGGATGATCGCCCAGGACATTCCCATGCCGGATGTTCATGCCACCGGTGAAGGCGATCGCTCCGTCCACCACCATCAGCTTGCGATGGTTCCGCAGATTGAGCGTCGTTGCCCGCCAGGGCTGGAATAGGGATGATGGCAGAAACCGGGCCGCCGGCACCTGCTGGCGGCGCAATTCATGCAGGATGGTTGGCCAGGAATAGCGCACGCCCGCCGCATCCACCAGCACCCGCACGGCCACCCCGCGCTGACGGGCCCGGCCCAGGGCGGCGGCGAATTGCCGGCCGCTCTGATCATTGTCAAAAATATACGTGCCCAGCGAAACGGATGACTGCGCCGCGTCAATGGCGGCGAGCATTTCCGGAAAGGCTGCGTCGCCATTCAACAACGGGCGGATGTCATTGCCTCCCGCCAGCGGGCGGGTGGCGACCGCATTGACGACCCGGGCCAGATGTTTGAGGTGATCCGCGCCGGCGGCTTCGGGTTCGCCCAGGTTTTCCGGCACGGGGCGCGCCAGGGTTTCGTGGACATTCAGTTTGATGGCGCGGCGGCGGATGCGGTTCACACCCAGCACCAGATACGCGGCCGGACCCAGCACCGGCAGCAGCCAGATGAAGCCGAGCCACAACGTCGCTGCCCGGGGATCGCGCTTGTGCAGCAGCGCATGCGATGATGCCAGCAGCACGGCCAGCAGGTCGAATCCTGCGGCGATATGCGGCCAGAAATTTGTCAGTCGTTCAACCCATTGCACGCCCGCAACATGGATTTTTTCGGGTCATAAGGCAATAGCTGGTGAAAGCGCAAGCGACGTGACCGCTGCCGGGGAGGGTGGAAAAGACGGTTCCTTGATGAGGGCGGTTGATGATTCTGGATTTAGCTTGATTTTCACGTTTTTAAAGGGATTTTGAACGAATTCTAAAGCTCAACGCCAAAGGCTAAAGTGCCTCCGGCGGATACCCGGGGCGGGACGATCGTGATCTGAAAGTACCTTGATTTATCTGGATTTGGCTGGATTTGGGTGGATTTGGGTGGATTTGGGTGGAAAAACGGGTCTCGATTCCCGGATCTCGGTTTTCGGGGGCGGGTGAGCGGCAGTTTTGGGGAGGGCGGGGCGGTTGGCAGGTTGGGTGAGAGCTGCGTCCAAGGACGGACGCGTTCCGGGTAGGGAACGGATTCCAGTGGCGGGTTGATTCTGGATATAACTTGATTTTCACGTTTATAAAGGGGTTTTGATTATTTTCAATTTCCAAATGCCAAGGGCCAATTTGATTTTCGGGTGGACGGTTGATAGCTTCGTGGGGTTTACATTTTTCATCGGATGCCTTGATTAGGCTTGATGAGCCTTGATTGCTGGGGTTTTTGCCTTGAATGGAGACATGGGATGGATGGCGATGCGGATGCAATGCGAGGAAGCTGGGCAGGGCGGGATGATATCCGCGGTCAACAGCGGAACACCGGTGGGCGAAGCTATTGAGCATTTCTGCGAATGCTCCATCTGTTGGCAGACTGTGGGTGGTAACCATGTATACTCCTCCGCAGGGAATATAACACAGGTTGGGGAAAGTCAAATGGCGGTTTTCATGGCGGTGTCGGTGTGTCGTGGGGCGTATCCTGAGGCACTGCCCCCTGAGCCTAATTAGATGAGCGCCACCTCACCCCGGCCCTCTCCTCCATTTACCAATGGCGGAGAGGGAGGAAACCCTTCGTGCGAACGGTTTCCGGCATGACCACGGCTTAGTATTCGGGGGCAGTGTCAGGATGCGCCCGTGTCGGTGTCGGACCGGCGGGCAGGGCGTCTTGCGGGCGTTGGTTTACGACACGGTCGCATGACCATGGCCAAGCCATCCGTCCAAACTGACCCGATCGCTTGGGGGCGGAACGCGATCGTTTACGGGGCGGCGCGTTTCAGGAGGAGATTCCACTGCTGCCGCCAGCCGAGGAAGATGAGGACGTCAATCAGGAGGTGGGCGACCAAGGCTTTGTAGAGCATGGGCCAGTCCGTGCCATTCATACCATTCATATTACCGAGGGCGATAAAACCGGGGGCCAGCAGGGAGAAGTGGGCAGCCGCCGGGTTTTGAAACAAGGCCGATAAGATCAGCGGGATGATGCAGAGGACGAAAAACCAAAGCACTAGCAGCCTGTCGGACTTAGGATAAAGAGTAATGTCTTATACACTTTATAAGTACTTGTAATTTCTAATGGCTTTGCTATTATTGAGGCATGGCTGCCCGTTTTGTTTCCCTTGACCGCGACACACCGCTGCTTTTGCCGCCCAATCTGCGCGACTGGGTGCCAGCGGATCATCTGGTTCACTTTATTGTGGACGCGGTCGGGGT
>CAIJGS010000322.1 GCA_903820285.1 uncultured Verrucomicrobia subdivision 3 bacterium | reverse complement strand
GGCGTCATGCCGCCGCACTCCACATCGCCCTCGCCGTGCCCGCTCGAAATTCGGGAGCCGAGACGCGGTTTACCACGCCCATCAAGGCACCATCAAGGCAAAAACCCCTGTAATCGTGCCTGATCAAGGCAAATCAAGGCATCCGCAAAAAAACCACCCCGCCCCTTGGAAGCCTGCTGCTTGGAGCTTCTTTGGAACTTGGAGGTTGGAATTTGGAGCTTCCCCACCCCATCCCCTTTGCGTCTTCGCGCCTTTGCGCCTTTGCGTTAAAACCCCAGCAATCAAGGCTCATCGTGCCTAATCAAGCCTCATCAAGGCAAACACAACGCCTTCAACCCCGCCTTGAAATCCGCCGGCAGCGGCGCTTCCAGTTTGATCGTCTTCTTGGTGCGCGGATGGATGAAGGACAATTCCTTCGCATGAAGCAAGACCCGGGGCGCGGCGTAGCCGGTCTGCTCCGTCAGCCGCTGGTTGGGCTTGGCGCCGTAGGTGGTGTCGCCCACCACGGGGTGACCAAGAAATTGAAAGTGCACGCGAATCTGATGCGTGCGGCCGGTGTGAATCTGCGCTTCCATGTGCGCGGCGGCGGTCAGCCGTTCCAGCACGCGGTAGCTGGTATGGGCGGCGCGGCCGTCGTTGTCGTCATGCACAGCCATCCGTTTGCGATGCGTGGGATGGCGGGCGATGGCGGCATGGATTTCCCCTTCGTCCCGCACCGGCAGGCCGCAGACGATGGCGTGATAAATCTTTTTGACGGTGCGACTGGAAAACTGTTCGGCCAGCGCCAGATGGGTCTCGTCATTCTTGGCCACCACCAGGCAGCCGCTGGTTTCCTTGTCCAGCCGGTGAACAATGCCCGGTCGCGCCACGCCGCCGATGCCGCTCAACGAATCTTTGCAATGGAAAAGCAAGGCGTTCACGAGCGTGTGCTCTTCATGACCGGCGGCAGGGTGCACCACCAGGCCGGCGGGTTTGTTCACCACCAGCAGCGACTTGTCCTCAAACAGAATATCCAGTGGAATTTCCTCCGGCAGCGCCTCGGCCGGGCGGGCTTCCGGCCAGGTAATGTCAATCTTCTCGCCGGCGCGGGGTTTATGCGTGGCCTTGACCGGCTTGCCGTTCACCAGGATGTGCCCCTGCTCGATCAGCCGCTGCATGGTGCCGCGCGAGGCGGCCGGGAACTGGGTGCGCAGAAACACATCCAGCCGCTCACCGGGCTGCGATTGTTCCACCGTCAATTGGTCTGTGCGTGCCGCCATGATGTTATTGATCCGTAGCCGCCTTCTGGGTTTGCGACGGCGCATGCTCCTGCTTCCAGGTCAGGATGAAAATCAGCGCCACGCCGGTGCAGATGGCGGAATCCGCCACGTTGAAGGCCGGGAAATCATAGGTATCCAGCGTGCCCCGGCGTTGGAGGTAAAAGTGCAGGAAATCCACCACCGCATGGCGGCCGGGCAAGATCCGGTCGGTGAGATTGCCGATAATGCCGCCGAAAATCAGGCCAAACGCGATCTGGCCCGTGAGGGTGTCGGCCTTGAAATGTTTCCGCGTAAGGGTGAGCACCACCAGGGCCACCAGCGCGACCGCCGCCAGCAGCGCGTTATTACCGGTGAACAGGCTCCACGCCGCGCCGGTATTCACCCGGTGGGCCAGGTTGAAAAATCCGGGAATAACCGTCCGCTCGTCCCCTTCCATGAGGTAGCGCAGCACCAGTTGCTTGGTGAACTGGTCCAGTACAAACACAATGGCCGCCAGCGTGATGATGCGCCCGCCGGGCCGGGAAAAAAATGATGGTTTTTCGGACATTAGCTAATGAACGGACCTAATCTACCCAATCCGCCCCCTGTTTGCAGCGTAAAAATGCAGGCTGCCCGGATGCGGGCATTCACCAACTGGGATGATGCCAGGGAAGGAAATCAACGCGGAGACGGGGAGAACGCTAAGGAACGCAGAGCAAAACTGTTTTCTCAGCGTTTCTCAGCGGCCTTGGCGGCTCTGCGTTTATTCAGGCTTCCGCCGCAGATGGTTTTGCATTTTCCCGCCTCCCGGCCCATCCTGTAAACCGTTATGAGCATACCCTATTATCAGGTGGATGCGTTCACGGACCGCCTGTTCACCGGCAACCCGGCCGGGGTCTGTCTGCTGACGGACTGGCTGCCCGACGCCACACTGCAAGCCATTGCCGCCGAGAACAACCTGGCGGAAACCGCCTTCGTGGTGCAGCGCACGGAGCACTTCGACCTGCGTTGGTTCACGCCCAATCTGGAGATGGACCTGTGCGGTCATGCCACCCTGGCGCCCGCCCACGTGATTTTCCAGCATCTCGGCTACCGGGAATCCATCGTGCGGTTTCAAACCCGGTCCGGTCTGCTGACGGTTACCCGGGAGCATGATCTGCTGACACTCGATTTTCCCGCCCGCCCGGCCGTCCCCTGCCCCACCCCGGCGGATCTGATCGCCGGTCTCGGAGCCACCCCGGTGGCCACGGCCAAGGCGCGGGATTATCTGGCCATTTTTGATAGCGAGCAAACCGTCCGGAACCTGAAGCCGGACATGGCCGCGCTGATGCGGCTGGATTGCCTGGGCATCATCGCCACGGCTCCCGGCGAACAGTGCGATTTTGTTTCCCGCTTTTTTGCCCCGCGCGCCGGGGTGCCGGAAGATCCCGTTACCGGCTCCGCACATTGCACCCTCATTCCCTACTGGGCGGAACGCCTGGGGCGGATGAAACTGCACGCGCGACAGGTTTCGGCGCGCGGCGGAGAATTGTTTTGCGAACTGCGCGGCGAACGGGTGGGCATGGCCGGCCACGCGGTGACTTACTCCACCGGATTCCTGCACGTCCTATGAAACTGACCAACGACAGTTATCTTATTCTGCTGGGGACCAAAAATTTCACGGAGCGCTATTACCGGGATGACCAGGGCTGGCTCAAGGTCAGCGCCCGCGGCCGGAAATTTCGCATGACCGCGGAACAGGTTTTGAATCACCTGCTGCCCGCCTTGGCTGGCGTGAAACCCAACCTGATCATCAAAGTGGAGCATCACGCGCCGGGCGGGCCGCCGGAACATAAGCCTGAGCGGTCGGCCCGGGCAAGCGTTGTGATCTGAATATTGCCCCTACTTGCACCGCACAAACACGCGCAGGTGTTTGACTTTGTAATTCCCGGCGTTAGCGGCAAAGGTCCAGTCCGGGTTGCCATTGGGAGCATTGCCAATGCCGACATCCGCGCCCTGCCCGTCACGCCAGTGATTGAGGGCAAAGATTGTCTGCCGGGCGTCGTGGTTGTGCACCTGCATGGAGCCGTAACCATCCGGCGGGAAGCCCTGCTGGTCGCCAAAGTCAAACACGCTGGCGGAGGCATTCGGTACATTGGCCGAATTTTCCGGCGAATAATTGTTGGGCCAAAACTCAATGTTGCCGCCATCCAGATTGGTTCCCGTGACGATGCCTTTGACATCGGAGTACACATTCAGGTGCGCCACGTTCACCTGGAAATTCGCTCCGGAGGCGAGCGTCGGCACGCCAATTTTATCCAGCGAATCGGTGAAGGCATCCATCGAAACGTACACGGCCTGCGAAACACCATTGGCATCCTGCAATTCCAGGCTGTAGGCAACGCGGTCAAATGGCGCATGGATGAGATTACGGTTGTCCACGTCCCAATGAATGTCCGGGCCGACCTTGGACAAATCGAGTTCATAGACGAGCTGGTAATGCTTCACTTCCGGCACGTGCATGTTCGCCCAGTCGCGCTTGGGCACGGTGCCCGCGCGGAAGGCGCTCGTAGGCAGTCCGCTGCCATTGACCAGATTGGGCTCGGCCAGCTGGCTCCAGGCAAACCGCACGGCCACGGGATGGGCCACTTCCGGGGCGGACAGCACCACGGCGTCGCCATCCACCTTGGCCTCGGCCTTCACAAAACCGCCTTCATCAGCGTCAATGATTTCAAAACCGCTCAACGGCTGGCCATCGCGGCTGGCCAGGCCGCCATCGGCATGATCAAACCGGATTCGTAGGGTATTGCCCTCAATCGCCAGGGATTGATAAGTCGGCCCGGAAGATACCAGATCCTTGAGACCATAGGTTTTGGCCAGCGCGAGCAGCGCCAGGCGTCGGCCCACTTCCTGTTTGTTCTTGGGATGAATGTCCCGCAGGTTGCCAATATCATTCACCACCGCCATGCCGGCATTGTTAATTTCCCGGGCGGCGGCGGCCTGACCTTCCCACAGTTCGGGCAGCAACTGCGGACGGTCGCCATAATTAAACGGGGCGATCTGGACGAAATAAAACGGAAAATCCCCTTCCTGCCACACCTGCCGCCAGCCGCCGATCAGGGCCTTCATTTTTTCGGCATACAACATGCCGTCGCCCAGATTGGCCTCGCCCTGATACCAGATGGCCCCGCGAATCGCCAGCGGATGCACCGGATAGATCATGCCATTATACAGCGCCGTCGGGTTTTGCACATCATGCGGCGGCAACAGCTCCTGCGGATAGGCTGGCATCGGCGGCACGAGCGCGGCCGTGGACAGCGAGGCGCGGGCCTGCTCCAACCAATGCGCGGCTTCATCCAGAAATTGTCCCAACCGTTGCTTATGGGTCACGGCGCGGGGATCGCCCAGTTGCACCGCCGTATTCAACCCGCTCAGCGACGATACAGACGCAAAACCTTCCGGCGGCGTCCACGACTCAATCCGCGTGCCGCCCCAGGTGCAGTCCACCAGCCCCACGGGCACCTTCAATTGACGATGCAATTCCCGGCCAAAAAAGTAACCGGCGGCGGAAAAGCCGTTCCATCCGCCCTGGGCAATGTTTTCCGGCGTGCAGGTTTTCCAATTAGCCGGCTGGTCGGTCTGGGATTCGGCTTGCCAGTTTTTGGGAACTTTAAGCAACCGGATATTGGGAAAGTTGGCGGCGGCAATTTCCGCCTCGCCATTCTGCACCATCCCCACACCCATCTCCATGTTCGATTGGCCGGAGCACAGCCAGACTTCACCGATGAGCACATCCTGCACCTCGCGCTTGGAAGTACCGGTAATGGTCAGCGTCTGCGGCGTGGCATTGGCGGGCAGCGCGGCGAGTTTCACCGACCAGGAACCGTCCGTTCCGGCCGTGGCGGTGTAGGTCTGACCGGCAAAGGTCACCGTGATCTGCGTGCCCGGCGCATCCCAGCCCCAGATGGGATTGGCCTGCTGCTGTTGCAGCACCATGTGATCGCTGATGGCGCCGGGAAGTTTCACGTCCGCGCGCAACCCGGGAACGAGGGCCAAGCCCAGCGCGAGGAGAAAAAAGAGTTTGGTCAGGAAACGATTAAAGGTAGCAGGGATAGTTGGTCGCATGGCAGCCAGCAAGTTGGCATTAAAGCGGTTGGCTTCGCAAGCGGATTCCAGCCGCCTTCGGAAATGAAATTGACATCGTTGCCGGAATCGTTTAACTTTCATCAGGCTCAGGGATTTGTTCCTGCCTGTTTGTAACATGATGTAAAAATTATGGATTGACTAGTTAATGGGGAAATTAAATAATTTTATGCAGTCTCTATCTACTTATAGGGAATGCCCCAAAAAAAAAAAAACAAATTAGATGAAAAAACAAATTACCCTAGCCATTTTGACGGTTTCGGCCGCCTTGCTGGCCCAAGCGACGCCAACGGACGTGACCTTTACACTTTCCGGGACGGTGAGCGGATTCCACAATGGCACCACATTCTCCGACAGTGCATTCACGATGTCCATGTCCGCTCCCTTGTCGAGCATTGCACCTTCTGGCTACCCTGGGGTTGAAGCGGCTGGCAGTTATGTATGGACCCCGACATCTGGTATCACCTTTGATGTCACCGGAGTCGGCACTTCCACCCTCGCCGCTCCTGATGCAGGGATCTTTAACAACCAAAGTGTGGCGATTGCAGGTTTTGGTAATCCAATTGATTTTCTTGATTTTAAAAACAGCACGTTTACGACCTACAACCTCGGCGACTACCTGGCCGCCACCCCGGTTGATTTAGTGTTTTCCGAAGACTTTCAATTCGGCAGTGATAATTGGACAGACCTGACCTTCTCAGGCCTATTCTTTGAGGGTGGAAATCCGGCCCCAACCCCCGAACCCTCCACGCTGGCCTTGGCTGGTCTGGGCATCGCCGGTTTGGCAGCCGCCCGCCGGCGCAAATAATTTCAATGCGAGCGGGTCAAACCGCTCGCTCCCGAATCATCCCCCGCCATCAGCATGGCGGGGGTTTTTATTTGTCCAAGACCGTCACCGCCGGGTGACGTCCGAGATCAGCTCCAGTTTTCCCGCCGGGTTGGGCAAAAACCGGATACCGCCATTGCTCGATTGCTCGCAGGACCCGGCATGGCGTCCCAGCTTGAGCTGATACTCTACCCCATGATAGCGATATGCAATACCATCTGGCGCGATGTGCTGCACCGCCGCCGCCTGCCTCGTCCCACCGGTCAGATCGCAGGCCCAGGCCAACGGCTTGCCAGCGCTATCCACCCCCGCGAACGTGACCTTGGCTTCGCTGCAAATGATTGAAAAATAGCCGCCGCCTGCCAGCGATTGCCGGATGCTCAAATCTTTTTTGTTTAGCTCCCGAACCTCCGGCGGACCGGCCGGCGCAAGGACGGATGTGGAGCCATCCGGCAGCAGTCGTACGGGCCACATGCCGGCCGGGTTTGTGCCGGAACCGGACCATTGGGCCCCATCCATTACCGGCAGGGTTTCATAGGCCAGCGACGTCGCCTTCAACACCTGGTCATGCGTGGGGGAGATCATGGATTCGTCGAAACAATGCAGGTCGCGGATGAAAAACGAGCCGTTCTGCCACAGCACATTCAGGCGGTAAAACCGGCTGTCGTACCAGACCGTCTTGCGATTTTCATGACGCCAGTCATCCAGGGCCACCATGGCGGTCGACGGTGTCAGCGGATAATTTTGACGGAACCATTTGCCCGCCGCTTCCAGCGTCCAGACCTGGATCTTGCCCGCCCGGACTTCCTCGGCAAACAGGGTCACTTGTTGCGTCAGTCCGGATTTCATGGCCTCCCAGCCAAATGAATTTTCCTGGCCGGCCTGGGTAAAGGCAAACGCCAGCGCCGGTTGCTCAATCAGATTGTGCATGAACCAATTCACCCACTCCGGCGAACCGCCGCCGCCAGCGTGATAAACCGGTTCGAGCGAAATCAAACCCGGAGTGGTGCCATGCTGATAAATGGGATCGCTGCCGAGCATGCGGAAGATCGGCACATCAATTTGCCCCGCGCGCGTCTGCGCCGGCATGTAGGCATTCAGGCGGCTGGGATAATAAGCCTGATTCCAATAACCGCCCCACAGGGTATAAAAATCCGTGCCGATCTGATCCTTGCAATTGCAGGAGGCAATGATGCCATATTGCTTGGCCATGTAGGCCAGCGTGACTTCATCAATGTACCAGGAACCGACCGTGCGCGGGTAGCGGCCAAAGATCGCCTTGAAATCCGCCATATAGACATCCACCAACCGGATGCGCTCGGCCGGTGTGTAGCCCGGCGAAAAGCCGACATTTGCCACCGGGTCCCAATGATGATGGCCGCGCCAGGTCAGCCCGGCCTTTTCCACCAGCTCCTGCGGAATCTCCCACCACGCGGCGATTTCGTCATTGGTGCCCAACTCCTGCCGGAAGTAATTCTGGTAGTTGGTATCCATCAGCGCGTCATACTCCAGTGCCCATGTGGCGTGCAGGTTCGCCTGCTTGATCAATTGGACTTGCTGCGTGGTGGCGTTGAACAGCACCGCCTCGGAATCCGGCAGCCGGAAATCCCGTTCGCGGACAAAATTATAAAGGCTGACAATGTGCGGCTGACCGGCCACTGCCGTTGGCAAGACTACTGCCAGAAGCGCGCCAAATACCGCCAGTTTAATCATTGATCGTATCATGGTTGTTGATCCGGCCCGGCCGGCCATTTTTATTTGAATCATTAAGGGCACGTGGTATCGCCTTTGACCGTGACAGTTATGTACCGTTGAGTCGAACCAATTTTCACGGGCAGGCTGATAATTTTCTGGCCGCCACTCAGGGATAAAAAAACAGCCGCCGCGAAGGCTCGCGGCGGCTGGGTGTGATTAAAATCAAATCAAAGTATCATTTCCGACGGCGCAACTGGAGCAGTCCGGCAGCACCCAAGGCGGCCAGCGCGATTGACGACGGCTCCGGCACCGCGCTGGTGGAAAAAACAAAGTTATCCAATCCGCCGGGGCCGTTGCTGTTCAAACGGATTTCATCGATGCCGGAAAAGGAAATCGAAGCCATTTTTTCGGAGTAGGTATTAAAGACCACGCTGGCCAGCGTGGGGACATTGGTGCTCACCAAGTTGCCGTCCTTGAATCCATAGAAAACATAACTGGCCGTTTGAGTCGCCTGTTCCAGCAGATCAAAACTGACATCCACCGCGCTCGGCGTGGACGTATTGGGAACCACAAAATTGATGGAAACCCAGTTGGTGTCACCCGCCCCGGTGTAGCCCTGATTCTTGGCGCCGGGTGTCCAGTTACCCCAAAAACCCAACGCATTGGATCCGCTGGTACCCTCCACCTTCCAGCTTGATCCCCCGCCGGTAGCCAGGGCCACTGGAGAGGCATTGCCAGTGTAAGTGATAATGAAACCCGCGTCCGGGCGCTGCAGCTGGGAATCTTCGAAATTAACCAGCGTGGATTGGGCGTGACTGGTCAACGCCAGCGCCATCATGGCTGCGGGAACCAGCTGTACACCGGTTCGGACAATGCATCGGGTGGTCATATAAGCGATTTGCATTTGGATGATTTTTCTTCGGAATAAATAAATGCACATTTGTTGTTTAGTCAAACAAAAAAACGGTGACAATCACGGAGCGGGCGGCATTAGTTTTCAAGTTATTTCCGCCGGGCATATTCCGTAATTAAACGGCCTTTGATTGGTCCACCGCAGCCGGGCACAGGCTGAAATTCCAAGCCGTGTTAGCGCGAATAACTGTTTGTCAATCAGCCTGTAAACAGAAATATTCTTTGCCTGATGGACGAATAATGCCCGCAACGGTAAGCTGTCATCATGGCGCTGATACGCATCCTCGTGGATGGTTACAGCCTGCTGCACCAGTGGCCCGAGCTGGCGGCGGGCGCGCCGCGCCATTCCGCGGCCGCCCGCGATGCGCTCGTGGAGGTGCTCACCCAATATCAGGATGCCTGCGGCACGCCGGTGACCATTTTCTTCGATGGCAACCGCAGTCGCTACACCAAGCCCAAGAACGATTCCATCAGCGGCGTCGAGGTCCTGTTCTCCCGCGCCGGTCAGACCGCTGATGATCTCATCGAACGCGCCGCCCACCGTTTCCAGGAATATGGCGAGGTGATGGTGGTGACCAATGACCGGCTGGAGCGCGACATGGTCACCGGCTTCGGCGGCACCACGGCCAGTTGCGAGAATTTCATTCTGATGATCGGCGGCGCGTTGCAGGATTTGTCTGAAAAGCTGGAGAGCCGCAACCGGTCGGAACGGAATGCCTTCCGGCGCGGCAGATAACTTTTTCAGAGTCGGATAATGAGGCTTCAACGAACTATTTGTCGCGATCACCGGTGATAGTGCTGGATCGGAAAAGTATGTTTTAACGCTCGCCCTCATCCCTGCCTTCTCCCCCGAGGAGAAGGAGAAACGGTTGCCGCGTATTTCGCGGATCAAGTCGCTGGATGGGTCGGACCGGTGGACAAATGTTCGGAAAATGAGCCAAGGAAAAAGCCCTCTCCCCGGGGAGAGGGTTGGGTGAGGGCGAGTGTCACACTATATTCCTGCCGTTTTTCAAATACCCCCAATTTTTCCTCAAGATATCTCATCAAATCCCCCGGTTGGCCCGCCACAGCAGGCACGCGCCGGTAATCTGAAAAATAAAGTTGGGCAGCCAGAAAATCAGTTGTGGATGAAACTCCGGCCGGCCGGAGAGTGCCTGCCCGAGCATGATGAAGGTGTAATATACCACCACCAGGATCAGCGCGATGGCGATGCCGATATTCGTCTCCCGCCGATGCACCCGGATGCCCAGCGGAATGCCGATGAGCGTGAAGGAGAAGCAGGCAAACGAAAAGGCCACCTGCCGGTGCATCTCCGCCAGAATCTGGGAATGCTCCCGGCGCTGAAGTTTTTGCACAGCCGCCAGGGTGGCCTGCGCCTCGGCCAGCGAATTGGTCCCCAGCATCGCCGGCGTCAGCTGGTTGGTGGCGGGCAGATCACGTTCCACATAGGCATGCTGCAACTGGCCGAAAGTCATGTCGCTGATGGACAGGGTGAAGCTCCGGTTGGTTGCCGAAGGCAGCGGCAGGCCGCAGGGAAATTCCGACCAGGCGGTAAAGTAAGAATGGGTTCCCACCGCCCCCGCCTTTGGTTCCACCACCGTCACCCCCCGCGGCTCGATCAGGTCAATCACCACCTGATTATTGGTGTTGTCCACCCAGGCCTTGGCGGTGAGAGCATGAAAACTGCTGGAGGTATTATTGGTCTGATGATAAATGGTCACGTCACTCAGTTCGCCCCCATCATTCTTCGCGATATAAACCAGAAACCCGCGAAAATCGCGGATCACCTGTCCCTCCGGCAGCGCGGCGGCCGAAAGCTGCGAAACGAATTGAAATTTCAGCCCCTTGTAAGCCACGCGTGAGGCGGGCCCAAGCTCCATATTGATGCACGCGCTCAGACCGCACGCCACCAGACTGAGCAGCACCACCGGCGTGACCAGCGAAAGCAGGCTGATGCCCCCCGCGCGCGCGGCCGTGAGCTCCTGGTCCGCACTGAACCGCCCAAAGACCAGCAGCGTGGCCGTGAGCAAACCCATCGGCAGGGCAAACACCCACACGAACGGAATGAGCAGGCCGACCGCCTTGAGCATCAGGCCCACGCCCATCTGCCCCGAAACCAGCAGCGGCAGGATTTCCCGCAGCACATTCCCGAGCAGCAAAACAAAGGTGAACACCGCCACCGTCATGACGGTGGTGGCGAGAATCTGGCGCAGCAGATAAAGATGCAGCGTTTTCAAAGTGTTTTGACGCCCGCAAGGTTGGCGGATTCAGGCCGCGGAGCAAAGCCAATTCCGGCGAAGGGCGGATTAACGCGGAGACGCGAAGAACGCGGAGGAGCGCGGAGGGAGGGGCGGGTATGCGCCAATAAACAGATTAATCATCTGGTTTGCAAGCTGACGGAAAAATATGTTTTGACGCTCGCCCTCACCCAACCCTCTCCCCAAGGAGAGGGCTTTTTCCTGGTACACTGGTATTGAACTCGTCCACCAGTCCG
>CAIJGS010000321.1 GCA_903820285.1 uncultured Verrucomicrobia subdivision 3 bacterium | reverse complement strand
CAGATCAGCCGGGTGGGGTCGGCTTGATGGCAGGTGACGATGCCACGCACGTGCACGCGATGGTCGAACGAGCTGGCCGGCGAAAACCGGAGCAGGCTTTCGGCGGAGCGGAATGGGGCGGCAAAGGGATCGGTCGGCGCGGATTGCACCACGCGGAGCGGTACGCCCACCGGAATCTGCAGGACCGGATTCAGCACCTGCCGTCGCAGGTTTACCTGATAATAGCAGATGGCTTGCACACAGACTTCGGCATCCACATCGATGTGCAGGTCCTGCGGGTTGTTGAAGCGCACCTGCAGGGAGCCGCCATCGGCCGCCACTTCCATGCGCCAGATTCCGTTGGTGTCCGTCGGCTTGGAGCATTTTCTCACCACGCCGGTGAATTGAATCCACTGGGCATCCCGCGCCCCGGTCATGATCTGCCGATAGCTGGCGGGTTGCGGGGCCGGAATGGGGGCGGTACCTGCTTTGTGATCGGTATTCACCCTGACAATCGGGGCGAATTCACCGGGATCGGTGGTGCCTTCAACCTCCACTACGTCGCCGCGGTGATACACGGTGGACATGAAATGGTTTGCCGTCACATAGATGCCGGCCGTCTCGTCCATGATGACCAGGGCATTCCAACTGGCGGTGGTCGTGACGATGCCTTTCAGCCGTACGGGCAAGCCTTTGGCTGCCTGCGTTGGTGATAAAGCCCGAATTTGGGCCGCATTGGTCAGGATTTCCGATGACTCGCCAGCGGCCTGACCGGTAAATCCGGCCAAGACCGTCAGCCCAAACAGCAGGATGGTGGATAAAGTAACGCGCATGAACGGATCGGAAGCACCGCCAACAAGAGCATAGCACGATGCGTCGAAACTGCAATGCCGTCACGTTTACTCGTTCGGGTAATGGACTGCCGCCATGGCTGCCTTATCATGGATGCTTAAACAACCCCTTACTTAACGAGGCTGAATTGCCGGCGGGACAGGCAGGGTTTGATGGCATTAAACTGCAGCTGTAAACATTCATGGGACACACATGCGGAACAATTTTTTAACGATTTTGGCCTGTTTGGCACTGGGCATCTTATCGGCTTTGAATGGTCGGGCAGCAGGAGAGTTTGTTCCGGGCAGCCTTTGGACTGACACGGAAGGCCAGCCGATCAATGCCCACGGTGGCGGTCTGCTAGTGCATGAAGGCGTGTATTACTGGTATGGCGAATTCAAGAGCGGCCGAACCTATCTGCCGGATTGCAATAAATCCTGGGGGGGTACCCGGGTGGATTTGACCGGCATTTCCTGCTATTCCTCCACCAATCTAGCGGATTGGAAGAATGAAGGCATCGTGCTGGCCGCAGTGCCGGGAGACAAGACGAACGATCTGTACCCCGGTAACGTACTGGAACGGCCCAAGGTGGTTTACAATGGCGCCACCCGGCAGTTTGTAATGTGGACGCATGTGGACACCGCCAACTACGCCGCCGCCCGCTGTGGCGTGGCCGTGAGCGACCGCCCCACCGGACCGTTCAAATATCTCGGCAGCTTCCGGCCGGATGCCGGCTTCTGGCCGCTGAATGTGACAGCGGAAGATAAGCAGCCTTCAGCAACGAATATACTCGCCCGCGACTTTGCCGTTGGCCAGATGGCCCGGGACATGACCGTGTTTGTGGATGACGATGGCAAGGCCTACCTGTTTTATTCCTCGGAGGAAAATCCCACGATGCATGTGTCGCTCCTCACGGATGACTATCTGCATACGACCGGCAAGTACGCGCGCATTTTCATCGGTCGCAGCATGGAGGCACCGGCGGTGTTCAAGCATGGCGGAAAGTATTATCTCATCGCCTCCGCCTGTACGGCTTGGGCACCCAACGCGGCGCGTTCAGCGGTGGCAGACAACCTCTTTGGTCCTTGGAAAGAACTGGGGAATCCCTGTACCGGACCGGATGCCAAAAACACCTTTCACGCGCAAAGCACCTACGTGCTGCCGCTGCCGGGCCAGCCGGGCCGGTTTATCTTCATGGCAGACCGCTGGAAACAATGGAATCTGCCGGACTCGCGCTACCTCTGGCTGCCGCTGGAATTCAGCGCGGAGGGCAAGCCGGTGCTGCCCTGGCAGGAGCGGTGGTCTTTGGCGACTGCCGGAGCAAAGGAATAACTTTCGGCTCGGCAGATCTTTGCAGTCAACCCCAAGGCTTCTTCCAAAAAACAAAGCCGGGAATTAGTCCCGGCTTTGTCGGCTTGAATTTGTTCGCGCGTACCGCTTAGGCGGAAATAGGCGTCTCGGCCAGTTGCGCGGTTTCCTCGGCCTTGTGGAATTTCACACTCACGATGCGGCTCACGCCGTGTTCCTGCATCGTCACGCCATACAGCACATCCGCCATGCCGATGGTGCGCTTGTTGTGCGTGATAATGATGAACTGTGAGTGGGCCAGGAACCGTTGCAGGATTTTCACGAAACGCACCACGTTGGATTCATCCAGCGGCGCGTCCAATTCGTCCAGCACGCAGAACGGGCTGGGCTTCACCTGATAGATCGAGAAGAGCAGGGACACGGCGGTCATGGTCTGTTCACCGCCGGAGAGCAGGGTGATGCTCTGCAACTGTTTGCCGGGCGGGCGGGCCACAATATCAATGCCGCTTTCCAGCACGTCGTTTTCATCCGAGAGCACAAGGTCGGCTTTGCCGCCGCCGAAGACTTCGGTGAACATCAGGCGGAAGTTGTCGCGGATTTTTTCAAACGTTTCCACGAACATCTGACGAGTCTGGGTGTTGATGCGGTTGATCACTTCCATCAGTTGGGTCTTGGCGGAAACCAGGTCATCATGCTGCTGGGTCAGGAATTGGAAGCGCTGCTCGGTTTCCTCGTATTCTTCAATGGCCACGAGATTCACCGGGCCCATGTCGTCAATGCGCTTCTGCAAGGCTTCGACCTGTTGGCCCACGGAGGCCCAATCGGTGGCGATGCCGTTGGCGGCCATTTCCTCGGGGGTGAGGGTTTCCACGCGGGAGGGACCTTCATCGGCCTGGGTGATGGTGATACATTCGCTGCGGATGTCCTCGAGGTTCAGGTGATATTTCTGCTGCACCCGGTCCCGGAGGTTTTGCACGCTCATGTTCTTCTGCGCGAGTTCCACTTCCACGCCGCCGCGCTGGTTCGTGGATTCGGTGAGTCGGTTGCGCTGGGTCCGGAGGCTTTCCTCGCGGGTCGAAATATCAGTTCCTTGGGCATCGCGACGGGCAATGAGTTCGGCCGTCTGGGCGGCGACCTGTTCGCGCTCGTGGTCGAGGCGTTCAATCTGCAAACGGGCGGCCTGGATTTCGGACTCCGCCTGTTCCTTGCGCGCAATGAAGGAGGAACACTCGGCCTTGCGGCGTTCCACGACCTGGGTGAGTTCGCGGATGCGCTGTTGCAGGGCGTTGTTCTGGTGGCGGAAAGAAGCGGCGAGCTGTTCATCCGCGGCCATGGCCACCTTGCTCTCGGTGAGCGTGGCATTGGCGGCATCGCGTTCCTGCCGCAGGCTTTCGAGTTCGGCGGTGAGCAAGGCCACCTGTTCCTGTCCGGCACGTTCGCGGGATTCCACTTCGTTCAGGCGCACGGCGAGAGCTTCACGCTTCTGGTAGCCTTCCTGTTCCTGGGCAGCCAAATTGTCGGACTCAAATCCGACGGTTTCCAATTTCTGGATCAGCAGACGGTTGGAATTTTGGAGCGCCTTAAATTCACCTTCGCGGGTGGCAATGGCCACTTCCTGCTCGCGCAACTCGGTCTGGGCCTGCTGGAGGCTGGCCTGCAATTCGGTCTGTTCGCTCAGCAAAGCGCCGCGCTTGCGGCTGGCCTCGGCGACGAGGTTTTGCAACTGGGCGAGTTCGGCCTGCAATTCGGCAATCTGGTTTTTACGGCCCAGGATCGAGCTGGGTGCCTTGCCGCCGGACTGGCCCTTGCTGTTGGCACCGCCGGTATAAATGCCGTGACGGTTCAACAATTCGCCGCCCATGGTCACGAAATCGCAGCCGGCGTGGCCGTTCTGGATTTGCGCGGTGGCGGTGCCAAGATCGGCGGCGATATAGGTGCGGCCCAAAAGTGATTTCAGCAGCGGCGCGATGGAAGGCTCGGCCTGAATGATGCTCAGGGCGTGAACCATCTGGCCGGGTTGCAAGCCGTCGGCGAGGGCGGAGACACCCTGGCTCGGCGCGAGATCGCCTTCAAATGCGAGCTGCTTGTCGTCGAGATATTTGATGGCCAGCGCCGCGATGCTCGCACGTCCGGACTTATTCGTGGTGAGATCGGCGATGATCTGTTGCGCAGATTCCGGCTGCTCGGTGAGGACGAGTTGCAGGTTGTGGCCCAAGGCATTTTCCACGGCGGTGATGAAGCGGTCGGGCACGCGGATGCGGTCGGCGAATGAGCCCAGCACCGAGCCGGATTGGCGCAGTGCCGCCACGGCACCGGCGTCAAAGCCTTCATGCGAACCTTCGAGCTGTTCCAACACGGTAAGGCGTGAACGTTTCTCGGACTGCTGATGCAGATACTTGTCCTGCTCGGCGGAAGCCTGCTGGATTTCCGTGTGCAATTCGCGCAACCGCGCCTGCCGCTGTTCCACCGAACCGCGCGTGGTGGCCACATTCAGCTTTTCCACTTCCACGCTGGCGGTGAATTCCTGCAAGCGCAGGTCCAGGCGCATGCGCTCTTCTTCGAGTTGCAATTTCTCGGCGGAAAGTTTTTCGAGGCGGATGATGTTGCCCTGCTTCTGCATGTCCAGCGTGTTGATCTCATTGCGGATGCGGGAGAGATCCTGCGCGGCGGAAAAGGCGGCGGACTGCGCATGGCGCAGGCTTTCCTGACGTTCGCGGAGCTGGTTTTCGATCTGCTGGAGTCCTTCGCGTTTCGCTGCGAGATCCTGCTTGTGCTGTTCCAGCGCGGCTTCGGCCACGGCCAGACGTTCCGTCACGCTCTGTAACTCATTGGCCGCCGTGTGGCAGCGTTCCTCTGCTTGGGTGATTTCACCGAGGGCGCGGGCATTCTGGGAATCGATTTCCGAGAGCCGTTCCTCGTTGTACTGGATGCGGCTGTCGTTGCGCTCAATCTCCGCCTTCAATTCCATTCCCCGCTGCTGTTGCGCGGCTACCTGATGTTCCAGCTCGGACAGCAGTTCGCGCAACTGGGTGATTTCACTTTCGTAGCGCAGAATGTCATTGGAGCCCTGGTCAATCTGGCTCCGGAGATTTTCCAGCGACTGCTGGCGGTCGGTGATTTCTCCCTGCAACACGTCAAATTGATGGCGGGCAAGCTGGGTTTCCAGATGCTGCAGTTCCTGCGAAATTTCCTTGTACCGGCGGGCCTTGCCAGCCTGGCGTTGCAGGGAGCCGATCTGGCGCTTCACTTCCTTGATGAGGTCGGCGATGCGCAGCAGATTCTGCTCGGTGTATTCCAGTTTGCGGAGCGATTCCTTTTTCTGGGACTTGAACTTGGTGATGCCCGCCGCTTCCTCGAAAATCATGCGCCGGTCTTCCGGCTTGCTGGAGAGAATCTGGGTGATGTGACCCTGCGCCAGAATGCTGTAGCTCGTCCGGCCGATGCCCGTGCCCATGAACAGCTGCTGAATGTCCTTGAGCCGGCAGGCAGTGCGGTTCAGGAAATATTCACTGCCACCATCGCGATAAATGCGACGAGTTATGGTCACTTCATCATAAGCCACCGTCACGCCGGCCGCACGGAGGTTCTCTTCGCTGACACCGCCCAAAGTGAGGGAAACTTCACCCATTCCCATGGGTTTCCGGCTATCAGTACCGTTAAAAATGACATCCGCCATCTCGCCGCCGCGCAAGGCTTTGGCGGACTGTTCGCCCAGTACCCAGCGGATGGAATCCGAGACATTGGACTTCCCGCAGCCGTTCGGCCCCACAATGGCCGTAACCCCGGGCTGAAAATTCAGCGAGGTCTTGTCCGCAAAGGACTTAAAGCCAAAAACTGTTAGATTCTTTAAATACATACTCTCGTTCCCTTCAGCCAACCAAAGTTACCTGCCCAAGTAAAGCGAAAAACCACCATATGCAGTACACTAAAAACGACGGGATACTACTAATTGTTGTGTTGACTACTTTGCTGAATTGCGAAAAAGACGAAATAATAACGTTAACGCCAGTCGGTGAAGCGATTCCAATGTGAAGTAGCGCGGTTGTGCGGCGACCAGCCGCAGAGAGATGGCCAGTCAGAACAATTGGCGAGTTCCTTGGGCCGCTCATTGGTCGAATATTGCCAGGCCTATTTTCACCTCAATCTTACTCCGCCAAAGGGCCGCTGTCATTGGATTGCAGTTTTGCCTCGGATAAGGCACTCTGGCAGACTTGAAAACGACGGGAGCCAGTCCAGCCGCCACCGACCAGTATTCCACATGGGTACTGGTGCGCCGTCTGCTGTCCCTGGCGTGGCGATTTCGCGGGCACTGTTTGTGGTCGTTGATTTTAAGTCTGGTGCTTCTCGTGCTGGGAATTGTCGGCCTACAATTGTTGGGCACGGTCATTGACGTGATTCGATCGGCGCTAAATCCGGCGCTGCCACCGCCGGTTTATCCGCTGGGGTGGCATCCGCCGATGGCATGGACACCGTTGCGGGTGGTGTTGGCTCTGTCGCTGGCCATCGTGGCGCAAGCGGTATTGCGTGCGGTGCTGACGTATAGTTACAACATGCTCACCGCCCGGTTGACGCAGGGAGAAATCGTCCCGGAACTGCGGGCGCAACTCTACGCCAAACTGCAACGACTGAGCTTCAGCTTCTTTGACGCCCACGGGTCCAATTCCATTTTCAACCGGGTGACGGGTGACGTCCAGAATACGCGGCTCTTCGTGGACGGCGTGCTGTTGCAAGGGATCAACATGATCATGACGCTGGTGGCGTATGCGTTTTTCATGTGGCGCATTCATCCTTCACTCACACTGGCATGCCTGTCGGTCTCGCTGCCGCTGTGGTGGATTTCGCGATTCTATTCCTTACGCTTGCGGCCAGGGTATATGCGGAACCGAGAACTCTCGGATAACATGGTGCTGCTGTTCAGCGAAAGTGTGCGCGGCATGCAAACGGTAAAAGGCTTCGCGGCGGAGGCGCATCAGGTGCGGCGCTTCGAAGCGGCCAACGATGAAGTCTCGGCGCAACAGCGGAAAATCTTTTGGGACCTGTCCATATTCACGCCGGGCACGCAGATGCTATCGCAGTTGAGCCTGGTAATTCTGTTTGCTTACGGCGGCTGGCTCTATGTGCAGGGCCAGATTCCGCTGGGTAGTGGACTGGTGGTGTTTGCGGGCTTACTCCAGCAATTTACGGGACAGGTAGCAACGCTCTCGACCCTGGCCAATACCGTGCAGCAAAGTCTGGCGGCGGCGCGGCGGGTATTTGAAGTCTTGGACACGCCGGTGGACGTGCAAAGCCGGCCAGGTGCCATTGTGCCTGGCAGGCTGACCGGCGACCTTGTATTTGAGAATGTGGAGTTCGGCTATCACCCTGATAAACCGGTATTGCGCGGGTTGTCGTTTGAGGCCAAGCCGGGGCAGGTGATTGGCATCTTTGGCATGACCGGTACCGGCAAGAGTTCGTTGCTGGGACTGATTCCACGCTTCTACGATCCCAAGGTGGGACGAATTCTGGTGGACGGTGTAGATTTGCGAGATTTAGATCTGGATGCCTACCGCCGTCAGATTGGCATAGTCTATCAGGAGAGTTTTTTATTCTCCAATACCGTGGCGGCCAATATCGCTTTTGGGCATCCGCAGGCGACGATGGAACAGATCGCGGCGGCGGCGAAGCTGGCCTCGGCGCGTGAATTCATTGAGGCCCTGCCGCACGGGTACGAGACGGTGCTGGGCGAGGCGGGCGTGGATTTGTCCGGCGGCCAGCGGCAGCGGCTGGCGCTGGCGCGGGCGCTCATATTGCAACCGCCCATTCTGATTCTGGACGACCCGACGGCTTCGGTGGATGCGCGGACGGAGAATGAAATTGTGTCCGCATTGCGCGAGGCGATGACGGGTCGCACAGCATTTGTAGTGTCGAGCCGGTTAAGCCTTTTGCGACGGGCCGACCGGGTGCTGGTGCTGGCGGACGGGCAAGTGGTGCAGTCCGGCACGCACGAGGAACTGGTGCATCAGCCGGGGCCGTATCATGAAACCGCTTTGCTCCAGATGATGGACCTAGGCGTACCGGGAGGGAAACCATGAGTCCGCCCAAATCCAATACGGCGACCACGCCGGCGACCAAACCGACAGTTCAGGGCATCGCCAAAGGTGATCTCTCCATGCGCGAGGCGCTGACGTACTACAATCCGCAGGAAGAGCGCGAGGCGGACAAAGCACCGTTGCAAATGACGTTGATCCGCCGGATTTTTGGCTATACCACCCCCTACGCCGCCCGCCGGAACTGGCTCTTTATTCTAACCTTTATCCGCGGCGTGCAACTGCCGGCGCTGGCATGGCTGATTGGCCGCAACATCAACGGCCCGATTGCCGGGCGCGATTTGCACCAGATTTATCTTTATGCCGGCGGCTATCTTGCGCTGGCGCTGGTCACGGTGGTGACATTCCATTTCCGGCAGCGGTTCGCGCTCGAACTGGGCGAAGCCGTGGTGCATGACATGCGCTCGGATCTGCTGCGCAAGTTGATGACCATGCCCATGGCCTTCTTCAACCAAACCAAGTTCGGTCGCATCATCAGCCGCCTTACCTCGGACATCGACAGCGTGCGCGCCGGCGTGCAGGACGTGGCTTTTGTGCTGGTGGTGCAGGCGCTGCAAATGACGGTGTCCGCTTTGCTGATGGCGTGGTACGACTGGAAACTGTTTGTGCTCATGCTGCTGCTGGTGCCGTTGATTTGGGTGGTGAATGAACGTTATCGTCAGGAGATGAGCCGCCGGCTGCGGAAATTGCAGGAATCCTGGAGCCGACTGGCTTCGACGCTGGCGGAATCCGTGAGCGGCATCCGCGTCACGCAGGCCTTTGTCCGGCAGGATGTGAACGCCGGTTTTTTTCAGAAACTCATCGATATCCATGGCGAAAATAACGTCGGCACGGCGCAGGCCTCGGCGGTGTTTGTGCCGTTGCTCCAATTGAAGAGCCAGATTTTCCTCGGTGCGATGGCATTGCTCGGCGGTTATGGCGTGCTCCAATGGCACGGTTGGTTGCACATGGAGGTGGGCGATCTGGTGATGTTTTTCTTTCTCGCGAACCTGTTCTTTGATCCGGTGCAGGTGATTGGCAATCAGTTGAATCAGGCGCTGATGGCGATGGCTGGCGCGGAACGTTTTTTCCGGATGATGGACCAGACCCCGGAGTGGGCGGATACGGTGGCCTCCCGCCCGCTGCCAGTCATTCAGGGCCGGGTCGAATTTCAAGGGGTCCATTTTGAATACAAACCCGGTCGGCCGGTGCTTACGGATATTTCATTCACGGCGGAAGCCGGTCAGACGGTGGCTTTGGTGGGCCAGACCGGCAGCGGCAAGACAACGCTGGTCGGTTTGCTCCAGAAATTCTATCTGCCCACGGCCGGACACGTTTTGGTGGATGGGGTTGATCTCAGCGAGGTGACGGGCGATTCATTGCGGTCGCAAATGGGCACGGTGCAGCAGAATAATTTCCTGTTCTCCGGCACGGTGCTGGACAATATCCGGCTCGCGCGCCCGTCCGCCACCGAGGCCGAAGTGAAGTCAGTGCTCGTAGCCTTGGACTGCGTGGATATGCTGGAAGCCTTGCCGCAAGGATTGCAAACGCAGGTGGCGGAGCGTGGCGCAGCGCTGTCCTCGGGGCAGCGGCAACTCGTCTGTTTCGCCCGCGCGATGCTGGCGAATCCGCGCATTGTGGTGCTGGATGAGGCCACGAGCGCGATTGATACGGTCACCGAGGCGCGCCTGCAAAAGGCGCTGGAAATTCTTTTGTACGGACGGACGGCGTTTGTCGTGGCTCACCGGCTGAGCACCATCCGCAAGGCCGGTTTGGTGCTGGTACTGGACCAGGGGCGGATAGTGGAGCGGGGGACGCATGACAGTTTGCTGGCGCAGGCGGGAATTTATGCCCGGCTGCACGAGGAATTCGTCAGCGCTCATCCGCATTAAAGCACCGGGCGCACCAGCGGCTGGGCAGGCGGCCTGGCGTAGCATCCCCGATTATGGCGATAGGCAGGTCTTCATAAACGGGTTACCTTGATCAGAATGACCCCGTTAGCACGTCGCCAATCACCGGCATTCTGGCGGCACTGTTTCATGCTTTTAACAGTGCTGCTGCTGGCCTGTCAGTTGCCGGCAGACACGGTTACCCTGACGGATAATGGCAACGGCACCGTGACTCTGGCCAACGGTCTGGTGACGATGACGTGCAGCAAAAGTGGCGGTGATGTTTCGTATTTCGCGCTGAACTCGCTGGCCACCACCAACCTTATTGATTCCGGCCATGACTACGGATTGAAGCTGACTCACATTGGCAGCGGCACAAATGATTATTGGGTGGGGGTGGGCGCGGGTGGGGTGGGGGCGATTTACAGTGTGGTGACCAACAACGGGCAGATGGTGGACATCATGATTCGCAACCCGGTGGCCACGGGGGATTCGACGCTCTATCCAAACGGTCTATGGGACTGGGCGGAACATCACGTGATGCGCGCGGGCGAGGCCGGTTTTTACACCTACCATGTCTGGCGGCATTGGCCGAACCAGCCGGCGGCCTATTACAGCGCGGACAGCTGGCAGGGCAGCCTGAGCCCGATTTTTTGGTCGGGGCAAAATCCCGACGGCAGCGTTTACAAAGGGTGGGCTTATTCGGGATCCGATGTGCCCCCCAGCCTGTGTTTTGGCGCGGCGCCGGCGGCCACCAATTCAGACGGGGTGCCTGCGGAAGTGGTGGTATTGCCCAACACGAGTTATTGGACGCAGCCAGCGGGCACCAATTACGAACCGGGCTGGCCGGCCTATACCCAGCCGTGCGGCCTGACCTCGGACCTGTTTCCCACCTGGACGAAATATGATTACAGCAGCTATCAGGGCGCGTCCAACTCCTTTCGCGCCGCCTGGGGGGTGGCCACGGATCAGGTGGGCGTGTGGTCCATCCTTGGCAGTTTTGAATTCATCAATGGCGGCCCCACGAAGCAGAAGGGCGCGATGTCCGGTGCGTACATGTACAATGACGATTTTGAAGGCCACGGTTTTGGGGGTGTTCCCGCTCCCGCTGTCGCCGCCGGCGAGGTGTTCACCAAAGTTATCGGCCCGTATTTCATGTATGCGAATGCGGGCACCAACCATCTGCAACTCTGGCAGGACGCCCAACGAATGGGTTCGCTGATGGTTTCCAACTGGCCCTACGCCTGGTTGAATGAAAGCGAGGCGGATTATCCGCGGCACCGGGGCACGGTCACCGGCACCCTCCGGGCCCGCACCGGGGAGTCCACCGCCAATGCCGTGGTGATTCTCGGCAACCGGGGGGACACGGACTGGCTTTATCAGGGGACAACTAATTTCCTGTTCTGGACCACCGCTGATACCAACGGCCATTTCTCCATTCCCAAAGTGCGGCCAGACAACTATGTGCTGTTCTCCTACGTGCCAGGCATTTGGGGGCAGTTACAGCTTTCCAACATCTCCGTGCTGCCCGATCAGACCAATGATCTCGGCGTGGTGGACTGGAATCCGCCGCACTTGCAGCAACGGCTCTGGCGCATCGGCACGCCGGATCGCTCCTCCAAAGAGTTTCACTTGGGCAACTATCCCAAGCAATTCGGCCTCTGGTGGCGGTACCTGAACGCGATGGGCACCAATGATGTCAATTTCCGCATCGGCCAGAGCGTGGAATCCAATGATTGGTTTTATGCGCAATGCAGCTTGGGCATCACCCCGCAATCTACGCCCAACCTCACGGACCACACCCAGACCAACGGAGTCTTTTGGTCGCCCCATTGGAACGTACTGTTTAACCTGACCAATCTGCCGCCCACCAATGTGCTATGCACCATCGCCCTGGCCGGCGGGCGGGGAACCTTCTTCTACATGTACCTCAACGGCGTCAATGTCACCCCGGACACCTATCACGGTCAGGCGACGTTCGATGGCTCTGACATTTATCGTGATGTGGTGACGACCGGCCATTACCAGTATTATCAATTTTCCTTTGCCACCAATCTGTTTATGACCGGCACCAATATATTCACCATCACCATACGCCAGCCGGGCGCATCGGGCGTCTGGAGCGGCAGTTACTATCCTGACTTGTTGCAAGGCGGCCTCATTTACGACTTTCTGCAAATGGAAACCGGTTCGCAAGTCATAAACACGAATCCGCCGGCGGCCCCCGGTGGTCTGATCGCCACCGCCATTTCCGGCTGTGAAACTGATCTCGCGTGGACCAACCATGCCACCAACGCCAACAGCATTGAAATCTATCGGTCCACCGACAATTCACATTTCAGCCAGATTGCCGCCTTGGCCAATGCGAAAACCAATTATGCCGATACCACTCTGGCGCCGGGCCAGGCATATTATTACTACGCGCTCGCCAGCAATGCCGATGGCAATTCGACCAACTCGAACGAGGCGTGGGCAGCTACACTGGCCGCGCAACCGCCCGCAACTCCCGGTGGACTGACCGCCACCGGCGTGGCCACGAACCAGATTAATCTAACCTGGGTGGACAACTCTACGAATGAAGACGGCTTCAATGTGGAACGATCCACCAACGGCGGAAATTATACCACCCTGACCATGCTAGCCGCTGGCAGCACCAGCTACGCGGATACCGGTCTCGTGCCCGGGACCACGTATTTTTACCGTCTGCAAGCCTTTCGCTCCTGCTGGGGTAATTCCGCCTACACAGCACCGGTGAGCGCGACCACCCTGTTGCCGCCGGCACCGGTGACACCCGCCGGCTTGGTGGCCCTGCCGGGGAATGCACGGGTGAATCTGAGCTGGCTCACCGCTTCCGGCGCGCCCAGCTACAATCTAAAACGTGGTACCAGCAGTGGGAACGAAACCAACTTGGCAAGCATCACTGGCACCACGTTCACCGATAGCAACGTTGTCAATGGCGTCACTTATTTTTACGAGGTCTCAGCCGTAAACGGCGGCGGTGAGGGCAAGAATTCACGAGAAGCATTGGCCACGCCGCAACTTTTGGTCACAGCCTATTGGACGAATCTTATCACCAGCACAGCGCAAAGCTGGGACGCGAATGCGAACTGGACGAACGTGGTGAATTATCCGAATGGCACCAGTGTGGTTGCCAATCTCACGGCCAATATCGCTTCGGCACAGACGAATAATCTCGATCAAAACATCACCATCGGCTGGCTGAATACCGGCGATACGAATGCCTCCTCGGCATTCACTCTGGCACCCAATGGCGGAACGTTAAACTTTATCACCGGAGCAAATAACAATGCCGGCCTGATGCAGTTGGCCACGAGTGCGGGAGACACCATTGCCGCCCCGATCATGCTCAGCAACAATCTGGTGGTGGTGAACAATGCTACGGCGCATCCGCTCACCCTGGCGGGAACCATTTCGGGTTCGAATACAGTCATGTATGTCGGGCCCGGTTCGGTGACGCTGACAGTTAGCAATGGGTACACGGGAGCAACCCTGATCAACGGTGGCATCGTGAATCTGGCCAACGACACGGCCAATAATTACGCCTTCGGCTCCAATATCATCACGCTGGATCAGGCCACCCTGAACCTCCATGCCGATAATAGCACCTATAACGATTATTACTGGAATCTGTCGGTGCCAACCAATTCAACTGCCACGCTGAACGGGGATGGCCGGTGCAATCTGCATGGCACGCTGACTGGCGGCGGTACGCTGAACTATTACGCGCCTTATGTTCGGATGGAATTGGACGGCGATTGGTCCGCCTTTGCCGGGCAGATCGTTGCGAGCGGGTCGGATTTCCGTTTCAACAATGCGAACGGACTGCCAAAGGCGGCGCTGTCGCTGAACGGAAACACGGCATATTCATTGGGCGGTTCTCTAACCGTGGGCGAATTGTCCGGGCTGGCCAGCGCGTATCTGAATAGCACGGCATGGACCGTAGGCGGGCGCAATACGAGCGCCACGTTCGCCGGGATCATCCTCGGAAATTCCATCGTGAAGACCGGCACGGGAACATGGACCTTGACGGGTAACAATACCTACACCGGAACGACGACGATCAGCGGTGGCGAGCTGCAAATTGGCAATGGTGGCAACACGGGCACACTCGGCACCGGCAATGTCACCGACAACGCGGCAATTTTTTTTAACCGCTATGACAATGTGGTTTGCTCCAATGTGATCAGCGGCACCGGGAGTCTGACCCAGGCTGGTTTTGGCGTGCTGACGCTGGCGGCGGCAGATACCTATTCCGGTGAAACGTTCATCAGCGCAGGTACGCTGGCATTGACGAATGGCGCGACGATTGCCAATTCGACGAACATCAATCTCGATAACGGTGCCATTTTCGACGTAAGCGGCACGACCAGTCATGCCTTGACCCTCGGCAGTGGCAAGCTGATTTCCGGCGACGGTACGGTGAACGGGAATTTTACCCTCGCCAGCGGAGCGGTGTTGATCCCGGGGAACAATGACTTGGGCACGCTGAATTTCAACAATGCGCTCACGCTGACTATAGGAAGCAAGACCTTGCTGACCGTCAGTCAGGATGCCCAGACAAATAGCCAGGTAACGGTGGGCGGGACCTTGACGTTGGGTGGATCGTTGGTGATTACAAATGCCGATGACCCGTTGTCGGGTGGTGACAGCTTCAAACTATTTTCGAGCACAAATTACGCCGGCAGCTTTGCAGCCATCGTGCTCCCGACTTTGACGCCGGGCCTTTATTGGAATACGGCTACGCTCAAACTGGATGGCACCGTCCACGTCATCGCAGAGACACCCCCGGTGGTTGGCGCGGTAACCACCGCCAGCGGGCGACTGGTGGTGAGCGGCACGGGTGGCATCACGAACGGAAGCTATTATTTGATCGGGACAACCAATCTGTTGACCCCCATGACCAACTGGCTCCGGCTGGCTACCAATCCATTCGACGGCAATGGGAATTTTTCTTTCACTAATAACCTGGGTGTCGGCGGTGCTCGCTGGTTCTTTTCCCTGCAATTGCCATGAAGGAGCCTTTGCCGACGGCTGAACCAACATTCGCGCTATGATCACCCCCTCAAATGAGTGTCGTAAAAATGCTTCAAAGCAGTTGCGGTTGCATTACACTTTCACCGGCCATCATAACCATAACCAATGAATCCGTTTAAAACTCTGGCCAGCCTGGCCATTCTCTCCACCTTGGCTTTACCCCGGTGTCATGGCGCGGATGCCGCTCCGGCGCTTTATCTGGATCCCGGCCAGCCCGTGGATGCGCGGGTGGCGGATTTGATTTCGCGGCTGACCCTGGAGGAAAAGGCGACGTTGCTCAATCATCGCGGGCCGACCGTGGAACGCTTCAACATCCGGGCCGACCAATGGAACCAATGTTTGAACGGTGTGCAATGGGACCGGCCGACCACGTTATTTCCCACGTGCATCGCCATGGCGGCAACGTGGGATACCAATCTGGTGCATGAAACGGCGACGGTCCTGTCTGATGAGGCGCGGGCGATTTATAACGGCTGGCACTTGGACACGAATGCACCAGGGCAACACAAGGGGCTGATCTATCGCGCGCCGGTGATCAACATCGAGCGGAATCCGTACTGGGGCCGTAATCACGAGTCTTGGGGTGAGGATCCCTTTCTCACCGGCCGCATGGCGGTCAGTTACGTTGAGGGTTTGCAGGGTGATGACGCGCATTATCTGAAACTGGCCGCGACATTAAAACATTTTGCCGTGAACAATGTGGAGACGGACCGGCAGAAACTGAACGCGGTGGTATCGGAACGGATGCTGCACGAATACTGGCTGCCGCATTGGCGCGATGCGATTGTAGAGGGCAGGGCGCAATCGGTCATGGCCAGTTACAACGCCATCAACGGCACGCCTGACAACATCAACCACTGGCTGCTGACGGACACCTTGAAAAACGATTGGGGCTTCCAAGGCTTTGTCGTGTCCGATCTGGGCGGGGTGCGTACGATGGTGGAAGGGCACGAACAGAAAAAAATGTCCTACGAAGACGCAGTGGCGCAATCGCTGATGGCGGGGTGTGATTTCTCGGACAAAGAATTTGAGGACAACATTCCGGCGGCCGTGAAGGATGGCAAGCTGTCCGAGGCCCGCCTGAATGATGCTCTCACGCGGGTGCTGCGGGTGCGTTTCCGGCTTGGCGATTTTGATCCCTTTGGCTCCGTGCCGTACAGCCATATTTCTCCAACGGTGATCAACAGTCCAGAGCATCGCGCGCTGGCCCTGAAGGTGGCGGATGAATCCATCGTGCTGCTGCAAAATCGTGGAAATCTTCTGCCGCTCGACAAAACTAAAATCAAGCGGCTAGCCGTGATCGGGCCGGTGGCTGACCGTCTCATGATGAACAATTACAACGGCAAAGCGCCGAAATCCATCACGGCCCTGCAGGGCATCAAGGATCGCGTCGCGACGGGCACGGAGGTGGTTTACACCATGGGCGGACTGGTTGGTGGAAATCCGGATGCCCGTTGGAAAAAGGAATCGGCGGAGATCGCCGCCGATCCTGCGGCGGAACTGGCGAAGGCGGTGGCCCTCGCGCGGTCGGCCGATGTGGCCGTGGTTTGCATTGGCACCACCGCCGCAATTGAACAGGAAGCGCGCGACCGCAAAACCCTCGGCCTGACCGGCAGTCAGGAAGAACTGGTGAAAGCTGTATTGGCGGCGAATCCCCGGACCATCGTCGTGGAAATGAGCGCCGGCCCTTTGACCGTCCCTTGGCTGGCGCAGAATGTCCCTTCAATATTACAGGCATGGTGGCCCGGCGAGGAGGGCGGTCATGCCATCGCCGATGTCCTCTTTGGCGACGTAAATCCGGCCGGCCGGCTCCCACACACAGTTTATGCCAGCGAAGCTCAGGTGCCGCCCATGACCGAATATGATGTGACCAAAGGATTCACCTACATGTATCTCAACGGCGCGCCGTTGTATTCCTTTGGCCATGGCTTGAGCTATACGAAGTTCAGCTATGATCATCTGAAAATGTCTTCTGAAAACATCAAGGCCGGGGAATCCGTGACCGTCAGCGTGGCTGTTTCCAATACCGGTGATCGGGCAGGGGATGAAGTGGCGCAACTGTATGTGCATCAAATCAAGAGCAGCGTGAAGCGGCCGGTGGAGGAATTGCGTGGGTTCCAACGGATCAGCTTGCAACCAAGTGAAACGCAGACGGTGAATTTCACCCTGCCGGCGGAAAAACTGGCCTGCTGGGATGAGTCGACGCATGGCTTTGTGGTTGAGCCTGGGGCCTTTGACATTCTGGTGGGCGCATCGTCCGGAGACATCCGTTTGCGAGGCCAGATCAGTGTCCTCCGCTAAAAGGTGTTATCTGGCGGAACGTTGCGCCGAATAACTGTTATCGCAGGTAATATCTGGCCGGATATTGCAGGGTGGAAATTTATTTTGTGCCTGACAAAAGGGGGTTGCCAATTTAACCTCCGGGCGCAATGTACGAAGGACCGCTTTGCGTTGATCTGGATGGCACCCTGTTGAAGACTGATACTCTTCTGGAGGCATTTTTGCTGCTCATCAAGCAAAGTCCAGGAGTGATTTTCCTGCTGCCCTTCTGGCTGTTGGGAGGAAAAGCCCGGTTGAAGCACGAGATTTCCCGCCGCGTGACCCTCAATGCGGCGGTTTTGCCGGTAAATGAAAATTTTCTGGAATTTTTGCGCGAAGAATACCGGCGTGGACGCGCATTATATCTCGTGACCGGGGCCAACCGTAAAATCGGCGAAGCCGTCGCCGCTCACTATCAAATTTTCAAAGAAGTGCTGGCGAGCGATGAATCCGTGAATCTGACCGGCCGCAAAAAGGCGGCTCTGCTGGAACAACGGTTTGGCCCCAAAGAATTTGCTTATGCCGGCAACAGCCACGTGGATCTGCCGGTCTGGGCCGCAGCCCGGCAAACATTGGTGGTAAATGCGGGCGCGTCCGTCCTCCGGGCGGCGGAAACGCTCGGCCCGGTTGAGCGGGTGTTTGATCAGAAACGTTTTACTTTCAAAACCGTCAGCCGCCTGCTGCGCGTCCATCAGTGGACCAAAAATTTCCTTCTGTTTGCCCCGCTGGCCGGGGCGCATCACCTGTTTGATCCGGTCCGGCTGGTGAAAGCCGCGCTGGCGTTCGGCGCATTTTGCCTCTGTGCCTCGAGCGTTTACATTTTGAACGATTTGCTGGATCTGGATTCCGACCGCCAGCATTCTTACAAACGCAACCGTCCCTTTGCCTCCGGAATGGCGCCGATCTCGGTGGGCTTGGTGGCCGCTCCCTTGTTGCTGATCTGCGGTTTTGCCCTGGCTTTCCAACTATCCGCTGCTTTTCTGGCGGCGTTCGCGGTTTATTACCTGATGACACTGCTGTATTCCTTCTGGCTGAAGCAACTGGTCATTCTGGATGTGCTGGTGCTGGCGGGGCTTTACACCATCCGCGTGATTGCGGGCGGTCTGGCCACCCAGGTGGTGCTGTCCGACTGGCTCATGGTTTTTTCCATGTTCATCTTTATCAGCCTGGCGTTTGCCAAGCGGTTTACGGAATTGCAGGTGGCGGTGCTGCAAAACAAGGAGAACCTGAAAGGGCGTGGCTACCGGATTGAAGATTTGGATATTGTGAGCATGATGGGCGTGGGCAGCGGCTATCTGGCCGTGCTGGTGATCGCTTTTTATGTGAACAATCCGGTCGTGGCCGAATTGTACCATTGCCCGAAACTGTTGTGGCTGGTGTGTCCGGTGCTGCTGTATTGGATCAGCCGCGTCTGGCTGCTGGCCCACCGCAAACAATTGCATGACGATCCGATTGTGTTCGCCCTCAAAGACCGGCAAAGCTGGCTGATCTGCGGCCTTGCCCTGGTGATCGCCCTGCTGGCCACGCTCTTATGACTTCGCCCACCCCATTGCAAAGCTGGGGACGGTATCCCGCCGCCCAACAGACGGTTCGACCGTTACACTGGCGCACCGAACCGTTGCCGGCGGCAGTGCCAGGATCCGTGCTGGCCTATGGCATGGGCCGCAGTTATGGCGATGCCTGCCTCAACGATGGCAATATTTTGCTGCCGACCCGGGAATTGAACCACATCATCAACTTCGATCCAGAGACCGGGGTGATTTGTTGTGAAGCCGGGGTCAGCCTGGATGAGGTGTTGCAACTGGTGGTGCCCCACAAATGGTTTTTGCCCACGACCCCGGGAACCAAATTGATAACGGTGGGCGGCGCCGTTGCCAATGATGTGCACGGCAAGAATCATCACCGGGCCGGCACCTTTGGCTGCCATGTCACCCGTTTTGAGTTGCTGCGTTCAGACGGTAGCCGGCTGCTGTGTTCACCCACCGAGAACGCCGGTTTGTTTGCCGCGACGATTGGCGGCTTGGGGCTGACCGGCCTGATCACGTGGGCAGAATTTAAATTGCGCCGCGTGGATAATGCGCTGATCCAGGTGGAGTCGGTGAAATTCCGCAATCTCGAGGAGTTTTTCACCGTGTCCGCGGAATCGGACACCGGCTTTGAATACACCGTCGCCTGGCTGGACTGTCTCGCCACCGGTTCCGGCTTGGGCCGGGGCCATTTCATGCGCGGCAACCATGCGGGACCGGATCATACCGACTGCGAACCACACTCCGAACCCCGGCTGAATGTCCCGGTGGATTTTCCGGATGTTGCCCTGAATCACTATAGCATCAAGGCCTTCAACGAGCTGTACTATCACCGGCAGCTGCCGCGCATCCGTCACGCAGTTACGCACTACGACCCGTTTTTCTATCCTTTGGATGCCATCAACAACTGGAGCCGCATCTATGGCCGGCGCGGATTTTTTCAATATCAGTTTGTGATTCCCTTTGCGAAAGATCATGGCGCCATCCGGGAAATTCTCACGCGCATCACCGCCTCGGGGCAGGGGTCGTTCCTCGCCGTGTTGAAAACCTTTGGTGAAGTGCCTTCGCCGGGGATGCTGTCCTTTCCGAAACCCGGCATAACCCTGGCGCTGGATTTTGCCAATCAAGGTCCTGCAACCTTGCAGTTGTTCACTGAGTTGGACGCCGTCGTCCTCGCGGCGGCCGGACGGATTTATCCGGCCAAGGATGCCCGCATGGCCCCGGCCATGTTCCAGCGCGGTTATCCGCAGTGGCAGCAATTCCAGGAATATATGGACCCCAAATTCTCCTCCAGCTTCTGGCGCCGGGTTACCCAGCCAGCCTGAACTTTTTTCATGAAAAATATCATTCTCATCGGTGCCACCTCCGCCATCGCCCAGGCTTTGGGACGTCAACTGGCCGCCCGTGGTGCCCGCCTCATGCTGTGGGGACGCTCGGCGGATAAGCTGGAAATCGTGGCCGCCGATCTGCGGGTGCGGGGCGCGTCAGTGGATTGCGACGCTTTTGACTTCGACAATTTTGCCGCGCATCCGGCCGCCTTGGAACGGGCCCGCAAGCTGGGCGATTGGGATGCGGTTTTTGTCTGCCACGGCAGCCTGGGCGACCAGAAATTGTGCGAACAGGATTTTGCGGCGGCCGAAAAGGAGTTCCGCACGAATTGTCTCGGGGCATTGTCATTTCTGACCATTTTCGCCAACTATTTTGAAGGGCAGGGTAGGGGTACCATCGCCGCCATTGGCTCCGTCGCCGGTGACCGCGGCCGCCAGAGCAATTATGTTTACGGCACCACCAAGGCGGCGATCAGCACCTTTATGCAGGGCTTGCGGAATCGGTTGCATCCTAAAGGCGTCCGGGTGCTGACCATCAAACCCGGTTTTGTCAGCACCCCCATGACCGCGCATTTGAAGCAGGGATTGTTGATGGCGAAACCCGACAAGGTTGCCAAAGATATCTTAAAAGCCGCCGACTCTGGCAAGGCCGTGCTTTACACGCCTTGGTTCTGGCGCTGGATCATGCTGATCATCCGGCTGATTCCGGAAAGCATTTTCGTACGACTGAAACTGTAAGCAGCCACTGCCTAAGCATAGACCAGCACGATGAATGCGTTCATTACCCTGATTCAGCCGGTCCGGCACTCGCTGTTGATTGCCTTGCTTTGCGGGCTCGCGGCGGTGGCAGCCATGGTCGGGCGATCCGAGCTGGCCTTGTGCGGCAAGGATGACGGGCAGCGGGCGTTCCCATATGACAATTCGGTGGATTCGCATAGTTATCTGCAAATCGCGCAGGGACAAATAGGGCAGGTGGCCTCGCCCTTCTCGAAACGCGTATTATATCCGGCGGTTGGCGGTTGGCTGTCGCGACACTTTCATCTTTCCCTGGCGGCAACGTTTTTGGGCATGGGGTTGTTCGCCTATGTATTGCTGGCCTTTTGTGTGGCCGAACTGCTGCGCTTGGCCATCAAACTGCCCTGGCTGGCTTTATTGTTTCTGCTCACCCCGCAGCCTTTGATCGGATTCGAAATGGCCTACATGCCGGATCTGTTCCACATGAGCCTGCTCGCCCTGTTTCTGCTTTTGTGGTGGCATCAGGCCATCAAAAGCGCCTTCGTGGTCTTGTTCATCGCTTTCATAACCCGTGAAAACACCCTGCTCGCGTGCCTTTTTCTGGGCTACGTGGCCTGGCGGCGGAAGGAAAAAATCCTGCTGGCCGGGGCTGCCGGAGTGTTCACGGGCGGCATGGTTGTGACTTCCTTTTTTGCCAAATGGGGCTTGCCTAACCGGCATCACATGCCGGATTTCCTCTATCTGCTGGGCAAGGTGCCGTATTACTTTTTATACAATCTGTTTGGCTTGCGCATCTGGTCGGATGCCCGTCCCGACGAAGGTGTGCCCATTTTCACCTGGCATTTGCCAACGTGGCTTTGGGTGGGCCAGGATCGGGAAATCGGGCTGTGTCGGCCCGAGTGGACCTGTTCAGTTTTTACACTGGTGTCCTGGCTGACTATCTTTGGGGTTGGACCATATTTCCTGACCTGGTTGTGGCGTCGTCGGGCGCGTTTTAACACCATGCCAGTGCTGATTCATTTCTGCTTTGTATACGGACTAATCTCCTTTTTTGCCGGGCCGCTGTTGGGTGACTGGGTCGCCCGGCTGGTCGGCTACGGCTGGCCGGTATTTTGGATCGCCTTGCCATACTGGCTCGCACGGGAAACCCCGGCCGGTAGCTGGTCCAAAAGCCGGCTCGCGATCATCGGCGGCTGTTTCTGGCTGACGAGTTGGTGGCCCGCGATCTGGCAATATGAGCAGCGCAACGAAAGCCCATGGGCTTCGCTGACGCTGGTCATATTTTATTTCATTGTCTGGCAGGTCTTGAAAGGTGAGAGCACCGCCGATGCAAGCCTTGCAAAAACAGCGGGATTGGCGTAGAAAGACGCTGACCCGAATTGAAACCCGCACCGGCGGTCATCCAAAAATAAAATCCGAATTAGCTAAAGAGAAGGAATGAGCCAGAATAAATATAGTTACACAATGTTTGCTAACTCGTTCAAAATCAACGCAATTCTAATCTTGCCATTGATTTCAATGGGTTATTCACCCCATTTACACCGGGTTATTCACAATTTTAAACTATCCCTCCCCCTTTTTGTGAATAACCCGCCAACATTTTGGGCATGATTTTTTCGGCAGGGCAGGGCAGTCTAGCCCCGTGAAAACAATCTTTTTTGCCCCGATCATGCTGGCAACCCTCATTTTTACAGGTTGCCACAAGACGCCACCGCCGGTTGCCCTGGCACCGCCACCGCCGCCGGACTTCCGGCCAGCTATTTCCAACGTTTTCTTCCTTCGCTTGACCTGCCTGTCCAACGCCATAACCATTGCCCCGGTAACCGTTGCTGACAGAGCGTCTGCCGGACTTTTGCAAATTGGTGCCGCCTTAAACCACCAACACAGTGATGGTAGAATTGCCCCCCGGATTGATTCCCGTGCTACCCTTAGAAAGTTTTCTGAATCTCTGGCCGCTGTAGATACAAGCCTTTGCCCGGATGACTTCAAAAGTTGCTGGAAAGATTATGTTATAAGCACATCCATTTCCGACTCGCCAACCCTTTCCGACGCCTCTGAATTTGCCGCCGCCGCCTTTACCGTATCACCGCCCGCCGCGCTCGCCTTAGCCGCCATCAAGACCGCCGGAAAGGAAGATCAGATATCCGCCCAAAAGGAAAAGGCTTTCCTGTGCTTAAAATTATCTGCCGCCGCCTATGGCGTGACCAATTTCAGTCACTTGATTTTTCGACTACCAGATACGCACCCAACCCAATCGCCGTCAGCACAGCGACCATAATAAAATCGACGATTATATACAGCGCGACCAATGGAAGTATCACCTTAAACAACGGCTTTTTGGCAACGAACATCAAAGCCACCGCCACGACCATAACCAACCGTGCCGCGCTTCCGATTACCGAGAACACGCCAAAACATGACAGGAACTCCATTGTTATGGCCGTCCATGCAAGACTTACCGGATTCTTTAGCATTTTTCCCATAGTTTTTTCCTTCATCAGAACGAGCCCGGCCCGTAGTTCATCACGTCGAACGTTGAACCGTCCCAAAGCGTCACCTGTTGGTTTGGGTCAACGTATCCCGGATTCACCACGGCAGGCACGGAAGGCGTGCTTTTAAACACGCCAGACACCAGAGCCTTCAGTTTGGCCTTAGCATTTGCAAACGCGTTGAACACGGATTTTTCACCGGCCCGCAGGTCTGTGATGATGACGTACAGCAGGTATACCACCACGGCCACGGCCAGCGCGGCCAGTATGTAAAATAGTTTCTTCATTTTATCTCCCCAGCCCATGCAGCGGCAATGAGTACCAACCCCAAAGC
Source organism: uncultured Verrucomicrobia subdivision 3 bacterium (assembly GCA_903820285.1). Lineage (GTDB taxonomy): Bacteria > Verrucomicrobiota > Verrucomicrobiia > Limisphaerales > UBA11358 > UBA11358. Next base: position 1,765 of record CAIJGS010000321.1, on the reverse strand, counting down.
CGCCCCCGGCACATCGCCGAAAATCTCCGTCGCCAACAGCACCAACCCCAGCAGGGTTAGCAATATCCGCACCCACATTTTCACGTTGGGATGAGTTTAATTTTTACTTTCCGGGGTGACGGCTGCTCGCAGTCCTGACAGGGCAGGTTTTTTAGTTTTGACTCAATCTTTGTGAGCCGATGTTCGATTCGCGCCCAAAAGACCACGAGAGCCGCCGCCGCCGAAATCCATTCGAAGGGTGTCATACCCGGTTGTTTAGCCCGCTGGAGGAGGAGCCACAGGGGCAGCCGGAGCCGCCAGCGCGTCTTGTACGGTGCCGATCATGACGGCCAATGCGTCTTCAGCGGTTTGTGTTTCACGGAGAGCTTTGACGCCCGCCGCGATTACGTCTACATGTTCAGTTTTGATTTTTTGGATGTCCATAAAACGATTATTTGACCGTGTTGTCAGTGAGGTTATTGACCAGCGTTGACACTTCATTTAGCACGCCCGCCACCTGTTGGTGTTGAATCAGCGCGTCTTTGATTTTTGCGTCCAACGCCTGTCCTTCCGGGGTGGTTTGCAAAATCTGCCGTCCGGCCTCGATGCCAGTGACCAGAGCCGCCGTAATTTTCTTATTTCGCAAATTGGCATAGCCAGTGTAAAGCCAGCCCAATGCGATGGCCCCGGCACCGGCGAACGGCAGCCCCATCCCGCTCGCCACGTTGCCGCCGGTCGAGATGCCCGCTTGCACAATGGGATTCGGGGCAAGCTCCATGTTGGTACTCGCCGGAGTGATTTTCTGGACGTAGTTGGTCACAGGAGCCACAACCGTAACGGTCACGTTTGTGAGCACGGCCCCGGCGTCATTGGTTGCCACGGTTGCGACCTGATTAGTCGCTGCCGGAGTGACGACGGCGACCGTATTGGTTGCCGCCGGAATGACCACGGGGTTTTGCTTGTAAAGCTTATCCAGCGTACCGCAACCCGTGATGATGACCGCCGCCAGCCCGCAGGCCACGGCACAGAGGATTTTTTTCGGCTTCATATTTTGGAAATGGTGCAGGTAGTTTGCGTCAGAGATCAGCCGCCGATAATTCCATGGCCGCTTGAACCACGGAGAGCCGCCAAGATGGCATTCAACGCGGTAAGCAACGCGGTTTCGTTCGCAGTCGGCGCCGTGAGGGCAGGCGAGGAAATAGCACCGCCTTGCAAGCCCAGGACTTTAGTCCCGTTGTTGTCGTAGTGGTTATGGTACTGGTCGAAGATGGTGTTAAAATTCGCCGCCATGTCCTTGAAGTTTCCGGACGCGTCAATATGCCAGCCCGCCCCCGCATTGCCCAAGTACACATCACCCGGATTAGTGCCGTTGGTGAAAATCGAAATGGCGTTGGCATTCGGGTCGAGGATTATCATCCCCGGATAGGTGCCATTGGTTGAAATTGTCCATTGCCGCCCGGACTCGCTGAATATCAGCGTGTCGCCGTTGGTGCTGTTGGATATGGTGTAAGGCGAGGTCGAGAACGTCGCCGAGAATGAATTATCAGGCATATTTGTTTGGGTTTATTGTTGTTGGCTGGAAATACAGGCGAGCAGAGCCCGCATGGCGTTGACCCCGGACGCGTCTTTGATCGACAGGGTTAGCCGGTCAAACCGGCCGGTAATGTAAAGCGGCTGCAAAATCATGCTGGTTGGTTGGGATCCGGCTTGATTGGCGAGGTACACGCCCAGACAGTCCTGGACGTTGCTGCCGTTGGTGGTACAGACGGACGGCAAAGACTGGTTT
>CAIJGS010000320.1 GCA_903820285.1 uncultured Verrucomicrobia subdivision 3 bacterium | reverse complement strand
GTCGTCAGGTTGATGATTAAGGGGAATCGGTTGATGATTAGGTGATGATTAGCTAGGAATCGTTTCTCGCAATACCGTTGAGATTCTTAGATGGGGGGCGACCAGAGCGGGCCAAACAAAAGGATTTATTATCAGTCTCGACTCCTCACCCCGGCCCTCTCCTCGTTTGGCGAGGAGAGGGGGAAAACGCGGGGCGCATCGGGACGACTGGCACGTCACCAGGCTTGGACGCTGGTGGTGCACGCGAGGTTTTCCGCGAGGGCTCGGAAAACAACGCCCGGGGCGGGCGTGATCCCCATCATTCCGGTCCTCGGTTTTAAAACTTAAAATTCCAGGCGTGGGTGGCGTATTTGTCCTGCGCGAGGCGGCAGACTTTTTCCCGGGGCAGGTCCAGTTTGGCAGGGACGGCGTGCCAGGTTTTGGCGAAGGCGGTTTTCACGGCTGCGGCGGGGAGAGGCAGGTTGGTGACGAAGTCCGAGTGGGGGCGGCCGGCGCGGTAATCGGGTTGCAACGAGGGCATCCGGAGGTATTCGCTGATGAGTGCGAGGTTACAGTTGAGCAGAAGGGTGCCGTGAAACAGCAGGAAATTCCGGTGGCGGCGCTGGGAGTTGCCGGCGAATTTAACGTTACCGGCGCACAGATCGGTGTGGCCGCGCACGGAAATGCTGGCTGCTAGGGCTGAATTGTTGACGGAATTGGCGGCCAACTCGATGGCTGCGCGGTTCCGTTCCATGATGAATTGGTTGGCGGCGGTGATGTTGCGGGTGGGGCCGTCGGCGGTAATTTGTAAAATAAGGCTGTAATTCAGTCCGCCCGGCAGCTGCACGACGGTGCCGCCGCCGGAGCAGCGGCGGAAAATGGGGATGCCGGCGGCGGCACAGGCGGGGACGTTGACTTCAGTGGCGACTTTATTGGCATAACCCACGACCACAAAGGGTTCACGGGGTTCCCAGAAGTGCAGTAATTCGCCGCTGCCGCCGGTCTCGCACCAGTCCAGCAGGGCTTCATCCACGGCCAGGATTTCGGCCGGTGCGGACAGGGCAGGATCAATCAATTGCATGGGGTTGATATTTCGCAGTTGTTGTATGGGCAATTTCAGTTTAGTTTACCGCCTGTTATTTTTGCATTCGCAAAGAAAGTTTAGCCCAGTGAAAGCACCCAAAAAAGATAATTACAATTCGCGCGGCAATTTGGCCGCAACCGGCACCAACGGCGACAAGTGGTCGGATTCCATGCAGTCAGTGTTTGAACTGGCGCTGGAGAATCAGGGCCCTGAGCGCACCGCCCAGCTGTTGGAACAGCTGGCGAGCCAGTTGCGCAATGCGCCACGTCCGACCGGCGGCCCCACCACGCCTTATCTGAATACGATTTCGGCGGAGGATCAGGCACCGTTTCCGGGCGACCGCGAGATTGAACGGCGGATCAAGAGCATCATCCGCTGGAATGCCATGGCCATGGTGGTGAAGGCAAACTCCAATACGAATGTGGGCGGCCATATCGCCTCGTTTGCCTCGTCGGCCACGCTGTACGAGGTGGCATTCAACCATTTTTTCCGGGGCCACACGGATACTTTCCCTGGCGACCAGATTTATTTCCAGGGTCACGCGGCGCCCGGCATGTATGCGCGGGCGTATGTGGAAGGCCGTTTGAATGAGAAGGACCTGCAGAATTTCCGTCAGGAACTGGCGGAAGGCGGCGGGTTGTCCTCGTATCCGCATCCGTATCTGATGCCGCATTTCTGGCAATTCCCGACGGTTTCCATGGGGCTGGGTCCGATCATGTCGCTCTATCAGGCGCGGTTCAACCGCTACCTGCAGGCGCGCAAGTTGGTCGACTGGAAGGCTGAACCCCGAGTATGGGCGTTCCTCGGCGACGGCGAAATTGACGAACCCGAATCGCTCGGCGCGATCACCCTCGCGGCCCGCGAAACCCTGGACAATCTCGTCTGGGTGGTGAACTGCAATCTCCAGCGCCTCGACGGTCCGGTGCGCGGCAATGGCAAGATTATTCAGGAATTGGAAGGCGTCTTCCGCGGCGCGGGCTGGAATGTCATCAAAGTAGTATGGGGCTGGCATTGGGATGATTTGCTCAAGCGCGACAAATCCGGCCTGTTGCTCAAGCGCATGGAAGAATGCGTGGACGGCGACTACCAAAAGTATGTCGTGGAACCCGGCAGCTACACGCGCAAACATTTCTTTGGCAAATATCCGCAACTGCTCGAACTCGTCAACCATCTGTCGGACGAGGAAATCACGAAGCTGCTGCGCGGCGGTCACGATGCCCGCAAGGTCTATGCGGCCTACAAGGCGGCGACGGAGCACAAGGGGCAGCCGACGGTGATTCTGGCCAAGACGGTCAAAGGTTATGGTCTCGGTGAAGCGGGCGAAGGCAAAAACATTTCACATCAGCAGAAGAAGATGAACGAAAAGGAACTCCGTGAGTTCCGCGCGCGGTTTGACATTCCGGTGAGCGACGATGTCATTGCCGAAATGCCGTTTTTCCGGCCGCCGCCGGACAGTCCGGAAGTGAAGTATTTGCTGGCGCGGCGCAAGGCGCTGGGCGGCTTTGTGCCGTCGCGCAACGTGACGCCGGTGACATTGAAGGTGCCGACCATTGCAGATTTTGCCGGCATGGTGAATGGCGATTCCAAAGGCGCGGCTTCCACGACGAAGGCATTTGTATTGCTGCTCAGCCAGCTGCTGCGCAACAAGGACATTGGCCGGCACATTGTTCCGATCATTCCCGACGAGGCCCGTACGTTTGGCATGGACGGTCTGTTCAAGGAAATCGGCATTTACTCCTCCAAGGGGCAGCTGTATGAGCCGGTGGATAACAAGTCGCTGCTGTATTATCACGAAGCGAAGGACGGCCAGATTCTGGAAGAAGGCATCAGTGAAGCGGGGGCGATGTCCTCATTCATTGCGGCCGGCACGAGCTACGCCTCCAACGGCGTGCCGATGATTCCGTTCTACACGTATTATTCGATGTTCGGTTTGCAGCGCGTGGGCGATCTGTTCTGGCTCGCCGGTGATATTCGTGCCAAGGGCTTTTTGCTCGGCGCCACGGCCGGACGTACGACGCTCAATGGCGAAGGATTGCAACATCAGGACGGTCACAGTCTGCTCCATGCGAGCACGATTCCGACCTGCCTGCCATACGATCCGGCGTTCAGCTTCGAGCTGGCCGTGATTGTGACGGACGGTTTGCGCCGCATGTATGTAGAGAACGAGGATATTTATTATTATCTCTCGCTCTACAACGAAGATTACGTTCATCCGGCCATGCCGGCGGGAGCTGAGGAAGGCATTCTCAAGGGCCTGTACAAGTTCAACACGGGGCCGGAAGGCAAGCTGGTGAAAGCTCACATTCTGGGTAGCGGCTCGATCATGCAGTCGGCGCTGAAGGCGCAGACCATTCTGGCCGAACGTTACGGCGTGAGCGCGGATGTGTGGAGCGCGACCAGCTACAAGTTGCTGCGCAGCGACGCGATCCGTTGCCAGCGCTGGAACATGCTGCATCCCACGGAACCGGCGAAGAAGTCGTACGTGGAAACGGTGCTGGCGAAGGAGCAGGGCGCCTTTGTGGCGGTCTCCGATAACGTCCGCACGGTGCCCGACCAGATTGCTCCGTGGGTTCCCGGCGGGCTGTTCACGCTCGGCACGGACGGCTTTGGCCGCAGCGATACCCGGGCGCGGTTGCGCCGGTTCTTCGGTGTGGATGTGGAATCCACGGTGATTGGCACGCTTTACGCGCTGGCGGAGAAGAAGCTGATCAAGCCTCAGGTGGTGGCCCAGGCCATCAAGGATTTGGGCGTGAATCCCGAGATGGTGCATCCCGAGATTCTCTGATCATTCGATTCAACAAAAAGCCGGGCTCTGAAAAGGGTCCGGCTTTTTTTTTGATGCGGATGAGACGGCAAGGTGTGCGGGCGACTTGCCCCCCCATTGATGGTATTGATTTTTGGTCTTAACCTAAGCCACCATGGCCATACCGTTATGTTGAAAACCTGCGCTCTGAGTCTGGTCATTCTCGGTCAGGGGATGAACCTCTTACCGGCCGAGCCGGCCGCCAAGCCGAACATCCTGCTCATACTGTCGGATGACCAAGGCTACGCCGACCTTGGGTTTCAAGGATGCAAGGACATTCCCACGCCGCATCTGGACCGGCTGGCGGGTGCGGGCATCCATTTTAACAACGGTTATGTCACGCATCCCTTTTGCAGTCCCAGCCGGGCGGGGATGCTGGCCGGGCGGTATCAGCAACGGTTCGGCCATGAGCAGAATCCTTATTACGATCCGAATGATCATCGCGAGGGGCTGCCGGTGACGGAAACGCTTTTGCCGCAGTATTTGCGCGAGGCCGGGTATGTGAACGGCTGGATTGGGAAATGGCATCTGGGGGCCGCGCCGGAGTTCCGGCCGCAGGCGCGCGGGTTCATGGAGACGTTTGGCTTCATCGGTGGGGGGCATCATTATCTCAACTGGCAGGCGGAAACCAATGCGGACGCCCACGAATATAATGTGCCGATCGAACGTAATGGCGTGCCGGTGACGGTGACCAACCATCTGACGCTGGCCTTTGGTGACGAGGGTGCCGACTTCGTGCGCCGGCATCGGGATCAGCCGTGGTTTCTTTACCTGGCGTTTAATGCGCCGCACACGCCGCTGGAGCCCACGCCGGAGCGGCTGGCAAAATTCAAATCCATTGCCGATCCCAAACGCCGGAAATATGCGGCGCAGGTCAGTTTGCTGGATGATGCGGTGGGTACGGTGCTGGCGGCGTTGCATGAGTCCGGACAGGATCAGCGGACGCTGGTGTTTTTCTTCAGTGACAACGGCGGTCCGCTGGGAGCCACCGGCAACGGTTCGATCAATCTGCCGCTACGGGCGGGGAAGGGGACGGTTTATGAAGGCGGCATGCACGTGCCGTTTGTGATGAGCTGGCCGGGCACGTTGCCGTCCGGGCGGGAGTATGATTATCCGGTGAGTTCATTGGATGTTTTTCCCACCGCGCTGGCGCTGGCGGGTGTGCCGATGCCGACGGATAAAATCCATGACGGCGTGAATCTGCTGCCCTATCTGACCGGGGTGAATACCAATGCGCCGCATGACGAGCTGTTCTGGCGTATGAATGGGGGACGGCAGATTGCCGCGCGCGTGGAGGATTTTAAATATATCCACATTCGCAACCAGCCGGCGGAACTCTACAACCTCGCCGCCGACCTAAGCGAAACGAACAATCTGGCCGGGGTGCAAACGAACGAATTGAACAAGCTGGAGGGTGAAGTCAATAATTGGAATTCGCAACTTGTTCCACCGGCGTTCCCGGGGTTGGCCGGGCATAATAAGCCACCGGCGGAGCCTTGAGTATCCTCAAAACGGCCAGTTGACGCCGGCGGAGATGTAGATTTCGCCGCCCAAATCCAGCTTGGCGCGACGGTTGTTGCCTTCCACGGTCACATCGCTGAGGGGCATGTATTGCACGCCAATATATAGGTCCGCTTTTTCGGGTGCGTGATACACGAGCGTGGCATTCACGTAGCCGCCATACACGATGGAGGCGGAGTCTACGCGGCCGCTGTTCAAGGCCGTGCTACCGCCATACGAAATGGACTCGTTGTAGGACAGTGTGCTCATGGCAAAGCCCACTGCCGGACCGCCGCCGACGTATAGGCCCAAGGAATCGTTCAAATCCCAATACACGTTTGGCCCCAGCCGGAAGGTGTACAGGGTGGTGTCCAGAGTGCGGGTGCCGGTGAGGTGGCCGGTGGTGTTCGTGGAACTGGTCAGCGTGCCATTGGGATCAATCAACGACCCACCCGCGCCGTCATAAGTGCCTTGATAGGGCGTGGGTGTGGGCGTGAAACCGGAGGTTTGGAAT
>CAIJGS010000319.1 GCA_903820285.1 uncultured Verrucomicrobia subdivision 3 bacterium | reverse complement strand
TACCAGCACCAGCAATTTGGAATTGCTCCGCCTGCGCGGCGAGGTGACCGTTCTGAGGCGGCAACTGGCGGAGGCGCCCTCTACAGGAGGGACGGAAGCGGTGCCCATAGTGATGCCCGCCGTGGGCATCGTACGGCCGGTCTCCGCACCGATCGACGGCAGTGCCACCACCGCACAAATCATCAACCTCACGAATGCGCCGGTTTCCCAGGTCCTGGACCTTTACGGTAAAATTTTCACCACCGACCTGGTCGTGGCGGGGAATGTTTCCGACCGCCACCCGATCACCTTTCGCTCGGATCGCAAAGAAACCCGCGCGGAACTGCATCACCAATTGAATCAGGCGTTGTTGAACCAGGCTGGTATTGTCATGACCGGGTTGGGTGACGAGCGCACCTCCGTGACCTACAACGATGGACTGGATCCTAAACCTGAATCGCCATCCCAACCTCAACCCACACCCGACGCCGTCAGCCCCGCCGGAACCCTCATTTTGACCGCGCAGGATGTGAATCCGAAATCCGTCCGCCTCGCCACCTCCTCGAATCTGGTTTTCGAGTTTGCCCATAAAAGTTCGAATGAGATTGGTGCCATCATCAAGGCTCATCCACGGGTTGAAATCCGGCGATATGGGGAGACGGTGGCGAAAGTCCATTCCTATGCCACCTTGTCGGACAGGGTAAACGGCCAGATGGCCCCCGTCGGCCTGGTGCTGATCATCCATGACTATGGTCAGGCCAAGCTGGCTGAACAGGCATTGCGGGGGAATTGAAGGCAAACCAGCTGCGTTCCGGGAGTGGATGTTGGGCGTTACGCGTTGGATGTTGGATGTTTTCCTCTTGTACCGGTGGCCGTCCGCAAGGACTGTAGTTGTATCCCCCCATTTCTTTCGCCTCTCTGTGCCTCCGTTTGCACAGTTGAACTCGTCCCGTGCATCGGCTATGCTGTGGGTTCTATGACGTTGACAGAAAAATTGCTCGCCCGTGCCGCCGGCAAAGCCCGGGTGGAAGCCGGAGACAACATCTGGGTGAATGCAGACGTGCTCATGACGCACGATGTCTGCGGACCCGGCACCATCGGCGTATTCAAGCGCGAGTTCGGCAAGACCGCCAAGGTTTGGGACAAGAACAAGATTGTCATCATTCCTGACCATTACATTTTCACCGCCGACTCGAAGTCCAACCGCAACGTGGACATCCTGCGCGATTTCTCGCGCGAGCAGGATTTGCAGTATTTCTACGACGTCATTGACGACGCCAACGGCCACTGGGTTTATGATGCCGTGAAAGGCAACATGAAGCGCCAGTATGGTTCCCGTTACGCGGGCGTCTGCCACGCGGCGTTGCCCGCCAAGGGCCATACGCGTCCCGGCGAAGTCCTGTTCGGCACCGATTCCCACACCTGCATGGCCGGCGCGTTCAACCAGTTCGCCACCGGCATCGGCAACACGGACGCCGGCTTTGTGATGGGCACCGGCAAGCTGCTCATCAAGGTTCCCGAAACGATGCATTTCCGCCTCGAAGGCCGCCTCCAGCCCGGCGTAATGGCCAAGGACATCATCCTCCATTGCATCGGTGAAATCGGTTTCGACGGTGCGACCTACCGCGCCATGCAGTTCGACGGCGAAGGCGCCGCGAGCCTGTCCATGGATGACCGCATGACCATCGCCAACATGGCCATCGAAGCCGGCGGCAAGAACGGCATCTTTGAATTCGATTCCCGCACGGCCGAATATGTGGATTCCCGCGTGCGCCTGAACGGCACCAAGGCCACCTACGAACCGGTCGCCCGTGATAAGGACGAGAAGTTCGTGTACGAACTCGTGGTGGATTTGAGCAAGCTCGAACCCACGGTGGCGTGCCATCCCGATCCGGGCCAGCGCAAGAAGGCCAAGGACATGACCGCCATGAAGCTGGACCGCGCGTATGTCGGCTCCTGCACCGGCGGCAAAACCAGCGACTTTGTGGAATTCGCCCGCGTGCTGCGCGGCAAGAAGGTGGCCATTGATACCTTCGGCGTGCCCGCCACCCCGGACATTGTCCGCGATTTGCAGACCACTTACTGGGGCAACACCACCATCTGGGACATCCTCGTGAACGCGGGCGTGCAGATGACGGAAAACGCCGGCTGCGCCGCGTGCCTGGGCGGTCCGGTGGACACCTTCGGCCGCATCAACAAATCCGGCATCAAGTGCATCAGCGCGACGAACCGCAATTTCCCCGGTCGCATGGGCGACAAGGAATCGCAGGTGTTTCTCGCCTCGCCGGCCACGGTGGCGGCCAGCGCCCTGACCGGTCACGTGACCGATCCGCGCGAATATATCACGAACTGAGGCCCAAAGGCCCGGTCCGGACTTGAAATCACGGCGGTGTCCTTGGCGACGCCGCCGTGATTTCCGCTTTTACCGGCGCAAGCCGTCGTTTAGATTCATCCCATGGCATTTCTTCGGCAGTGGCTTTTGATTCTCGCTGTGCTGGCGCTGGGCGCCGGCACGGTGGCCGCCGCCTCCCGCGAAGACCGCGCCTATGCTGCGGCCGCCGGCGCTTTTCACGACCAGAACTGGGCGCAGGCGGAAACCTCACTGGCGGCTTTCATCCATAAATATCCCGATTCTCCGCACCTGGCAGATGCCGTCCTGCTTCAGGCCCAGGCCCAATTCGAGCAGGGCAAGTTTGCCGACGCCCTCTCCCTGCTGGCTACGCAGAAACCTCTGGCCGGCGCACTGGCCGACCAGTTTGATTATTGGATCGGTGAAGTCCAGTCGGCCACGGGCGACTATGCCGGCGCGGCGGAAACCTTCGTGGCGCTGACGCAAAATTATCCGCTCTCCACCATCCGGCTGCGCGCCACCATCGAGGCGGCTTCCGCGCTGGTGCAGGATCACCGTTGGGCCCGGGCGGCCACGCTTTTGCAAACACCCGGCGGCGTTTTTCAAACTGCCGCCAGCCAGAGTCCGGCCGATGAACTGGTCATCCGCGGCTGGCTGCTGCTGGCGCAGGCGCAGGCGGGTCAGAATAATTTCGCCGGGGCTGCCGCCACGCTGGATTCGTTGAACAACCGGACCCTGACTCCGGATCTAAATTGGAAACGGATGCTGCTCCTGGGCCAGGTCAAACTCGGAGGCAATGATTTCACCGGCGCCCTGACCGCCGGCACCAATGCATTCACCCTGGCCAGCCGCCTTGGCCGGACCGACTGGGTGGCCACCAGCCGCAGTGTGGTCGCCGAGGCCCTCGAAAAACTGGGTCGTCTGCCCGAAGCCTCGACCGCCTGGCATGCGAACCTGAACGACGGTGTTCCCGCCGAGGCGCAGAATCAGGCCGTGCTGAAGATTGAGGCTCTGGCCGTGGCGCAGACCAATTTCACCGATGCCGAGGCCGCCCTGGAAACGTTCTACAGTCACGCCACCGGTGCCACCGCCGATCTGGCCTTGCTGGCCATCGGCGAATTGCATCTCAAGGATTTTGCCGCCGGCTCGCATGATTCCAATCACATTGCCACCGCCCGGTCACGGTTTGATCAACTCCTCATCAACCCCACCGGTCCGCAGGCGGGCAAGGCATTTATGGGACGCGGCTGGTGCGATTGGCTCGAGGGCAAGATCCCCGCCAGCCTGACAAATTTTCAGCTCGCGGTACAACAGCTCACGTTGAATGGCTCCGCCGATGATCTGGCCGCCGCCCGGTTTAAAACCGGCGATGCCTGGTACCGGACCGGTGAGGCGCAGGCCCGGCAAAACGATGCGGCCGCGGCCCGGGACAGCTTTCTCTCCGCCCGGGGCAATTACCGCGCCGTTGTGACCGATGCCGCCACCCATCCGGCCATCGCCGCGTCCTTGGGCGACCGGGCGATCTACCAGATCCTGCGCACCGATCTGCGGTTGCGGGATGCGGATGACGCCAAGGCCACTCTGCAAAAGCTGCTTGCCACTTTTCCGGCCAGCGAACTGGTGGATAACAGCCTGTTGCTGGCGGGCGAGGAATTTTCGGATTTTGGCCAGACCGAAGAGGCCCGTACCACCCTGCAGCAATGCCAGACCCTGTTTCCGGGCTCAGCGTTGCTGGCGGAAGTGGCCTTTGCCATCGCCCGCACCTATGAGCGCGAACAGAATTGGCAGCAAGCCCTGACCAGCTATGATGACTGGCTGAAGCAGTACCCCACCAACGCGCTCCGGTTCAAGGTGGAGTATGCCCGGGCGCAGGCAAATTTCCTCGCCGGCAACGAGACCAATGCGCTCGCCCTTTTCACCGGCTATGTCTCGCAGTTTTCGACGAACGAGCTGGCCCCGCAGGCCCAGTGGTGGCTGGCGGATTATTTTTTCCGCACCGCCAGCGCCGCCGGGTCGGATAACTTCGTGGCGGCGGAAACCAATTACGAAAACATCTTCCAAAACACCAATGCCGCCTGGCGCAATTCCCGGCTCTATTACCCGGCCCAGCTAATGGCCGGTCGCGCCGCCATGGCCCGGCTCGGTTTCTCCGATGCCTGTACCTATTTCGTGCAGCTGCTCACAGACTCCAATTGCCCGCCGGACACCGCTATCCCGGCCCGCTTTGCCTACGGCGCAGCCCTGATGCAGACGCCCTCTGCCGACACCAACAACCCCATGGCCAACTTCCAACTGGCCACGAATATTTTCAGCCAGGTCTGCCATCTCTATCCCACGAATGATCCGGGTGCCCGCGCCTGGGGCGAAATTGGCAATTGCGCCGCACAACTCGGTGATTTCGCCGCCACCACCAATGCCTATCTTCAGGCCATCACCATGGACGGGGCCGAGACCGAGACCCGCAATCAGGCGGAAGTCGGTCTGGGCATCGCCCTGGAAAAATTCGCCGCCCAGGCCACCGGCACCAATCAGGCCGCCCTGCTGCGGTTGGCCCGGCAGCATTATGAGGCGGTGTTCTATGATGAAGCGTCCGCCCCGTTCTGGCAGAAGGAAGCCGGCCTGCGCGCCCTGCAACTGTTGCCGGCCACCGATCTGACGGCTGCGACCAATCTGATCCGCCATCTGGAACGCCTGTTTCCGCAGTTGAAACCTGCGCTGGAAAAGAAGCTGGCCGGGCTGGCCCCCGCAAAAAACTGAATGGCAGGTTTGACACCGGCGCAGGCCGGCACTAGCTTGAATCTTGAATTTATGTCCGAAACTTTGATCACTGAACCGGTTGTCACCCTCACGGAAGCGGCGTCCGCCGAATACAAGGTGTTGCTCGCGCTGCCGGAAAATCAGGGCAAGGTCGTCCGCTTCTACGTGGAGCAGGGCGGCTGCTCCGGCATGCAATACGGCATGGTCATGGATGAAAAGCGCGATGGCGATCTCGCCAGCGAACAGGGCGGCGTGACCGTGGTGGTGGATACCATCAGCGCAGATTTTCTGCGCGGCACGCAGGTGGATTTCAGCGACGCCCTCTCCGGCGGCGGCTTCAAGATCAAGAATCCCAACGCCAAGGAAAGCTGCGGCTGCGGGAAATCGTTCTCCGCCTGACCCTCAAAACTCCCAGTGCAGCCGTGCGCCGAGCACGGAGACCGGGCCGCGATCGCGATTGAAGGCCGGATTATCAATAAACTGATAATCCAGCGAGGTGTGCACCGTCTTCCAGACTTTGAAATCGTAATAGGTCTCGATGATTTTTTCCCAGCCGTAATTCAGCCGGCCATCTCCGGCCAGAATGCCCGTGCCGCCGTAGGCGAAAAAGTCCTGATGCACTTGGGATAATCCGTTGAGTACTCCGGCAATCGCGACGGTGTCATCGGGACGGTGCCAAGCCTCGCCTTTGACGCTCAGGCCGGCGGTGGCGGTGCGATCCACATCCGCAAACACCCATCCTTCCGTATGGCCATCACTCCAGCCGAGCCGGGAGAAGACACCGACATTTTTCACTAACTCCTGTTCCCAGTTCAGGCCGAACCCATATTTGTAGCGGTATTCGCGCGAAGCCGTGGGATCGGCCGGTTGACCCGAACTAATCGCTTCATCCACGGCGGCCTGATAGCTGCCCATGTTGGCGTGGTTCAGAAACGCAAGGAAGCGGAGCGTGCCGGGATGTTCGCCGATCGTGTAGCGACGTTCCAGTTCCGTGACCATGCCCCACGCCTCGAGAAAATGCTGGTCCAGCGCAGTGCCGTTGGAGACGCGCGGCATCTGAAAAATGCCGTACCGCAGTGTCCACTGCCGTTGGTTGAATTCGGCGGCAAACCCGTTGATATAGCCCAACGCGTCGGCCGGATAATCCCACGCCTCGTTGGCCATCAGCGCCCAGTTCATGAACTGCGTGCGCGGGTCGTTGGCATAGGCGTTGTTGTCGAAAATGTCCTTGGGACTGAAACGCCCGAGCGTGAGAGTCAGGCGCGATACATCCTGCCTACCGGCGAGCGTGAACTGGTCATCCGCCACGTCCTCCTGTTCGCCGCCCAAGCCGATGGTCTGGCGAATGAAAAGACGGGGAATGTTTACATTTGGAACCGCCGTGCCCAGGCGGAAGGCCTCGCCATTGGGAAAGCCATCCACGCCCAGCGTGTTGTTGACGCCGAAACCCTGCCACATCAACCCGTCCACATGCGCCTCGGCGCCGGGCCACAGGCGGACTCCGGCCATCAAATCAAGGGAGACGGATTCGCGGGTTTGCCCGCCAGCCGGCAGGCTGTTCGGGCCGGTATAAGCCGAGGCAAAGGCTGGGTAGCCTTGGACGATGTCCGTGTTTTGGACGTGCCAGTTCCAGGTTTGCAACGTCGCGGCGCTGACCGTGGCGTTGGTGTCCAATTGGGCAACGGCCGGGAATGCCAGCCCGTTGCCGGCCAGCAGCAGCGCAGCCGGTTTCCAAGCACCCCGCTGGCGACGACCCGGGTAAATGGATGACGCGTTTGTCATTAATGTAACATATGCTACATTAGGTATCTTCGTCAACATAAATTCGCCGCCGGTGAAAAACCGGCGGCGAATCGGGGATCAAATCCAGTTCTTGCGCACCATCCAGCTCTTGATGACCTGCGTGAGCGCCACGTAGCAGACCAGCGTGACGGCCAGCAGCACCCAGTACAGCCAGGGCAGCGGCACAAAGCCCAGCGGACCGGCCAGCGGCGAGTAGGGCAGCACCGCGCCAATCAGCATGATCAGGATGGTGGTCATGGAAAGCTGCCAGCTCGCGCGCGACTGGATGAACGGAATCTGGTTGGTGCGGATCACGTGAATGATCAGAGTCTGTGTCATGATGGACTCCACAAACCAGCCGGTGTGAAACATTTGGGCGGCGTGGGTGTGATCCAGCGCCTCGCCCTTGAACTGTTCCACCATGCCCGGCACCTTGGCCTGCGCCTGGGCCATGAGGTCCGTGCACTTGAACACAAACCACATCATCGCAAAGGTGGTGTAATCGAAGATGGAACTGATCGGTCCCAGCAGCACCATGAACTTGGCGATTTCGCCCATCTGCCACGGCCGCGGCTTGGCAATCTGGTTGGCGCCGACATTGTCCGTGGGAATCGGCACCTGCGAGAAATCATACAGCAGATTGTTCGTCAGAATTTGCAGGGGCAGGATCGGCTGGAACTTGAAGAGGTACGCCGCGCCCAGCATGCTGAACATGTTGCCGAAGTTGGAACTGGCCCCCATGCGGACATATTTGAGGATGTTTACGAACACCTTGCGGCCTTCGATAACCCCTTCCTCCAGCACCATCAAATCTTTTTCCAGGAGGATGACGTCGGCGGATTCCTTGGCGATGTCCACCGCGTTGTCCACGGAAATGCCCACGTCCGCCGCGCGCAGTGCCGGGGCGTCGTTGATGCCATCTCCCATGAAACCAACCACGTGACCCTTCTTTTGCAGCGCCTGTACCACGCGCTTCTTGTGCGCGGGGGACAGCCGGGCGTAGACATCCACGCGGTCAATGACGTCGGCGAGCTGTTCGTCGGACATCTTTTCCACATCATTGCCGAGGATGATCTTTTCGGCGTTGATCCCGACCTCGGTGCAGACCTTGCGGGTGACCAGATCGTTGTCGCCGGTGAGCACCTTGACGGTCACGCCATGCTGCCGCAGAGCGGTGATGGCCTTGGCGGAGGTGTCCTTGGGCGGATCGAGAAACGCGAGGTAGCCGGTCAGCACGAGCTGATCTTCGTCGGCCTTGGAATAGGCGGTCTGGGCCACGACCTTCTTGTTCGCAATGGCCAGTACGCGGAAACCATCTTCGCTCAGCGAATTGACCTGTTCGATCAGATTGCCAACGAGAATCGGCTCCATCTCAAAGATTTCCCCGTCGCTTTCAAAATGCGTGCAGCGTTTAAAGACCGACTCCGGCGCGCCTTTGGTGAGCAACTGGCGCTGCCCATCCGGTCCCTCGACCACCACGGACATCATGCGGCGGGAGAAGTCGAACGGGATTTCGTCCACCTTGGTGAACTTGTCCACGGACAATTCCTTGTGCAGCTCCGAGTATTTCAACACCGCGCGGTCGAGCACATTTTTGAGGCCCGTCTGGAAATGGCTGATCAGGTAGGCGTCCCGCAGCACTTCATCGCTCTCGTTCTTGAAGACATCGCAATGGATTTCCAGGATGACGTGATCAATCGTCAGCGTGCCGGTTTTGTCCGTGCAGAGCACGTCCATGGCGCCGAAGTTTTGAATGGAGTTTAGCCGCTTGACGATGACTTTTTTCTTCGACATCGCCATGGCGCCGCGTGACAGACACACGGACACGATCATCGGCAGCATTTCCGGGGTCAGACCGACGGCGACGGCGAGCGCGAAGAAGAATGCCTGCTTCCAGTCGTGCTTCGTGAGGCCGTTGACGAGGAACACCGCCGGGGTCATGACCATCATGAACTTGATCATCATCCAGGTGAAGTGCTTGACGCCCTTGTCAAACGCCGTCTCCACCAGCTGGCCCGAAAGGCTGGTGGCCATCTTGCCAAAATACGTCTGGGCGCCGGTGGCCAGAATCACCCCCGTGGCGGAACCGCTTTCCACGCTCGTGCCGAGAAAACACAGGTTGGTGTGCTCGATGGACTGGATGTTCGCGCGCGTATCGGGCGTATCACTTTTTTCAACCGGGAGCGATTCGCCGGTGAGCGTGGCCTGAATGATGAAGAGATCCTTGGAGGCGATCAGCCGCACGTCGCCGGGAATCATGTCGCCGGCGGAAAGTTTCACCACATCGCCGGGCACCAGCTCTTTGAGCGGAATTTCCCGGGCCTGGCCGCCGCGCACCACCGTGGCCGTGACCTTGATCATCGCCTTGAGCTTGGCGGCCGCGTTATCGGCCTTGGTTTCCTGAATGAACCGCAGCGAAACGCCGAGCACCACCATGGCGACCATCACCCAGCCGCCGACCGTATCGCTGCCGCTTTCGGCGGTGGCGAACGTGACAATGGCGAGCACGGTCAGCAGCACCACCAGGGGATTGCGGACCGCCAGCCAAAGCCGGTTGAACCAGTCATGCTTCTTCTCCTGGCCCACCTCGTTCGCGCCAAAAATCTCCAACCGTTCGGTCGCCTCCTCTTCCGTCAGACCGGTGGGGGTGGTGTTGAGCCGTTGCAAAACCCCGGCGGTGTCGAGGCCGGCGGCGTCGCGCACAAGATCCGCCGTGCGCTGCCCTTGGGCCGGGTTGGTTGCGGTAGGCATAAGCTTTGGTCAGGGATTGGGTTGGTTCCGGATGATCTGGAGCAGGGCCTCGGCATCGGGTGCCGTCTGCAAGGCCAGGCGCAACTCATCCTTGTGCATCAGCTTGGCAATGTTGGAGACCGT
>CAIJGS010000318.1 GCA_903820285.1 uncultured Verrucomicrobia subdivision 3 bacterium | reverse complement strand
GTTCCGGCAGCTCGCCGCGCCCGCGCAAATCCCGCCCTTCGCATCGTTCCGCCGATCCCATTGTCCCGCAATTTCTTCCACTTGGACAGCCAGTGTCCAGCTTTCCCGAATACCCTGACCTCATGTATGAACGTTAAAATGATGAAACGCACCGGCAAAATCGCCCGCCTCCCGCGCCCCCTCCGCGACCAACTAAACCAACGCCTCTACCACGGCGAACCCGGCGTGGAACTCGTTAAGTGGCTCAACGCCCTGCCCGAAGTCCAGGCCCTCCTCGGCGAACACTTCGCCGGCGTCCCCATCAGCCCCCAAAACCTGTCCGAATGGAACAACGGCGGCTTCCTCGACTGGCTCACCACCCAGGAACTCCTCGAAGACGCCCGCGAATTCGCCGCCCACGCCGCCGAACTCCCCGGTGCCGACGGCGAACTGGCCGGCAGCCTCTCCCACGCCATCATCGCCCGCTACGCCGTCCTCCTGAACAAAATGCCCCTCGACGGTCCCACCCCCCCCGACGGCCTCGCCCAGATAAACCTCCTGCTCCGCCTCCACCGTATGGCGCTCCAAGTCCAGCGCCGCGCCCTCCTGGCCCAAAAAGAACGCCTCACCAAAAATCAAACCGCGAGCCAACCCGCCCCGGCCAAAACGTCAACACCCGCGCCCGCCCCGACCGCCCCGACCGCCCCGACCGCCGAACCCGCCCCGCTCACCCGCAAACAAAACACCCAAATGAACCGTTGGCTCAACCAGATCGAACTCCAGCCCGCCATCCTCCCCCCGCTGGCCACCAACCGCCACCCCAAGAACTTCCCCGCCCTCGCCGGCTTCTACGAAAAACCCTGAAATCCGGGTAAATCAAACCAAATCAAACCAAATCAAACCACTTGAAAACGCCATCCTGCCATCAGCCCTCCCAACAACCGCCGCCACCCTTGAGCTTGATACCGGAGGTGCTTCTCCGCCCAGGGACGAATTTCATGAAGGGGCACGAAATTGTGGAAAGCGGGGCAGTACCATGGCAATTTCATTAACATGGCCACAATTTGGCGGCCAGCGGGAAAGTGGAGGCGAGCCGCCCGCACTCCCGGACGAAGGCACGCAGTTTGTGAAACATTGGCCAACCTGACGTGTCATGGACTGCGGCGGGTCTTTGCAGACGGCCACCTGCGCCGCGCCACGCCGCTTTCGCCCGCGCGACCCGGGTGGAATGTTACCATGCGCCCCGCCCGCCCGAAAGCAGTGCCCCCGCTCCCGCTCTGCCACCGCAGTCCAAAACGCTGGCACACAATTCGACGGCTGCCATCAACGCGAAGCGTCCTGGAATGCGCCCAGTAATCTGGCGCTTTTGAACCCTTGAACCTCCAATCTGCCAATCTCCTTGTGATCGAATATGCCACATAGCCGGCGACCGGGGAGAAATAGCACATTAAGTTGGATCCCTTTTCGGAATGGCGCGAGCCGCACCTCAAACAATAAGGGCACGGTTTCGTGGAAAGTGCGGCGTGGTGATGAATGGCCACCGATGAGTGCGAAATAGCACAATCCGTTGGACTACCCCCTTTACCGGTGATTGTTTTTATTCAGAAACCTTGTAGCCATATTTACCAAGAAATTCTGCCGCTTTGTTTTCTCGTAGCTGCCACATTTCGATTTCAGACCCGCCATAAGTAATAAATCCACCTGCCGACAATGGCATAATAAAAGGATGTTCGCCCATTGGATTTGTGCCCATTACTGTGAACATTATAAATTGATATTTTGGCTTCATGTCCAGTTTGCGAGAATACCGTATTACGTAAACCATTATTTCATTTGCTCTGTCATCTCTATTTTCATGTAGCATTCGCATCAGGGTCGGGTCATCCAGAAAATTATACTCTGCCTTGTGATTTACATTCAAACATTGGGCAATTAAAAATCTATTATTATCAATGAATTGGTTTTCGATTGCGTTATAATTGTCAAATTTAATTTTTATGCTGAAAACTTTTTCGACATTGGCAATATCTACAGCCCCTTCGTTTTTGAAAACAGCAACGGTTCTGCTTGCCATTTCAAGATTTTGATTTGTAGTTACATTGGAAAGTAATGTGTCAAAAATAAAATAATTATTGCTGCCTAATTTACCAGTTATCGTGTTAGTCAAAACCAGAGGGTTGAAGGTAATGTCAATGTATGGTTCAACGGTTGATTCAAATTGATTTTGTGAGATTTTTAATGCCTTGCATCCTTCCGCCAGAGTGAAAACCATGATGAAGGCAAGGGCTGCCTGAATTACTGCCGCAATAGTTTGAATGTGGGTATGGTACTTTTTCGATTTGTGGATAAACCTGCAAAAAAAACGCCAGCAAACATAAAATTGCTTTTGTACTAATGTCATAATAATTGGTCGGCTGATGCTGGTGGGTAAATTAGCTGTAAACCATTAATAATTTTAGTTTTTTGATTTTATTTGTGTTTTTTAATATTAAAAAATTCATTGTCTTTATATGGGTTCCGCAAGTTGACTTCTTGCCTATAGGTTTTATTTTTCGTCATTCCCGGATTTTGTAATTCCAAACCCTGCTAGAACGCCAATAATTACAGAGGCGATTGTTTTCGTATCAATTTTATCTGTAAGGGCTAAAATCAGGAAGGCAGGGATTCCCATTCCCAATACAAGGAATTGCAAAAACCGTATACCGATTCCTTTACGAGTTTGAACGCGGTTGTAGATTCCAAGAGACAATGCAATCAGCATTGTTGCCCCACAAGCCATAATCACATAATCGTTGCTAGTCATTTGGGGATTGTCCATCTGCCAGCATCAACGGTCAATAGGGTTTTAATTGGCTTAAATCGGTCAATCGTTTTGTGCAATTTTTTCAACTTCATACTGTTTCCCCTGCTCTCCGCGCACCTCCACCTCCGCGGCGACTCCATGTTCATACCTTCCCTATCTGCGTTATTCGCGTCCATCTGCGGTTAAAAGGCTTCCCCCTTGACCAAACGACGCCCGCCCCGCAAATTCACCGGCTTGGACAAACATAAAGTAAAATCCCTGCCCCCGGCCTTGCTTGGCTGGTTCGCGGCGCATGCCCGGGATCTGCCGTGGCGGCGGACGCGGGATCCGTATGCCATCTGGGTTTCGGAGATCATGTTGCAACAGACGCAGGTGAAGACGGTGATTCCGTATTGGAATCGCTGGCTGCGGGAGTTGCCGGATATTACCGCCCTCGCGGCGGCGCCGCCGGAGAAGATTCACAAGTTGTGGGAGGGGTTGGGTTATTACACGCGGGTGCGCAATCTGCAGCAGGCGGCGCAGGTGATCGTGGCGCAGCATGGCGGGGTGTTTCCGTCGCGGTATGAGGACATTCTGGCGCTGCCGGGGATCGGACCCTACACCGCCGGGGCGGTCGGCAGTATCGCCTTTAACCAGCCGGTACCGATTTTGGATGGGAATGTTATTCGCGTGCTCACGCGGCTTTTTGGCATTGCGGGGAATCCGAAGGACAAGGCCACGAATGCGCAGCTTTGGGAGTTGGCCGGGCAGTTGGTGCAGGCGGCGCAGGGTTTGCCGGGGGCTGAAAATTGTTCCCACCTCAACCAGTCGCTCATGGAACTGGGCGCACTCATTTGCTCCCCGCGCAACGCACAATGTCTTGTCTGCCCCGTGCGAAAACAATGTGTGGCCTGCCGAGAGCAGCGCGTGGAGGAATTGCCGAATTTGGGCAAGCGCGTCGCGGTCACGGCCCGTTTTTTCACGGCGTTTGTGGTGCGGCGTCAGGGGAAACTGCTGGTCCGCCAGCGGCCGGCGGGGGTGGTGAATGCGCAGCTCTGGGAGTTTCCGAACGTGGAAACGACGGGCGACGAGGCGGAATCGGTTAACGCGGCGCGCGAGTTATTGGGCGTTGAACCGGAACAGCTTGCACCCTTGCGCACGGTGAAACACGCCATTACGCGGTATCGCATTACGTTGACGGCCTATACGGTTACGCTGAAACGCGCGCCCGCCAAGGTGGACGGCGTCTGGAAAACCCCGGCGGAGCTGACGGAACTGGCCTTTACGGCAGCTCATAAAAAACTCGCCAGCGCGGCCGCCAAAAGTATCCTGTCAGACCGATGATTTACTTCGATTACAACGCCACCGCGCCGGTCATGCGCGAGGCCCGCGAAGCGTGGTTGCATGTCACCGAGACAATCGGTGGCAATCCGTCCTCCATGCACCAGTACGGGTCCAAGGCCGCGAACGTGCTGGCCGAGGCCCGCGAGAAGCTGGCGGAGCACCTGGGCTGCCATCCGCTCGACATTATCTGGACGAGCGGCGCGACGGAGGCGAACAACATGGTGATGCACCATTTCGCCAAGAAGCTCGGGCCGACGGGTGAGGTGTGGGTTTCGGCGATTGAACATCCGTGCGTGTTCGATTCCTCGCAGCATTACTTTGGCAAACGCGCGCGCCTGATTCCCGTGACCCGCGACGGCGTGATCGACCTGGACTGGCTGACCACCGAGCTGGCCGATTCCCGCCCCGGTCTGGTGGCCGTGATGGCCGCGAACAACGAGACGGGTGTGATCCAGCCCTGGCGCGAAGCCTGCGCGATCTGTCATCAATACAAGATTCCGTTCTTCACGGACGCGGTGCAGTACATCGGCAAGATGCCGTTGAAGGGTTTGGGCGAATGTGATTACGTGAGTGGCGCGGGGCACAAGTTTGGCGGGCCGCGCGGCGTGGGTTTTCTGAAGATTCCCAACCGCAGCACGCTCACTCCCCTGCTCCACGGTGGCAAGCAGGAAGGCGGCCGCCGCGCCGGCACGGAGAACACCGCGATCATTGCGGCCTTCAGCGCGGCGCTGGAAGTGCGCGAAAAACAGATTGCCCGGGGCGAACACGCCTTGCGTGGCGTCTGGCGGGATAATTTTGAACGCGAACTGCTGCGTGCGCTGCCGGGCACGAGCATTGTGGGGGCGACGCAGCCGCGTCTGTGGAACACGATCTCCGCGCTGATGCCGGATGGCGACCGCAAGCTGCAATGGGTGATCCGCCTGGACAAGGCGGGGTTTGCGGTATCCACTGGCTCCGCCTGCACGACGGGCAAGGAAGAGCCGTCGCACGTGCTCTCGGCGATGGGCTTTAAGGGCGCGCAAGCGGTGCGGTCGGTGCGCTTCAGCGCCGGCTGGGAGACGACGGAGGCGGATTGGGACGCGCTGCTGAAGGGCTTGGTGAAGATTCAGGCGGATTTGCAGGCGGCGAAGGCGTAGGGCGGCGGGGACTGAACGCGGAAATGCGGGGACGCGGAGAGGTGCGGAGGGGGAACGAGACCCGTTCACAGGCAGAAAGGCAGGCCTACTCATGAGTAACCGCAGCCAAAATGAAAGGAAGTTCGGTCACTGGGAGTAATTGCCCGGTGGTGGACGACGTTATCGTATGGATGTGGCTGGGCGCCTTGGCTGGCTGGCGAGGTATTTGAAGGAAGTGGATGCGAATGAAAAGACCCTGCGCTTCTGGCAGGAAATATACGATGACCGCGGAAAACTCATGGAAGTCCATGAAAATTCCCAGTGGATAAAGGCCATAAAAAGGTATAGAATTCAACCATGACGATCACGAAACAGACCGTCGCCGACCAGATCGCCGCGTACTTGCACCACGAACTGTCGCTTGCGCAGTTGGTAGACTGGGCGGAATGCGCCTTGATGGATGGCGAACTCGGCGAACGTGACGCGCAAACCGTGTCCGCAGTGATCGCCCGCCTTGGCGTGGCTGATGTACGCACGTTTGGTCTGACTTGGGAAGATTGTGAAACACTCCTTCATCAGCTCGGTTTCACTTCCCGCATAGAAGTCGTGGCGGCTTGATGTGCAAATACTACCGGCGGGTTGGGCCGACGTTTCCCAGCTTCCAAGTCGCTCATTCATACGCTCATTCATAAGACTTGTTCCCGTTCGGTGGTTGGCATAAATTTCCCCGTCCCGTTCACTTTTATCAAATCAGCCAAAATACTTATGCCAGCCAAACGGAAACTTCGTTACGGAATGGTCGGCGGCGGGCAGAACGCCTTCATCGGCGCCGTCCATCGCCTGGCCGCGAATCTCGACGGTCAGCTTGAACTGGTCGCCGGAGCCTTCTCCGCCGACCCCAAGAACTCGCAAATCACCGGGGAACAGTTGTTCCTGAATCCCCAACGTGTTTACCCCACCTATGAGGCCATGGCCAAAGGCGAAGCCGCCCTGCCGCCGGAGGAACGCATTGATTTCGTGACCATCGTAACCCCCAATTTCCTGCATGCGCCGGTGGCGACCACCTTCTTGAAGGCCGGCTTTCACGTGGTGTGCGACAAGCCGATGACCCTGACGCTCAAGGAAGCGAAGGCGCTGGCCCAGACCGTGCGCAAAACGGGCAAGGTTTTCGCCCTGACCCATAATTACACCGGCTATCCGATGGTGAAAGAGGCGCGCGAATTGGTGCGCAGCGGCAAGCTCGGCAAGATCCTCAAGATTGTGGCGGAATATCCCCAGGGCTGGCTGCTGGATCGCATCGAGGCCGAAGGCCAGAAGCAGGCCGCCTGGCGGAGCGATCCCAAGAAGGCCGGCGCGAGCTGCTGCGTGGGCGATATCGGCACACACGCCGAAAACCTGGGGCGCTACATCACCGGGCTGGAGATTGATTCGCTGTGCGCGGAGTTCACCAGCTTTATTCCCGGCCGCAAACTGGAAGACGACGCCAACCTGCTGATCCGTTACAAAGGCGGTGCGAAGGGCGTGCTGCACTGCTCGCAAATCTCCTGCGGCGAGGAAAACAATCTGAATATCCGCGTTTATGGCACCCTCGGGGCGCTGGCGTGGCAGCAGGAGCATCCGAATGAACTGAAGTTTGTGCCCAAGGGCGAACCCGCGCGCATCCTGCGTCGGGGAAATGGCTACGTGAGTGATGTGGCCAAAAAATTCACCCGGCTGCCCTTCGGCCATCCGGAGGCGTTCATTGAAGCGTTCGCCAATATTTACCTCGAAGCCGTTGCGGCCATCCGCGCCAGCAGCGAGGGCAAACCGGCCAGCGGTGACTACCCGACCGTCGAGGACGGGGTTATCGGCATGGCTTTTCTCGAAACCGCCGTGAAGTCCGCAGCGTCCAATGCGAAGTGGACCAAATTGATCAAAGCCTGAAATATAAAATGAAACAGCCCATTCTTACCCTCATCGCCATCGCCGCCGTCAGTCTGAAATGTGTCGCCTTCGAGGAAGTCGTCACGAACGGCGTGGCCGGCTTCAAGGATACGCCCATTGAACCGGGTCTGCCGTGGCACGTCCACGACCCGGAACGCCCGCAGCCGCCGGTGGTTACGCCTGGCACGTTCAGCGAAACCGCCACGCCGCCCGCCGACGCGATTGTTTTGTTCGGCGGCAAGGATCTCTCCCAATGGCGCGATAAAAAGTCCGGCGGTCCCGCGCCCTGGAGTGTGGCGAATGGCGTGGCCACCTCGGCCAAAGGTGACATCATTACTACCAATGAATTCAGCGACCTCCAGTTGCACCTTGAATTCCGCGAACCGACGCCGCCCAGGGGCGAAGGCCAGGGCCGCGGCAACAGCGGCGTGTTCCTGATGGGCCGTTATGAAATCCAGGTGCTCGATTGCTACCAGAGCAAGACGTATGCGGACGGCGCGACCGGCGGGGTTTATGGCCAGCATCCGGCCCTGGCCAATGCCTGCCGCCCGCCCGGCGAATGGCAGACCTATGACATCGTCTTCAATGTGCCGCATTTCAACAAGGACGGCTCCCTGCTTTCGCCCGCCTATGTCACCGTGCTGCTCAACGGGGTGGTGGTGCAGAATCACCAGGCTGTTCGCGGCGAGACCAACTGGCGTTCGCTGGGCACCTACCATGCGCATGGCCCCACCGGGCCGCTGGCCCTGCAATACCACAACAACTCGGTCTCCTTCCGGAATATCTGGGTGCGTTCGGTGCCGGTCGTGACCGATCCCTGAACCGCGAGTTTCACCCCTTGCCAATCCTTGATTTGAATCAAATATGAAATCACTGCTCGCTCTGCTCGCGGTGGCCACGCTGGCCACCACGCTCCACGCGGAACCGAAAAAGCTGCTGGTGGTCACCACCACCACCGGTTTCCGCCACAGCTCCATCGAAACCGCTGAACGGATCCTCGCCCAGCTTGGCAAGGACAGCGGCGAATTCACCGTGGATTATGTCCACCAGCCGGTCGGCAAACCGGGCGGTTTGAAAAAAGACGCCACCGACGACCAGAAGGCTGAGTTCAAGGCCGCCGAGGCCGCGTGGGAAGGCAAACTGAAGGACGCCCTGCAAAAGCTTTCGCCGGAGTCGTTGAAAAATTATGACGGCGTGGTTTTTGCGAGCACCACGGGTGACCTGCCGATTCCCGATCCGCAGGGATTTCTCGACTGGATCAAGGCGGGCCATGCGTTCATCGGCCTGCACGCCGCGAGCGACACCTTCCATGGCTGGCCGGGCTACATCGACATGCTGGGCGGTGAATTCAAGAAGCATGGCAAACAGGTTGGCGTGGAATGTCTGAACCAGGACTTTTCCAATCCGGCCACCGCTCACCTCGGCAAGACGTGGGACATCTCGCAGGAGGAAATCTATCAGTTCAAGAATTATGATCCCACGAAGGTGAAAGATCTGCTGATTCTCGACAAGCATCCGGAAGACGGTTCCGCCGGTCATTTCGCGGTTTCCTGGTGGAAGGATTACGGCACTGGCCGCGTGTTCTACACCTCGCTCGGTCATCGCGAAGACGTCTGGGACGGCAACCCGGATATGAAGGATCGCAAGAATTCGCCCGAAATCAGCAAAGCCTATCAGCAGCATGTGCTGGGCGGCATTGAATGGGCGCTGAAGTTGAAGTAAGGCACATCAATTAAAAGCAAACCTCCCGGCATCCGATGATGCCGGGAGGTTTTTTAATTATTACCGGTAGCAGCCGACGTAAGGAGGCTCCAACTGAATCGCTGGCGGCAATATTTAAGTCAGAGCCTCCTCACGTCGGCTCCTACGTTTGACTCAGTTTCCC
This sequence comes from uncultured Verrucomicrobia subdivision 3 bacterium, assembly GCA_903820285.1. Lineage (GTDB taxonomy): Bacteria > Verrucomicrobiota > Verrucomicrobiia > Limisphaerales > UBA11358 > UBA11358. Next base: position 975 of record CAIJGS010000318.1, on the reverse strand, counting down.
AGCGGGGTGACTAGGTTATCACCCACATACACCCGGTAATCCTTGATGCGTCCCCCGCCCTCGCTCTGGCGCGGCACATAACGGAAGCCGGAGATGGTCTGGCTCTGGCCCAGGTTCAGGATCAGCTCATGCGGATGGTTCGGCGATCCGCCGGACCATTGCGTGTGCCACATATTGGCGGTCTGTCCATCAATGGCGTTCTCAGCGGTGCCGTCTTCTTTGTCGCGTTCCTCGCTGTCCACGAAAGCGATGGTCCAGCCGTCATGGCTGATGGTTTTACCGTCGGCGTCAAGCAGGTCCAACTCGGCGACAGCGGCGTAAGGTTTGCCATCATGGGCGTTCAGGCTTTCGAGGCAGAAGAAATTCCCCGTAGCGGGCTTGGTGAACTTGATTTCCTGGGTGTCCGTTCCGGGGGCGAACGATCCGCTGTTGGCCACGGTGGTGGCATCGAGATTCACCTTCACGGCCGGACGGCGGGTCTTGGCAAAATCCTTCTCGGGATGCAGCTCATCCAGCACGGGCTTGGCCAGACCGGCCACGGCGGGATGTTCGGGTCCGACGAGGTCGAGGACGATCACTTCGTTCTCCCCGGGATGCAGCCAGCAGCCGGGCACGTAGGCGGTCTGGGTGGGGCCAATATTCCAATAGCGTCCGAGGCAATGGCGGTTCACCCAGAGGTCTCCTTTGCCGAAGCCGTGCATGTCCAGGAAGGTGTCGCCCGGCTTCTCGAGATTCACGATGCCGCGCCAGAAGGCGGGACCGTTATCTTTGCCGGGGGTGAATTTCAGGGCGGCGATGTATTCATAATCCAGCGGCAGACGGTAAATCTCCCAACCTTCGAGGGTTTTCCCGCCGAGTTTGACGGGGGCGATAATGCCCTTATGATCCACCATTTCCGGGCCGAAATTGATGCGGCCCATGGGCTCGACGAGGATGTCCAATTGGGCTTCGGTCTTGCGGGCGGGCACAAGGATT
>CAIJGS010000317.1 GCA_903820285.1 uncultured Verrucomicrobia subdivision 3 bacterium | reverse complement strand
GTGCCGCTGCCGTAGCCGTTGCTGACCGTCAGAGTGAACAGCGTTCCAGTATAATTCGTAGAGGTTCCTTCAAACGCGCCCAAGTCCAAGCCCAGCCCATTCACGGCCCGCACTTGACCGTTGGTGGGATAAATATATTCCAAAGTCGGGTTATTGGGCGAAGCCTGTACCCCTGCCGCCAATGGTCCTGCACGGTCGATGGCTGACGAGGAGGCGAGCAGATGGAAATTGGTTGCGGTCAGGCTGGTGAAGCCCGGATTGTTCAAACCGTTCTTGTCCCCGTAAATAAGCTGGTTCGTGCCCGTGAGTGTGCCGTAAAAATTGGTGGAGCCATACGGCAGCGCGATGATTCCGGTGCCGGGGCTCATCCAGTTGGTGCCCAGATTGATGGTGCTGTCGTCTGAGATCATCAGCGATAGCAGCGAAGGCGTGCCGCCGGTGGTGAAGGGCAGGGTGGCAAAAATATTGTTCCGGCAATCGAGCGTGTCGTGCACATTCCAGGTGGTTACCTCGTCATGCGTGGGCAACTGGAACAGATCCGTGAAATACCGGCTGGAACGGTCGGCGTAATTCACCACGGTGTTGTGGTAGAAGTACAACGTGCCGTTACGGGGTTGACCCTGGATGCCCTGCGAATCGTAAATGAACATCTCCAACGCGGAACTTTCCGGCGTGTTCACAAACACATTGCCATACACATAATTGGTCCGGTAGGCCGGGTCGGTGTCGATGATGCCGATGCCACCCTGGGTCTGGAGAAACCAGAACGCCAGGCCGCCGGTGTTTTCGATCACCTGATTGTAGCGCAGGATGGTTCCCGAAGAGCGGTCCTTGATCTGGTCGCCATCGGCGTCGGCCCGCAACGGGCCGATCAGGTTGTACTGTAGCACCAACCCCTTGGCCTCGGTGTTGATGTTATCGCCGCTGTAATTGCCCGGATACCCGTTGTCATGAATCCGGCAATGTTCCACCAGCACATCGGCGGACAGTTCGTTGATGTCGCCGTTTACCGAGGAACAGAAGAAGCCGTTGCCCGAGCTGTTCAATTCACAGCCGCGAATAATCAGATGCTGGGCATATTCCACATAGATGGCCGCCGCCGTGCTGGCGAAATTTGCCCCGGTGCCGTTGACCAGGGTGACTGCATTCGTTGGGGTCGCATTTTGCACCTGCAAATTCTGGATGACAATCCAGGAGGGAATATACCCGATGGGCTGGTTTGCCGGGCGGCTCACCACGATGACGCCGGCGGTGTTGAGGTTGAGGTTGTTCCACGCCGTGTTCGTGGCGGTCACCGCGTTGTGGCCGTCCAGCATGGGCAGCGCGCCCGTGACCGGATCGGGCACGCCGTTAAGGGTGATGGGTGCGTTGGAAACACCACTGTTGGCGAGCAGGATGATTTCGTGATATCCGCCGGGCTGGTAATGGATGTTCACCGTGTCACCCGGGTTTAAACCCGCCCACGGAATGGAACTGAGATTGGTATAGGTCTGTCCCGGCCCCGCTTCAAACGTGGCGGCGGAAGAAGGGGACAAATGGGCGGCTAACAGGCCCAGGGAAAGCGCGGCCTGATATAAAAAATGTTTCGGCTTGATCACCCCTTTCTATTAACACCGGCACCCCGGTTTGAACAGTGTGCATGTCGCGCACAGGTGCGGCGGTAGTCCGGCCGGCCGGCTATTCTTCCGCCGGTTCGAGCTTCCATTCCGGATAGGCCTCCTCCGGCAGTTGGCCGCGGCGGATCATGTCCTGCAGGTCACGGATGATGGTTTTGCGGGCGACATTGAAATCGCGCGCCAGGCCGGAAATATTCGGTCGGCCATCGGCCCCCCGTAAGCGCTTGAGCATTTCATATTGCCGGGCAAGGCGTTCGGTAAAACGCCGGTCCGGGTCGGAGACGCCGGTTTTTTCCGTGCGTTCCAGCGATTGCAGAGCTGCGACCATTTCGCCGAACCCGCATTCCGTCAGCGCGATTTCCACCGTCCGGTCCAGCTCATCGAGGTCCACGGGTTTCTCCAGGATGAAATGCGCGGCGCGCGGGCCTTGCAGGGCGGCGAGCTGTTCACGGATTTTTAACGTGCCGGAAATCAGGATCACCGGCACATGGGCGGCGGCGTCCTTCAGCCGGGACAGAAATTCCACGCCGCGTTCACCGGCATCGAGGATGTTGTCGAGAATGATGAGATCCGGTTTGGTGGCGGTCAGGGTTAGCAGGGCGGCGGAGCCGGTGGTGACGCACGTGAGCCGGTAGCTGCGCAAGGCTTTCGCGTAGAGCTTGAGCTGCTTCGGATCGTCCTCAATGATCAGTATGGATGCCATGGTTGCCGCCGTCTCAATCATTATTTGTCCAGCTTAGACCGGATTCGCCGTCCCGCCACTGTGCGATTCGCGCACAGGGTCTGTCGCCACCGGCAGGAGCACCGTGAAAACGGTACCCCGGCCTAGTTCGCTTTCGACACCCAAGCCGAGCCCCGCCGACTGGGCGATGGAGTAAACGAGCGACAGCCCCAGGCCCGTCCCGGGCTTCGTCCCGCCGCGCTTGGTCGTGAAAAAGGGTTCAAAAATCCGGTCGCGAATCTCCGGGCTGATGCCAGGGCCGGAATCCGTCACCACCAGTTCCAGATAATGTTCCGCCGCCCGGGGGCGCAGTACGAGGGCGCGAAATGCTTCCGCCGGCAGCGAGCGGAGCACGATTTTCAAGCGGCCCTCGCCGCGCAGGGCTTCCGAGGCGTTCACCACCAGATTCAGCAGAATCTGTTCCAGCAGCCCGCGTCCCAAAGCCACTTTGGGCGCATTCGGTTCCAGTTCCGAGCTGAGGGTGATGCCACTCAAAAATTCCCGGCTCAACAGGGCCACGGTTTCCTCCACCACCCGGCCGGCCTCGGCCGGCGCATCCGATTCCTGACCGGTCCGGCCATAGCCGAGCACGGCGCGGACCACATTTTTGCCCTGCAATACCGCCTGTTCGATATCCGCCACATTCTCCTGGATTTCCGGATCGCCCGGAGCCTGACGGCCAATGAGTTTGTTGGACATGCGGACCACCGACAACAGGTTGTTGAAATCGTGCGCGATGCCCGTGGCCAGCGTGCCCAGCGCCTGCATCTTGTGGCTGTGCATCAATTCCACCTTCGCCCGGTCCAGTTCACGGTTGCGCCGGGCCGCCTTGGCCTCGGCGATTACGAACCGTTCAATCGCCCGGCGATGCCGCCGCAGGGTCAGCAACGCCAGCACCGTAATCAGCGTGAAGCCGCCCAGACTGATGATAACCGCGACCTGCCAGCTCCCGGCGCCGTAACGGCCGGCGGGCGGGACGGTGCCGGCGGCGGGCAGTGGCATCCCCCAATCCAGCTTCATGGCGGCCAGCGCCTGCCGCAATTCGCCCAGCCGCCAGACTTCCACCATGTCGCTCGCCGTGGCCATCACCACGGTTGAGCCGTCGGCGGATACGCGCAGACTGTTCACGCTTTGCGCCAGCGGAGCGACCAGATCACAAATCTTTTCACCGGCCTGCCAGTCATACAACTGCACCGTCTGGCGCGTGCGGGAGGCGGCGATCAGGCCGCCGCCGACAAAGGCCAAAGCCCCATGCACCAGCGAGGCATCATCCCGGGAAATCAACTTCTGCAGTTTCCAACCGCCGGTGGACCAGATGGAATTGACATTCATGCCCGCGAGTCCCAGCCAGCGGCCATCCGGGCTAAAACCCACCACCGAGGTGTCCGCCGGCAATGCCATGGCCAGTTCACCACTGTTGGCGTTCCAGACCTTGGGCGTGTCGCCCGCAAAACCAAAGCCCGTGGCCACCCACTGGCCGTCCGGACTGAGGGCGTACCGGCCGGTGCCGGTCGGGCTGGCCGGACCTTTCAATAAATTTGGCGCCCGCCATCGTCCTTGGATCACTACTGGGTTTGCCGCCCCCGTCAGGTCCATTCGCACCAGCCTCTGGTCTGGCAAGTCCACGAGCACCCAGCGGCCGTCTCCGCTCAACGCCACCGCATGCGCTCCCGCCTGACCGGGTACCGAAATTATCCGGGGCGCGGCAGGTGGCAGCTCCAGTCCGCCGGCCGCATTGGTGGCCAGCGGCCAAACCTCCAGGCCGCTGTCGCGGCAGACGAACAGTGACCGCCCGTCCATCGCGACCCGCGCGCCCGTGAAGGTGCCGGGCACATAGGTTTCCCGGTCGGCCGCCGCGAGATCCCAGAGGCGGATGCCCTTGCTTTGCGTGCCCACGCACCAGCGGCCATCCGCCGAGAGATCAATCGATACCAGCGGCCCTTCGTTTTTATCGCAGGCATGAATCGAGTACAGGGTGCTGGGCGAAATACGCCAGACGCCAAAGCCATCCCACGGCCGCCAGAAGCCGATCCGATGTCCATCCGGCGAGAAGATGTGCCCCATGCCCGCACCTACGGCGATCAGCCGGCACAGGGTCGTATCCCACAGCCGCGTGGTGCCATCCCGGGAGCTGGAAAACAGCAGCGTGCCGTCCGGGCTGAAATTCAGGCGCAGGCAACGTTCGCTGTGTCCGGCAAACAGGCGTTCCACATTATGCTCCGGGTCCCAGAGATCAACGTCGCCATTGTCACACGACACCGCCAGCCGCTTCCCGTCGGGCGACCATTCGATCATGTCCACATGCGCCGGATGCCGGACCGTCTGGTTGGTGGTTCCAGCCGGGTACTCAAGAATATCCACAGAAGTATCGGTCACCACCGCCACCTGCTTCAGGTCCGGGCGCAGGCGGAACACCTTGCCGCCCACTGCGACAGGGCTGGGAACAGTTTGCCCGGTGGCCAGATCGACCACCGAAATTCGGCCCTGGGTTTCCCGGTCGCTGAAAATCAGCCGCCGCGAATCGGCCGAGAACATCAGCCCGTTCAATGGCAGCAACGGTTTGGTGTTGGTTTCGGCCAGGCCGGTGGCAAAAACCGGCTGGCGGGAGTCCAGATTCCAGACCACCGCCGCGCCGCTGCTGAACCGCGCCGCCAGCAAGCGCCCGTCCGGACTGAACGAGAGTTCCCCCACCGGTCCGCGCGGCGGGCTACCCAGCGCCGCCGCCGTGAGCAGGAATGATTCGCTGCCATCCGCCAGACTATGTATCAGCACATTGCCTGCAGACGTACCGTAGGCAAAGTAGCGTAGCCGGGAATCCATTTCCACACGCGGCAGATCTTTGGGCGTGGGGACCAGCGGCCCCTCCTGCACCAGGTCAGACAGCGCCAGGCAGGCGATGGCCTCCGTGCGCAATTCCGGGGAAGGATGGATGGCCACGGCATTGCTGATCACCGCAATCGCCGCCGCGCGGCTGCCGGCCTCCCCGGAAACGCGAATGGCCCGGGCCTGCTCGGTATAGGCGGTTTGCAAACGCTCCCGGCTGTCGGCCTCGGCCGCCTCGGCCCGCTCGCGGTTCCGGGCCGCTCGCAGTCCGCCAAAGATGGCCACCAAGGCCAGCGCCAGCACCGCCATCAGCACAATGGCCACCGAGGTATTGGCCCGCAGCAAGTCCCCGCGCACGGTGCTGTTCATCACCGGTTCGTCGCCGGGCGGGTCCTGCGGTTTTTCCTGCGGGTGGCTCATTGGGTTGATTTCGGCCCCACTGTGGCAAGCAGGATTCCGGAAGTCAATTCCGCCACCGGTACCGGTTTCGTTGCCATCCATCTGCATATCGGATCGTGTTTGCCTCGCCGGCAAGGCTTTAACTCTCGGTGCTGGACACCATTCATCGTGGTTTTAGAAAACCGAAATGAATGAAGATTTCCCATTGAAAACCTGCCCGGTCCTGATATTATCAACGCTCCAATGGTTCGGGGCGTAGCGTAGCCCGGCTAGCGCGCTTGCTTGGGGTGCAAGAGGTCGGGAGTTCAAATCTCCCCGCCCCGACCATTTGATTCCAGTTTTTCCCTGTTTTGCATTTTCCATGGCCCACCGTCTTTTGGGGCCGATATCTCCCTGTCCGAAATGATGTTGACCCGCTGGCTGCCGCCGCTGACCATGGACACGAGTCCGATCAGAATGAACATTAAATCTCATCCGGACAGACAGGCTGATGACACCATCCTACGAAAAAAAGCTGGCCCGGCTGCTGCTCACCACCCGTGAACGTGGTGGCCTACGCCTTGGTTACTACCTGCGTGACAATGCCAAACGCTTTTGCCGGCTGGCCATCTATTTTGGCCTGCTGATCGCCTTCTGTGTTTTCACCGGTCATCCCGTAGCGTGCGGTGTGGTCTCGGGACTGATGCTCGGGATTCTGTTTTACCTTGATCAGCAATTTCGTAATGCCCGGCGATGCTGGCCCTTTTACCAGAAGGTAATGGATTGGAGTGCCGTCCGGAAAATTGCCGAAACGGAAACGACTCCCACCCCACCCATGCTGGAAATCGTCCCGCCGATGAAACCATCGGTAACAAAAGGCCTGATCAGGTCGTTGGGCACGTTTTTCATGCAGGCCGCCGGCATGGTCATCCTGGTTCTGCTGGTGCCGGCACTGCTGGTATCCGCCTGGTTTTGGCACGAAAGTCAGATTCATATTACCTCCATCACCGACCAGTTCCACGTCACTGTGCGGTCAGTAGATTCCCGGCCCGGCCAGTTCGCCGAACGGCTGCGCGTGGAATGTCCCGGCGATATGACCACCCGACTGCAAGTAATTGACCTGAAAGAGGCCGGCATTTTCCCTGTCCAGGGAACGCCCGGCGAAGGGTTCTATCGCCTCGGCCAACCGGATGTCCTAGGCACCAGCGTGCCCATCTCTGCCCATGGTTCCAATGCCACCTGCGAAATCTTTTATCGGGCTACCACTACCGCCACCAATACCCTGTGGCATGTTGACATGGGCGGCGAAACGCTGGATACCTGCTGCCCGACACCTTTGACCGTCACCCAAGTCCGGACCAACTGGCCTGGCACCTACGCCAGCGATGCCGCCCTCCCTTTGGCCCATCTTGGGGATTATGTCATTTTACTGTCGGTCCGGTGAGCCGACATGGGTTGGACGCAGCTTGATCGCTCGCATGGGGGTATTCACGGATTTATTATGGCAACCAAGGTGCAGCTCAACACTGTAAGTATGGCCAAAAATTGTAGCGCCGATTGGTAATCTTGTCATTACCCACATTTTTGTGGATGTCGAATAAGGTTTGCTATCATGTTGCATTGCGCGGTAAAACAACGGCTGCGCCTCTGAGCATCCTATAGGGATGCAGGATATTAGCCTGGGGTAAGGCCCATTGGATGGGCCGCCACCCCAGGTATCGCCCCCAACGATTCTCCTTCCCCCATCGAATGGGGGAAGGTGGCCGGAGGCCGGATGGGAGGCCGCGGCTTGGTACCCGCAAACCCGCCCCGCCATTGAAAACATTATCGTTTTTGCCTCATTCCAGTGCGGCACTTATCCAACTCCAAAATGCTGTGGGTAATGACAAGATTGGTAATCTGCAGGGGGTAGTCAGGCGAAAGGTGCTGGCGTATTCCACGCGGGCGGATTTCCAATCCGCGATACAGCCGACTGCCAGTCAGCGCCACTTCACGTTGCGCGCCCGGCCACCCTGTTTGGCTAAATACCTGTGGACACGCTGGTAAAAATGGAATACAAACGAGTCTGTGAAAGGCGCATACCACAACCCAGTGGCTCAATGTGCTTTAGGCTGCACACACCCGCCATGAAACTTAAAAACATCGCTGCTCTCATTTTCCGTATTATCGGAGCAATGTTCATTTTCAGTGGCTTCATTGATTCGGTGGCAGCCATCGTTAGTCGACGTGACTTTTCTGTGTTCACGGAAGATGCTGGCCTGTTCATCTTTGGCTGCTGCTTTATGATATTCAGCAAGAAACTGGCCCGAATATTTTGCCAAGGATTGGAAGATGACTAGGCCAAACGAGCAATTGCCGAAGCGACGTGCCGTTTCCACTGCGGCTGCAATCCATACGGCGAGGCGGCGGTGGTGCCGGCTTACCTGCGTTACGCCTCGTCAAGTCAGCACTCCAAGCACCATCAAGTTATGAGTGAATTCGATGGTCCAATTTTATTGATGGCATGGCTGGTGTTGATGCCTTTTGCCATCATGGTGATGCGGACACTTTTTGGCTCCTTCCGTATGGTCGGGTCCGTTTTGATTTTGAACATCCTTGTTCTCTTCGTTTTTAGTGGGCTTTGGTATTTGGGTTTTTATTTCAGCCCGCATTGGATGCGCATTATTGACTGGGGCGCACCATGGTCGTGGCTGGGCTCATTGTTCGCCGCTTCTTATGCCGCTTCCTTTTTGCCGCTGCGCAAGCATTCAAAAGCGATCGCAAAGTCTCTCGTTGGTCCAGTAATTACCTTGCCGGCGTTGTGGGCTTGGGTTCTGTTTTGCGAACTTTTGTTTGACCCGTTTCCATGAATATGACCACGAAGCCTAACCATTGCTATGCACATTCTGGAATCATGAAAAAGACGGCGATAACTTTTGTGGCGTTCCTTTTTGGGACCATCCTTGGCTTTGTAATTGTGGAAACCACATTTCGGTGGCTTGCTGTTGAGTTTGGTGGCTCGCTTGTATCAATGAGTCCTGCTGAGTCTTTTACCGTCCACAGCCGTTTTGCCTTTGGCTGTGGTATTCTTTTTGCTGCTGCCGTCATTTTTAGCAAATCGCGACGCCGGTTTTTCCTCTACTTGGCCGTCGGTGCGGTGGTTAGTATGGGAGCGGCCGCTATCTACCGCGCGAGTTATGTAACCGCTGCAGCGGTATTGCCTGCCGGTTGGCCCAGACCAGAGATGTCACTTCATGATTTGCCCGCACTTCGCGTACCACTCTATGGCGCGTTCGCCATCGTATGCCTTGTATTAGCCCTCCACCTTCTAGCAAACAAACCGCAGGCACCGTTAACTCCAAATGAGAGCAACGCGTAATTCGCAGGAGCTAGCCACCATTTTGTCGGGCCATAGCTGTGAGGCGAAGGCTGATGTCGGAGTTCCCGCCGTGAAGTGGTGGGTATGCAGGCATTGCTTTGTTGCGCCAAGCCAAGTCACCTCCTTATTTTAGCTGACGTATGCAAGAGTGCCTCTATTGTCACAAAGAATTGGCTGCGAAAGCCAAAGGTTGCCCACACTGCGGCATGGCTTATCCGACGGGCCGGCCGATTTATACTTTCCCGGCGGTCATCATCGCATTCTTGATTTGTTGCGTGATCTGTTTTTTCTATTTGCAGCGATATGCCGGCACGCCCGATTGGCTGTCGGTTGTGATTGCGATTCCAATCGTTTTACTACTGTTCGCAGGGTTGAACAAGCTTGGTACGTTTTGTGGCTGATTAGGGCGCCCGACCTTTGGCCACGCCGTTTATTTGTTCACGTCCGCCCGCCGATGAAATATCAACTATCCCCCCACCATTGGCGCTCGAAAAAGTCCCGGTCAATCTGCACGGGCACCAGGCACCGGGGATCATCCACCTTGGGGCTGTTCACGCTGTCGCTTACGGGATAAATCTTTAATGGCTCGTTCAGCGGATGGCCCAGCGCCATGAGATGGGCTTCGCTCTGCGGATTGGTGTCATTCAGCCACCAGGTAAAATGTTCCGGCGCGATCAGCACAGGCATCCGTTCATGCAGCGGCGTCATGGCGGCATTGGCCGGCTGGGTGATGATGGTGAAGGAATCAATCGTCTCGCTGGGCGGGGCTTCCGCCAGGTCGGAATCGTAATTCGCCCGCGAGGGCGGGCGGATCCAGCGGTCCCAGAGCCCGGCAAAGCAAAAAGGTTCGCCGCTCTTGAGCATCACCCGGAAGGGCTGGCGCTTGCCCGCGCGCTCCTGCCATTCATAAAAACTGTCCGCCGGAATCAGGCAGCGTCGTTGTTTGAATGACTCGCGGAAGGCCGCGCGGCTGCCCAGAGATTCGGACCGGGCATTGATGAGCGCATTGCCCACGCTCACATCCTTGGCCCATGAGGGAATCAGCCCCCAGCGCATGAGCCGGACCACCGGCTGGTGGTTTTCCTGGCAAATGACCGGCGCGATTTGCGTGGGTGCGATATTGTAGCGCGGGGCGAAGAACGGCACCCGGGCCATGACCACCCCGATCAACCGGAGCAGTTCGCCAAAATCTTTCGCCGCCGTATAACGTCCACACATGCCGATAGAGTATCAGGGAAGGTGGACACTGGCTGTCCAGCCAAAAGAAACCTGGGCGAAGATTGCCGGGCAAGTTAGTGGCAATGATCGCCCTCACCTGTATCCTTTCTCCTCCGGGGAGAAGATTTTCTCCTGACCCATTTTCCAATCGTTCGTCCACCCGTCCGACCAATCCAGCAGCTTGATCATTCTCCAGACGCGGCAACCGTTTCTCCCTCTTCTGGGGGAGAGGGCCGGGGTGAGGGCGAGCGTTACACTATATTGCCGCCGAATTGCCCCCTACGTGTTTATTCGTGTCAATTCGAGGTTAAACCAGCCATCACTCCCGGTCAAAAATCAGCTGGTTCCGGCCGTCCTTCAGCGTCATGCGCAGGGCATCGGCGGGACCGCTGTAAAACTTGTCCTGGTCGTTGACCTTCAAATCCAGGTCGTAGCCGGCGTCGCTCTTGGTCCAGTGACCTTGCACGTCAATCAAGTCGGTGGTCGGGGCTTTGCCGTCTTCCTTCTTGGGCACCGGATAATTCTTGATGAAAATTTCGCCTTCGCCGGTCGCCAGCAGGGTGGTCTTGCCATACGCTTGCGTATACCAGGCGCGGGCGGCGCGCATTTCGTTCGCCGTCATCTTGGGCCGCTCCTGCCGCATCCAGGCCAGGGTCACATTGATGTTCACCGTCCAGTTGCCGAGGATTTTTTCGCCGTCGTATTTCGCGGATTTGCCGGTCTGGAGATAGCCCAGCAGATCATCGTAATTCGTCTGAAATTCGCCGGTGACCAGCTGCCGCAGCCCGACATCGCCAAAGAACTGCTGCACGGGACCTGAATTCCAGAGATCGCCCACCGCGCCGCCGGTGGAAATCAGGTTGGTGAAGTTCTGGTCGGTCAGGTATGACTGGATTTCCGGACGTTGAAAAAATGAGGTCAATCCCGGGTAAGTCTGCAAACGCGGGCCCACCTGCGGGTTTTGCAGCAGGAAACCGGTCATATCAGCATCGCGATAGAAATCCGCGGGCAGTTTGCCCACACCCTGCGCGGCCCGGGCCAGGCCAGTGGCTTCCAGATCGCTGCCGAGCTGATTCACCAACCGCACCGCGAAGGGCTGGTTGGTGGAGGCCCCCACCTGGGTGGTCCAGTAGCTCAGGTTGAAAATTACGAAGCAAATGATGATGAAATACGCCGTGCCATTCAGCAGACCCAGGCACAGGCCGAGCCGGCTGTTGATGCGGGTCCAGAGCGACAATTCCAGTTCACTGGCCTTGTGCTTATAAAAGACTTCGCGGTTGCGGTGCACGTGGAAGGCGGCGTATTTGATGAGTCCCTGCACGAGCCAGAAAGCCAGGAACGGCGCGATCGCCCAGATGAGCACCGGGTTCTTGACCCCAAACCAGGGCAGCAGCGGCTTGAACAGGCCGGAGAGCGGCACCGCCAGCAGCGTGGCCAGAATGATGGCGACAAACGAGAACGCCACGCGGATGGCTCCCTGCCGGAAACCAAGGGCCCCCAGGCAGGCCATTAAAACAAAAGCGAGAATCCAAATGCTCATCCCCACATTAAAAATCATCCTTCGGAAAAAGCACGATCAAAATTGCACTCTTGGAGGGACTTTTGGCTTTGGCCTGCCTGTCCGGCCCGCTATTCTGGCCCCGTGAAGATCTCGCTGATCGTCCCGGCCTTCAATGAGGAGAAGCTCCTCGGCGCCTCGCTGGCCGAAATCAAGGCCGCTGCCGCCGCTTTTACCCGGCGCGGCTGGCGCCTCCAATTAATCGTCTGCGACAACAATTCCACCGACCGCACCGCCGACATTGCCCGCGCCGCCGGGGCCGAGGTGGTGTTTGAGCCCGTCAACCAGATCGCCCGCGCCCGCAATACCGGAGCTTCGGCAGCCACCGGCGACTGGCTGGTCTTTGTGGATGCGGATACCCATCCCAGCGAAGGGCTTTTTGATGACGTGGCCGAGGCGATGGCATCCGGCCGCTGCCTGGCGGGCGGTGCCACCATCCGGCTGGATGAAGCCCCCCTCGGTCCCAGACTGGTCACCCACCTTTGGAACTGGATCAGCCGCTGCAAAAAAATGATGGCCGGTTCCTTCATCTTTGTGCGCACGGCCGAATTCCGCGAAACCGGCGGCTTCAGCCTCGAATATTATGCCGGCGAGGAGCTGGAACTCAGTCAGCGTCTGAAAAAAATCGCCCGTGATCGCCAGCTCAAGATCACCATTCTCCACCGGCATCCCATCAAAACCTCCGCGCGTAAGGTGAAACTCTACACCCCCCGCGAAATGGGCGGCATCCTGTTCGGTTTCATTTTCAACCATCGCAAGCTCACCGGCAGCCGCGAAGCGGCGTATATGTGGTACGACGGGCGGCGGTGACCATTGGGCAGCTCCAACTTCCAGATTGGTGATCCAACGGAAGGCTGTTTGGTGCTACCTGGTGGGCCATGAAATAAAAATCCTCCGGTTCATAATTTGAATTTTACCGCCGGCGTTTCGTCGATATCTTGCGCCGATGAAATCATTTGCCGCAGTTTTAATTGTTGTCGCGTTGGCGGTAACCGCGAGAGCGATCGAATTCCAGGTTGCCACCAGCGGCGATGACTCCAATCGGGGTACGAAAAAGGCACCGTTTCGCACCATCCAGCATGCCGCCGACCTGGCGCAGCCGGGCGATGTCATCACGGTGCACGCTGGTGTTTACCGGGAGCGCGTCACGCCGCCGCGCGGGGGCACATCCGACCAGAGCCGGATCACTTACCAGGCCGCGCCCGGCGAGCAGGTGGTCATCACCGGTTCGGAAATGGTGAAACATTGGCAGCGGGTGACGAATGACACCTGGCAGACGACCATTCCTAATTCGTTCTTTGGCAAGTTTAATCCATATGCCGACCTCATCCACGGTGACTGGTTTTCGCCGAATGGACGGCAACATCATACCGGCTGCGTCTATTTAAATGGCGACTGGTTCATTGAGGCGGCGCATTTTGACGACGTGCTCAAGCCGGCCGGACCGACCTCGCTCTGGTTTGCCAACGTGGATGGAGTGGTGGATGCCGGGCCGGAATATCTCATGAACATCGCGTTCTTCCGCGCCGGCGGACCGGCGGTTCCGGCTGAAAAAAGCACGGCGAACAGCGGCACGAAACCGGCGGCCTGCTCCGAAGGCGGGCAGTGCGTCGGCTACATTCGCAATAACGACTGGCTGCGCTACGACGCCGTGGATTTTGGCAGTGAAACCGGTCGCATCGAGTTTCGCGCAGCGGCCATGGCTGGCGCCGGCGGCCGGATCGAACTGCATCTGGACAACGCCAGCGGCGAGTTGCTCGGGGTGTGCGAGGTGGCGGCCACGGGTGACTGGCAGAAATGGCAGACGTTCACCGCAAAAATCAAACCGGTGAGCGGCGTGAAAAATCTGTGTCTGGTTTTCAAGCCATCCGCTCCGGCCAATACGGGCACGGACAGCACGGTGATTTACGGGCAGTTCCCCGGCGTGAACCCGAATGAAGCCAACGTGGAGATCAATGTCCGCCAGACCGTCTTTACGCCGGCGAAGACCGGGGTCAATTATATTACGGTGCGCGGGTTTGTGATGTGCAACGCCGCCACGCCGTGGGCGCCGCCGACTGCCGGGCAGATCGGGCTTGTTTCCGCCTATTGGTGCAAGGGCTGGATCATCGAGGATAACGAGATCTGCTATTCCAAATGCTGCGGCGTTGCGCTGGGAAAATACAGTGACGAATGGGATAATCGCGCGGAATCCGCCGAGGGTTATGTTGGTACGCTGACGCGTGCGCTGACCAACGGCTGGAACAAGGCGACGGTCGGCAGTCATCTCGTCCGCAACAATCACATTCATCATTGCGAGCAGACCGGCATCGTAGGCAGCCTGGGCTGTTCGTTCAGCACTGTCACGGGCAACGAAATTCACGATTGTCACGTCCGCCAGCTTTTCGGCGGCGCGGAGATGGCCGGCATCAAATTTCACGGGGCGATTGATGTCGTCATCAGCCATAATCACATCTACCGTTGCGGTAATGCCGCCGGCATCTGGCTGGATTGGATGGCGCAAGGCACGCAGGTGATGGGCAACCTGATGCACGACAACTTTGGCGGGTGCGGCGATATCTTTTGTGAGATGCAGCACGGTCCAATCCTGATTGCCAACAACCTGATTCTGTCCCGGCGGATTTCGTTCGCCCTGAATTCCCAAGGCATGGCCCTGATCCACAACCTGATTTCGGGGTCAATTGCCAGCTATCGTGCTGACACCCGCATCACGCCGTTCCAAAAAGCCCATGCCACGGAGCTGGCCGGGATGTATCCCGCGGCCCGGGGCGACAGCGGCGACCACCGTTTGTATAACAACGTGTTCATTGCGCCCGGCAGCGGGCTGGTGCTGGATAAGGCGGTGCTTCCGTGTTTTTATGGCGGCAACGTCTTCACCAAGGGAACCCAGGCAGCAAAGTCCGATACGGACGCGCTGCTCCAGCCCGACTTTGAGGCCGGCCTGAAGCTGGAGCAAAAAGCCGACGGCTGGTATCTTACGCTGGCCGAGGACAAGGCCTGGCGCGACGACGTGAAACGCCCGCTGGTGTCAACGGACATGCTGGGCAAGGCGAAAGTTTCCGATTGTGCTTACGAAAACGCCGACGGTTCACCGCTCCACATCAACACTGATTACTTTGGCAACCAGCGGGATGGAAAAAATCCCTTTCCCGGCCCGTTTGAAAAAAACGCGGATGGCAAGCGGTCAATCAAAGTGTGGCCGGTCAGTGACAACCGTTCCTCGAATTGAAATTGAAACAGCAGCGAAGAAGCCAAGCTCTGGCTGCCGCGCTCACTGCCTTTTGCCATCGGATGTGGGGCGCCTGGAGTATCCGGGCACAGCCTCTTGCATGCAGGGAATTATATGGTATTATCGTACTCCAATTTTTAAGCATTAACGCACTATGGACAAATTAGAAAAAGAGATAAACGAGCTGAAGGAATTCATCATTGATTTGAAGGCCGACCGCGCTGCCACCAAGGAAAAGGAAAAGCGTGAGGCCTGGACCAAATATGTGTCGCTCACCGTGGTCATCATCGCCGTGGTAGGAGCCGTGGCCTCCCAATGGGCGGCCAAATTCGGCTCCCAAACGCAGATGAGCCAGATCAAGGCCTCCGATCAATGGGCCTACTACCAGTCCAAATCCGTCAAGCAGCACCTGGATGAAGTGGCGCTGGCCGAGATCATGGATCGCACCAACAACCCGGTCATGGCTGCCGCGGCCAAAAAGCTGGTCAGCGATCTCTCAAAATATGAAGCCGACAAGGCCAAGGCCATGGCCGATGCCAAAGCCTTCGAAGCCAAGCGGGATGCCTCCAGTCTCCGCGGTGGCATGCTCGCCACGTCCGTATCGCTTTTCAGCGTTTCGATTGCCGTGGCCTCGATCTGTACGGTGACGAAGAAGAAGCCGCTGTGGTTCATCTCCATGCTCATGGCCGCGGCGGCGATTGCACAGATGGTGCATGCGTTGATGTGAGCAAACTTACCGGTGACCGGGCATGGTTGATGTATTCTTTAAGGCCGGTTTAAGCTGGTGTTGGCAATCGCAACGGTTGGCCGCCCCAATGGGATTGGCAGATTCCACGCCCGGCGGTTTTCCAATCCGCGCTACCGCCGACTGCCAGTCGGCGCCAATTGCAGAACGATTTAAAGAGCCATCTGACGGCTCCACCCGGTGCCAATTGACTCGACAAAAACGGGTGCAAGGCTAAAACCCTTTCGGCTGGTAACGTTTTGCCAGCCAAAGATGGTTTGGCCTGACATCGGTAATCAATGATTAATACCCCGACAAAATACCAGGTGGTTTTTGACATCACGCAGACCGGGTTCCAACACTGGTTTGCGCTGGCCGGCGGCTTTATTTTCATCGCCTTTGCGGTGGCAATGTTCTGGCTGGCGCGGCGGGGGGCACGGACCGCTGGCCGTTGGGCCAAATTACAACTCGTGCCGCTGGCGATTTTCCTGACCGTCTGGAGCGTGCTGCCATTTGTCTGGTTTGCCGGCAAATACCGGAATTATCTGCATATCCGGACGGCGCTGGAGCAATCGCATTGCGACGTTGTGGAAGGCCCTGTCACCCAGTTCGGTCATCTGCCCGATTGGAGCAGAAGCCCTGGCGTGGGCGAATTGTTTGCGGTCAGCGGCATTCAATTCAGCTACCGGGAAGGCAGCGCGCAAAATGGTTTTCATCAGGCCGGGATCATTCATGCTGGCCAGCAGGTGCGCATCCACTATTACGACTGGCATGATGAACATAACCGCGATATTGCCCGACTGGAGATTGCGCCATGAAACAGACGGATAAATATATTGCGCTATTGCGCGGCGTTAATGTGTCGGGGCGCAACCAAATCCGGATGGCTGATCTGTGCCGGTTGGTAACAGAAATTGGCGGTCGCGAGGTACAGAGTTATATTCAGAGTGGAAATCTGGTATTTTTAGCGGCGGCCCGGCCGACCGACATGGAAAGTAAATTGGAGCAGACGATTGAACGCCAATTTAAGCTGAAAATTCCCGTCCTTGTCCGCCCGGCGGCGGATTGGGCCGCCTATGTGGCGGGCAATCCGTTTCCCCAGGAATCGGATTTGGAACCGAACCGGGTGATGCTGGCGCTGGCCAAAGCGGCACCGAAGGCGGAGGCGGTGACGGAACTGCGGGCACGCTGTGCCGGTGGCGAGACCATCCGCCAGGTCGGGGATGCGTTGTGGATTCACTTTCCCGGCGGGGTGGGCAGCACAAAAATTTCTCCAGCTCTGCTGGACCGGCTGGCGGGATCGCCAGTAACGATGCGCAACTGGCGCACCGTTCTTAAACTCAACGAAATGACCATGTCCTGAAGGCACTATGAACACATACAAAATAATTGCAGCTCTGGTAGCTGCCAAAACCGGCGTATTGACGTTGGACAGCAGGTGCGAATCCCTATGACGCTATCCGAAAAGGCAGCCATTGTTCTGGAAGCAGTTGAGCAGGGGTTTATACATGAAGACGGCATCATTCGCTGGGCGGAATCAGCCAGCGCGGCAGTGGAGAAGCCGGAACCATGGCTGATTAAACTGGCCCTGCTTACCTCGTCGAACATTACCGACTATACCCGCATCCTCCGCGGCCAAAGCGCGGAAAGCGTTCCCTTGCATTGGCGGGTACAGATGGTCGCTTTGGCCCATCAAAGCGGGCTGCTAAACCTGCACGATTGCCTGCCAAAACTGTTCAACATCCTTATTTTTGACCCCAAAGAGGCCCAGGAGGATTCACTGGATAAGCAACTTCATAGTGCGCTGGTGGAGTGGGAAGGCCAGGGAGGTTTGGAAGTGATTGAGATATCGCTGGCCAATAACTTTGAGCGATTATTCCGGGAATATCTGGCGGATGCGGGCGAGGTAACAGCGATCGCCCGCGCGGCCGGAATCATTTCTACTGCCGGCACCCTTGGCGCGGCGAACCAGCCATGAACCCAAAAATAAAATTCCTCACCACCGGCGGGACGATTGACAAAGTTTACTTTGACGCCAAGAGCGAATTTCAAGTGGGCCCGCCGCAGGTGACCGAGCTGCTCCAGCATGCCAACATAACGTTCGCGTACGAGGTGGAATCCATCCTGCGCAAAGACAGCCTGGAAATGACGGACGCGGACCGCGCCCTTATTCGCGAGCGGGTGCTGGCCGATCCGGCCGAGCACATCATCGTGACGCATGGCACGGATACCATGATCCTGACGGCGCGGGCGCTGAAAGGGATTGCGGGCAAGACCATCGTGCTCACCGGCTCCATGCAGCCGGCGCGGCTGCGCGTGACGGATGCGGCCTTTAATCTGGGCACGGCGGTCAGCGCGGTGCAGACGTTGCCGCCGGGCGTTTACCTCGTCATGAATGGCCAGATTTTTAATCCCGACGCCAGCCGCAAAAATGTGGGCGAGCACCGGTTTGAGGAGATTGCGTAAGCGAAATTATGCCACCGGCTGGAGGCATTTCATCCAGAGGTGGCGAGGGTCACAACTCGTCACCAGGCGGGGGCGGCGCATCAGGCGTGTCATTAAGAAAGGCTATAAAATCTTCCCGCTTGGCATTCCGGGCGTGTTCGCGCAGGTGCTCCACCGTCAGCATGGCACTCAACTTTTCCGCAGCCGCGGCGGACATGAGTTGCTCTACCGTAACGCCCTCGCGGTCGGCGCATTCGCGCAACTGGCGGGCGACCCCGTCAGGCAAATGAATCGTTAGCGTGCTCATGTTGGTTTATTGATCAGTTTTAGGAAATTACCCGGTGTTTTGTTCATGCCTTATACTTGCCGCAGGCAGGCCATCACATCTGCATTCAGACCCAGAGCGCGCGCTTCCGTAGCCGCCTCGGTGTAGCAGCGGAATTCCGGGGCGTTGCCGGAGGGGCGCAGATGCACCACTTCAGCATTGGCGAAGGTCACGCGCAGGCCGTCGGTGCGGTCAATGGCGGTGACTTTGCCGGCGAGGCTGCCGAGCAACTGTTCGATCGCGACGCTGTCCGCCGCGAAGGAACCGAGGTTGAAGCGCTTGAGGATGGCGGCGCTTTTTTCGGTGGCGAAATTTTTCAGGCGGTCGCTGGCGGTGAAACGGGCGGGCAGGGCGGCGACCAGTTCGGAGACCTTTTTGCCCGTGCGTTTGGCGGTAAGCAAAATGCCGAGCTGCACAATCACGGCGTCGCGGGTGGGCAGGGCGCGGAGCGGTTGGCCATCAAGGACCAGATCCGAGTTTAGCAGGAAACCGCCATTGGCTTCATAGCCCACGACGCGTTGGGCACCTGACTTGGAGGCCTCCAGCATGGACGCAATCACGTAGGGCGAACCGATGCGCGTGCGGCGCACGGTCGGGAACCAGCCGCATTTTTCCACGGCGGTGTTGCAACTCACGGGGGTGCTGATGGAATCGGCCGAGAGGAAATGGGCGCAGAGAATGCCGGCCACATCGCCGCGCAGCCAGTTGCCGTTTTCATCGCTCACGAGCGGGCGGTCGCTGTCGCCATCGGCCGAAACCAGCGCATCGAATTGCCCGGTTTTGGTCCAGTCGCGGGCAAGTTCGACGTCCTCGGGGCGGATGGCCTCGGTATCCACGGGAATGAATTTATCGGAACGGCCGAGCGGCGTGACGGTGGCACCGAGACCGGAGAAAATCTGCACGAGCACATCGCGGCCCACGGCGGAATGCTGATAAACACCGACGCGCAAACCTTGCAGCGCATCCGGCGCAAAGGCCTGCAAATAGCGGGCCACATATGCTTCGCCGGCGGCCGGTGCAACCGGGCGGGGCATGACGGTGGGCTGGGTGAAGTTGCCGGCGGCATCGAATTTCGCATCGTCCAGCTCGACGATTTGTGCGGCCATGCCTTTTTCGTCGTCCTTCAAAACCTCGCCGGTGGCTTTGTTAAACTTGATGCCGTTGCGGTCATCGGGAATGTGGCTGCCGGTGACCATGATGGCGGGAATCTTTTGCACGAGGCCGAGCAGGGCCACGGCCGGGGAGGGGATGTGACCGCAATAAATGGACCGGTAACCCATGTCTTCGGCGGCGCGGCAGACAGCTGCCATGATGCGCGGGGAGCTGGGACGGAAGTCACCGGCGACCGCCACGGCCTCGCCTTGGCGGCGGAGTTCTGCCACCGATTCGAGATATTGCAGAAAGCCTTTGGTATAGGCGTAGCAGACGCGATCCGTCATTTCGGTCGCCAGTCCCCGGGCGCCGCTCGTGCCAAAGGCCACGCCGCTGCGCACCATCAATTCTTGAATGCCAATTTGCATGGGTTTTTATTAAATGATAACGGGGTCCAAGAAAAGCACTAACAGCGCCGGACACAGGGAAACCCTTAGCCGGGTAGGTCGAACACCCGTTTGTGTCTGGTGCTTGCCCCAATTGTAGCAAAGGCCGACTACGCTTAATTTGTCCACATGCAAACAATAATTGCCAAGCAGACAAACGGAGAACAACCGGCGAATGAATGGAATCCCGGATCCCTTGCCGCCCCCAGTCCCGCCGGGGTCGCCGAAAACGGCAATGGTAATCGTGAGCTCGTCGAGGCTCTGGTCACCTCCAAAACCTACCGCGAGTATGAGCGTTCGTTCGCTGATTTGACGGGCCTGCCCGTGGCGTTGCAGCCGGTGGAAACCTGGCAGCTGCCGCATCACGGCAAGCGCAACGAGAATCCCTTTTGCGCGCTCATTTCCCGCAAGAGTCGCGCATGTGCCGCCTGTTTGCAAGTCCAGGAAAAGCTCGCCGAAAAATCCGTGGATGAACCCCACACCATCACCTGCCCGGTGGGCCTGTGCGACACCGCCGTGCCCGTCCGCATGAGCGACCGCCTGATCGGCTATCTCCAGACCGGCCAGCTCTTCCGCAAAAAACCCACCATGGAACAGTTCGAGCGCGCCATGAAGTCCGTGGAGAAATGGGGCGTGGAAGTGGACCGCGAAAAACTCAAGGAAGCCTACTTCAACAGCAAGGTGGTCTCCCCGCGCGAACATGATGCCGCGGTGAAACTGCTCGCCATCTTTGCCCAACACCTCGCCATGCTCAGCAATCAGGTCTTCATCCAGAAGGAAAATTCCGAGCCGCCGGTCATCACCAAGGCCCGCACCTACATCCACGAACACCAGACCGAGGAACTTTCCTTGGCCCAGGTCGCGAAGGCGGTCAACATGAGCAGTTTCTATTTCTGCAAGATGTTCAAGAAGGTTGTGGGCATCAATTTCACCGAATACGTCGCCCGCGTCCGCATCGAGAAATCCAAGAACCTCCTGCTGAATCCGAACCTGCGCGTCAGCGAAATCGCCTTCGAAGTCGGTTTCCAGTCGCTCACCCACTTCAACCGCGTGTTTAAAAAGATTCTCGGCCAGTCACCCACCGAGTACCGCGCACAACTGCTCGTCCATTGACCAGCAAGCGACAGCCGGCGCAGACTTCGCCGGAAGTGGTTTTTGATTCGGTGTTTGGCATTGGCAAGCCGGGCTGGATTTCCGATACTCCCCGCATCAGCAGGATGCGGAAAAAGACCAAAATATCATCGGCCGGGCGGCTCGCCCGGTCCGAATCGGCCGTGCGTGATCGCGAGGAGCGCCTGCGGGCGATCCTGGAGACCGCCGTGGAGGGCATCATCACCATTGATGAGCGCGGCATCATTGAGTCTTTCAATCCCGCCTCCGAGCGCATTTTCGGCTATAAAGCCGCCGAGGTCATCGGCAAGAATGTCAACGTGCTCATGTCCACCCCCCACCGGGAGCAGCATGACGGCTATCTGGAAAGTTACCAGCGCACCGGCCACGCCCGGGTGATCGGCATCGGGCGGGAAACCTTTGCCCGCCGCAAGGACGGCACCATCTTCCCCATGGACCTGTCGGTGAGCGAAGTCCGGCTCAGCGACCGCCGCCTCTTTACCGGCTTTGTCCGCGATATCACCGAGCGCAAGCATCTGGAAAAACAGATTCTCGAAATCAGCGAACGCGAGCAGCGCCGTATCGGCCAGGATTTGCATGACGGCCTGTGCCAGCATCTCGCGGGCATCGAAATGCTCAGCCAGGTGCTCGCCAAGAAGCTCAAGCCCGTTTCCAAAAATGGTGCCGCCCGTGCGGATGACATCGCCCGCGCCGTGCGCGAGGCCATCAGCCAGACCCGGCTGCTGGCGCGCGGCCTCTCGCCCGTGACGCTGGAATCCGAAGGGTTAATGTCCGCCCTGGCCGAACTCGCGTTGAATACGGAAGCCATTTTCGGCGTGCGCTGCCGCTTTGATTTTGCCGAGCCGGTGCAATTTGATGATCACACCGCCGCCACCCATCTGTTTCGCATTGCGCAGGAGGCGGTTTCCAATGCCATCAAGCATGGCAAGGCGAAGCGGCTGACCATTCAGTTGCGTGAAGAGCCGCAGCAACTCGCCTTGCGGGTGACCGATGACGGCGTGGGTTTCCCCAAAAATTTTGCCGGTGCCAAGGGTATGGGCCTGCGCATCATGCAAACCCGCATCGGCATGGTGGGCGGCAACCTGACCATTGAGCGCAATTCCGGCGGCGGCACCAGCGTGATTTTTACCGCGCCCAAGCAAGCGGCACGAACTGGAACCTGTCCTTTCCATGCCCACAAAAAGTAAAGCCCCCGCCCGGCGCGTGCTCATCGTGGATGATCATCCCATGATGCGCACCGGCCTGGCCCAGTTGATCGGCAGCGAGCCGGACCTCAAAGTCTGCGCCGAGGCCGACAACGCGCGGCAGGGGCTGGAAGCCGTGTCCAAGCTGTCGCTGGACCTCGTGTTGCTCGATATTTCCCTCCCCGACAAAAGTGGGCTGGAACTGCTCAAGGATATTCGCGCCATCCGCCCCGAGCTGCCCGTGTTGGTGGTCTCCATGCATGATGAACTGGTATTTGCCGAACGCGTTCTGCGCGCGGGCGGGCGCGGCTACATCATGAAGCAGGAAGGTGGCCAGAAATATTTGCAGGCCATCCGCCAGGTGCTCGCCGGGCAGATTTATGTGAGCGAAAAAATGTCGGCGCGCATTCTCGAAAGTCTTTCCGGCAGCCAAACCGAGAAGCCCGGCACCTCGCCGGTCCAGCGTCTCTCCGACCGCGAGTTTGAAGTCTTCCAGCTGATCGGGCAGGGGCTCGGCACCCGCGAAATCGCCCAGCGCCTCCATTTGAGCGTGAAAACCATCGAGGTTCACCGCATTAACATCAAGGAGAAGCTGCAGGTGAAGACCGCCACCGAACTTGTACGTTTCGCCGTTCGCTGGGCTGATGCCCAGGCCAAGTCTTGATTGGGCAAAAGCAAAATCCGGCAGGTGGGCTGGGCTAAATTTGGCAAGTATTTGGCAATTTAGGTGAAGTTGGAAATCCGGGACGGTGTCAAATTCATTGTATTGAATGAATTTGACTATGAGCAATCCCAGCGACCCGGCCGCCAGCATCGCCTCGCCCGATAATATTTTGCGGCCCCTGCGCCGCCAGTTGGACTCCATTTTTTCGCCGCAAACCATTGCCATCATCGGCGCCACGGAAGCCCCGGGTAGCGTGGGTCGGACGGTGCTGGAGAACATTCTGGCCGGCGGCTTCGCGGGGCAGGTCTATCCCGTCAATCCCAAGCGCGACAAAATTCTCGGCCTGAAGGCGTATCCGGACGTCAAGGTGTTGCCCACGGTTCCGGATGTGGTTGTCATCATCACGCCTCCAGCGACCGTGCCCGGTATCATCCGTGACTGTGCGGATTTTGGCGTGCGCGGAGCAATTATCATCTCGGCCGGCTTCAAGGAAACCGGCGCGGCGGGCGCGGAACTTGAGCGCCGCATCATTGCCGAGGCCCAGCGCGTCAACATGCGCATCGTTGGCCCAAACTGCCTCGGTGTCATGGTTCCCGGTCATCAGCTCAACGCTACTTTTGCCGCCAGCATGGCCAAGCCCGGCAGCGTCGGTTTCATCAGCCAGAGTGGCGCGCTCTGCACCGCCATTCTCGACTGGAGCCTCAAGGAAAACGTCGGTTTCAGCGCCTTCGTTTCGCTCGGCTCCATGTTGGACGTGAGCTGGGGCGACCTGATTTATCATCTTGGCGATGATCCGGCCACCAAGAGCATTGTCATTTACATGGAAAGCATCGGCGATGCGCGCGGCTTCCTGTCCGCCGCCCGCGAAGTCGCCCTGACCAAGCCGATCATCGTCATCAAGCCCGGCCGCACCGAGGCCGCCGCCCGCGCTGCCGCTTCGCATACCGGCTCCCTTACCGGCAGCGATGAAGTGTTGCAAGCTGCGTTCCAGCGTGTTGGCGTGTTGCGCGTGGAAGCCATTTCCGAATTGTTCGACATGGCCGAAGTGCTCGCGAAACAGCCCCGTCCGAAAGGGCCGCGCCTCACCATCGTTACCAATGCCGGCGGTCCCGGCGTGCTCGCCACGGACATGCTGATCGGCAGTGGCGCCCAGTTGGCCGACCTCGAGCCCGCCACGATGGATGCACTCAACAAGCTTCTGCCGCCCACCTGGAGTCACGGCAATCCCGTCGACGTCATCGGCGATGCCAAGCCCGAGCTCTATGCCAAGACCATCGAGATTGTGGCCAAGGATCCGAATACGGACGGCCTCCTCGTCATTCTCACGCCACAGGCGATGACCGATCCCGTCGGCACCGCCGAACAATTGAAGCCTTATGCTCACATTGAGGGCAAGCCGATCATCGCCAGTTGGATGGGGGCCGGCTCCGTGGAAAAGGGCGAAGACATTCTCAACGCCGCGCAGATTCCCACTTTCAAATATCCGGATCGCGCCGCGAAATCGTTCTATTACATGTGGCGCTACAGTGAAAATCTGCGCGCGCTGTACGAAACTCCGTCCATCATCGCCGAGGATGAGCACGGCGAAATTGACCGCGACAAGGCCGCCGCCATCATCAACGATGTCCGCAAGGCCGGCCGCACGATCCTCACGGAATACGAATCCAAAAAATTGCTCGCCGCTTATGGCATTCCCACGGTGGAAACCTACGTGGCACTGAATGAAAACGAAGCCGTGAAGCAGGCGGCGCGCCTGGGCTTCCCGGTGGTGCTCAAGCTCCACTCCGAAACCATTTCGCACAAGACCGATGTCGGCGGCGTGCAATTGAATCTCCGCACGGCCTCGGCGGTCCGCCAGGCTTGGAAGACCATCGAGAACTCCGTGGTCCGCAAAGCCGGCCGCGAACATTTCCTCGGGGTCACTGTGCAGCCGATGGTGAAGCTGGAAGGCTACGAAACCATTGTGGGCAGCAGCATTGATCCGCAGTTCGGACCCGTTCTGCTGTTCGGTACCGGCGGCCAGCTGGTGGAAGTGTTCAAGGACCGCGCCCTGGCGCTGCCGCCGCTCAATGCCACGCTCGCGCGGCGCATGATGGAACGCACCAAGATTTTCACCGCGCTCAAGGGCGTGCGCGGCCGCAAGGCCACCAACATTCTGGCGCTCGAACAATTGCTCGTGCGTTTCAGCCAGTTGATTGTGGAGCAGCCCTGGATTTCCGAGCTGGATATCAATCCGCTGCTCGTTTCCTCCGAACGCATTTTCGCGCTCGATGCCCGCGTCGTTCTTCACGATCTCAAGACGCCCGTGGATCAGCTGCCGCGTCCCGCCATCCGGCCGTATCCGGTGCAGTACGTCATGCCGTGGCGCCTCAAGAACAAGACCCCCGTGGTCATCCGTCCGATCAAGCCGGAAGATGAACCACTGATGGTCAAGTTCCACGAGACGCTCTCCGAAGAGAGCGTATACCATCGTTATTTCAGCGCGCTGAAACTGTCCCAGCGCGTCGCACACGAACGCCTCACGCGCATCTGCTTCAATGATTATGACCGCGAAATTGCGCTCGTGTCCGAACTCAAGGTCGCCAAGGGCGAGGAACGCAAGATCCTCGGCGTCGGCCGCCTCAGCAAGTTGCGCGGCGTGAACCAGGCGGAATTCGCCGTCCTCATCAGCGACGACTGGCAGGGCCAGGGCCTGGGTAGCGAACTGCTCAAGCAGCTCGTGCAGATCGGCCGCGATGAAAAACTGGACCGCCTCAGCGGACAGATCCTTCTCGACAACCATGCCATGCAGCACATCTGCCGGAACATCGGGTTCAAAGTCGAACTCGACAGCGCCGGCGGTGGCTACCTGGCGCAATTCACCTATTAAACTGCAACCTTATGCCTGCCACCAAAGAGCGGATTTTCAAGACCATTGACGGCACCGAAGCCGCCGCGTGGGTCGCCTACCGTTTGAACGAAACGATGGCGATCTATCCCATCACCCCTTCGTCCCCCATCGCCGAATGGTGCGATCAATGGGCTTCCGAGGGCAAATTGAATCTTTGGGACACCCAGCCCTCCATCATCGAGATGCAGAGTGAGGGCGGGGCCGTGGGCGCCGTCCACGGCATGTTGCAGACGGGCTCCCTCAGCACCACCTTCACGTGTTCGCAGGGGTTGCTGCTGATGATTCCCAACATGTTCAAATTTGCCGGCGAACTGCTGCCCACCGTGTTTCATGTCACGGCGCGCACTATCGCCACGCATGCGCTTTCCATCTTTGGTGATCACAGCGACATCATGGCCGTGCGCGGGGCCGGCTGGGGCATGCTCGGTGCGGCCTCCGTGCAGGAGACCATGGACTTCGCCCTCATCGCCCAGGCGGCCACGCTGCGATCCCGGCTGCCGTTCATTCACTTCTTCGACGGCTTTCGCACCTCGCATGAAGTTTCCAAGATTGAGATGCTGGACGAGTCCGTCCTGCGCGCGCTCATTGACGAGAAACTGATTGATGCCCATCGCGCCCGCGGTCTCTCGCCGGAACATCCGATGCTGCGCGGCACCGCCCAGAATCCCGATGCGTTCTTCCAAGGCCGTGAAGCCGCTAATCCTTACTACGCTGCGTGTCCCGAAATCGTCCAGAAAATCATGGATGATTTCGCCGCGCTCACCGGCCGTGCCTACAATCTGTTTGATTACGTCGGCGCACCCAATGCCGACCGCGTGGTCGTGCTCATGGGCTCCGGTTGCGAAACCGTGGATGAAACGGTGGAAGCCCTCCGCGCCACTGGCGAGAAGGTTGGCATTGTCAAAGTGCGCCTCTACCGGCCGTTCGATGGCCGTCGTTTTGTGGCCGCGCTGCCCGCCAGTGTTAAGAAAATCACCGTGCTCGACCGTACCAAGGAACCAGGTGCCACGGGCGAACCGCTGTACCAAGACTGTCTCACGGCGATCATGGAAGAATGGAGCATTCGCTTTCCGAATGCCCCGCTGCCCAAGGTGCTTACCGGCCGCTACGGTCTGTCCTCCAAGGAATTCACCCCGGCCATGGTCAAGGCGGTATACGACAACCAGAACGCGGTTGCGCCGAAAAACCATTTCACCGTTGGCATCAACGACGACATCTCCCACTCCAGCCTGGAGTACGATGCGGAGTTTTCCACCGAAGCGCCGTCCGTGGTGCGCGCCCTGTTCTACGGTCTCGGCGCCGACGGCACCGTGGGTGCGAACAAGAATTCCATCAAGATCATCGGCGAGGAAACGGCCAATTACGCGCAGGGCTATTTCGTCTATGACTCGAAAAAGTCCGGCTCCATGACCGTGTCGCATTTGCGGTTTGGGCCGCAGCCGATCCGTTCTTCGTACCTGATCACCCGCGCCAATTTCATTGCGTGCCATCTCCCGGGATTCCTGGAACGGTACACCATGCTGGACAGCCTGGTGACCGGCGGCACATTCCTGCTCAATACGCCTTACGAGGCAAACGAAATCTGGTCCAAGCTGCCCACGCCAGTGCAGGAAACGCTGCTTAAAAAGCAGGCGAAATTCTTTGTCATCAATGCCAGCAAGGTGGCCCGCGACAGCGGCATGGGCGGCCGCATCAACACCATCATGCAGGTCTGCTTCTTCGCCCTCGCCGGCGTGCTGCCGCGTGATGAGGCCATCGAAGCCATCAAATATTCCATCAAGAAGACCTACTCCAAGAAGGGCGACGAGGTCGTGAAGATGAACGTGCAGGCTGTGGATAACACGCTCGCACATCTGCACGAAGTCAGCCTCGCGGGCGCGAAGGTCAACGGCACTGGACCGCTGCTCCCGCCGGTGACGATCAACTCGCCGAAGTTCGTCCGCAATGTCCTCGGCCAACTCGCCGGCGGTCATGGCGATGAACTGCCGGTCAGCGCCTTCCCCGTGGACGGCACGTTCCCCACCGGCACGTCGCAATATGAGAAGCGGAATCTCGCGCAGGAAATTCCCGTGTGGGACACGCAGACGTGTATTCAATGTCTCAAGTGCGTGGCCATCTGCCCGCATGCCACCATCCGCGCCAAGGTCTTTACGCCGGAGGAATTGAAGGATCACCCGGTGACCTTCAAGACCACCGACGCCCGCGTGCCGGAATTTAAAGGCCTCAAGTTTGCCCTCCAGGTTGCCCCCGAGGATTGCACCGGCTGCGGCATCTGCGTGGATGTCTGCCCCGCGCGCAGCAAAACTCCGGAACGCACCAAAGCCATCGTCATGCAGCCCCAGCCGCCGTTGCGCGACCGCGAGCGGGACAACTGGAATTACTTTCTCACGCTGCCTGAAATCGACCGCCGTCGCATCAAGACCGGCATGCTCCGCCAGCAGCAGCTGCTGCGCCCGCTGTTTGAATTCAGCGGCGCCTGCTCCGGCTGCGGTGAAACGCCCTACCTCAAGATGCTCACCCAGCTCTTTGGCGACCGGGCCGTCATTGCCAACGCCACCGGCTGTTCCTCCATCTACGGCGGCAACCTGCCGACCACACCCTACGCCAAGAACGAACAGGGCTGCGGCCCGGCCTGGTGTAACTCGCTCTTCGAAGACAACGCGGAATTCGGTCTCGGCTTCCGGGTGTCCATTGACAAGCAGGCGGAATTCGCCGCCGAACTCGTCAAGAAACTCGCGCCCCAGCTGGGCGATGATTTCGTCACCCAGATTCTCAACGCAACGCAGGACGACGAGGCTGGCATTTACGAACAGCGTGAACGGGTGGAAGCGCTCCGCGCCAAGCTCGCGCATATTGATTTGCCCGAGGCCAAGCGCCTGCTCAGTGTGGCCGGCCAGTTGGTCAAGCGCAGTGTCTGGATCGTCGGTGGCGACGGCTGGGCGTATGACATCGACTACGGCGGTCTCGATCACGTCCTCGCCAGCGGGCGCAACGTGAACGTGCTCGTCATGGACACCGAGGTGTATTCCAACACCGGCGGCCAGATGTCCAAGTCCACGCCGCGCGGCGCGATCGCCAAGTTTGCCGCCGGCGGCAAACCAGCCGGCAAGAAAGACATGGGCCTCATTGCCATGAGCTACGGCAACATTTACGTGGCCAGCGTGGCCATGGGCGCCAAGGATGAACAAACCCTCAAGGCGTTCATCGAAGCCGAGTCGTATCCCGGTCCGTCCCTGATCATCGCCTACAGCCATTGCATCGCGCATGGCATCCCGATTGACATGGGCGTGGGCGCGCGGCAGCAGAAGCTCGCGGTCGAGTCCGGCCAATGGCTGCTCTACCGTTACGACCCACGCCGGGCCGAGCGCGGTGAGAACCCGTTACAGGTGGATTCCGGCACGGCCAAGGGCACGGTGCAGGATTTCATGATGACCGAAAACCGGTTCAAGATGCTGGCCAAGTCCAAGCCCGAAGAGGCGCAGAAATTCTTCGACCAATCACAAGTCGATGCCGGCAAACGCTGGGAACTGTACCAATACCTCGCCACGCGCAAAGGCATCAAGACCGTCACCCAAGGGTGACCGGGTCCGGAAAGACCGGCTGGTTTATATTTACAAGCCCGGGGCAGCATCGTTTGCCCCGGGTGTTTTTTGGTGGGCGGCCGGCTGCAATTGAACGGCAAGATTGTCAGCGCACTAAAGAAATGGATTAGGTTGGGCCGAGCTAAACGGTTAAACGGGCAAAGAGATATGCCCAATTCCAAGTGCCCGACCGAGCTGATAAATTCATCGGCAATTAGAAATTGAACTTGGATTTACCATGGCCGTACTTGAAAAGATCAGCGAGTATTTGACCCACCGCAGGCGGATCAAGCGTGCCACGCGCGCGGCCCTCCACTTTTCTGCCGCTGAATTCCCCGCGGATGTGCCGACCTGGTCCATGGTGGCGGAGAACCGGCCGGATGAATGCGTCGTGTACCTGACGTACAGCCGGCAAACGGCGTCCGAGTCAACCTTTCCGCACCGGTTCTTCAAGGTGGATATGCGGGAGTTGAAAGTGGCTCCGCTGCAGCCGGATTATTACCCGCAGCAATGGGGGCCTTTCCGTTGAGCGCCCATGACACCATCTCCGTGAAACCTGGCGTCGCCGGTTTTCAAGGCGGTTTTCCGGAGGGCGGGTACACCTTTGAAAAACTGTTTTGCCGGAGTCACCGGTGCCGGGCTGAAGATCTGGAAACAAAAGTGCTCTGGCGCTGTCTGTACCACAGCTCCACCCTGCCGCTGGCCTGGCTGGTTCTGAGGTTTGATCCCGACTTTTTCCGCGCCGACTTCCAGATGATTTCCGAAATCAAAGAAGCCACCACCCACTCCCAGGTAAGGAACATTCTATCGGATCACCACACCGAATTTCTGAAAAAAAGTTTCCTGCGAAACCGGCTCAAGCTGCGGGTTTCCCGCACCAAACTGATTTCCCTCGCCCGCGCCGTTTTGCGTGGTGAATTCTAAGTGGCGGGTGGCTACCTTATTGGACCGAGGTCACGCTGGCGGCAGGGAATCAACGCAGCGTCACAGCGGTGGCGGAGGAACGCAAAGCAAGAGGGGGAACCGGGGAAGCATGGGAAAAGTAAAATACCCTTGAACGGTCACTTCATGATCCCGGCAAAACCATCTATTCAGGATACAGATGCGGCTCGGTGTGGGCCGCCCGATTTTGATTGATGATGTCATCGGCTTCTTTCCAACCCCGGACCTCGTCGTAAGCGTTGTAGCGGCTATATTCTCCAAATACATATTTGCGATTATGCCACATTTCAGAGATGACACCGCCGGCGTACGGAAAGAATTTGCCCTGTTCTTGGGCTTCCCATTGGCTGCGGGTGAACACCATGATGGGTATGTCCTGATAGGGTTTTGCAGCTCGCCATTGGGGATGCCGTAGCATGATTATCGGACCATGATCGATCGTGCGGGATATCCATCCCATTTTTGAATTATCACCGAATACCCCTGCCAACTGGCAGGCAAATTGAAGGTGAGTCCGGATTGCGCTTCGTGATAGTGAAGTGGCAGACGGGATGGATGTTCGGGGGCGTCCAAGCTACGGCAACCGGTGGCCAGGAAGGTTGCGATGATAGACGATTGTAAGAGTTTTCTCATGGCAGCGGACTAACCGCCTATCGTCGAGTACTAAATTGGTGCGGCGTGATAATGGGGAGCCGGCGCCACCATTGGACCACTGGCCCTGGACCGCGCCATAAGCCTTCGCCGCATGGCTGCGGCTCGATATTACAAGCGGTTGGGCCGGAAAATGGTTGGGCCATTGGTTAATCATGTTCAAAACTCATACCTCACGGGTGCCAATGGCGTGCGGCCCAGCAATATATAAAGTCCAAATCTGGGGATTACGCTGGCCCTGGCGCAAAATATACTCGGCGGGCGTGCCGCCGCAATAGACGACGGCGGCGCCCTGTGAAAAAGCAAACCGTACCGGGTGCAAAGCACGGTTTGCCTCGGGAATTCGCGGGTCGTTTGGTTTGAGATCGTCCATCTTCAAATCGTCCAACTCGTGCGCGTGCGGGGATCGCAACATACCCAGCAAGGCACTGGCAATCTGCTGCCGCTCGGCCGGAGTCCGGCCATCATCAGCGGAGCAATGATAAAAAGCAAAAACGGCAATCAGAACAATAATGGCGGCCAAAAACGTCGAGGCTGATTTCCGGGTTCGTTCCATAATGCACTTGATTGGTCAATAGATTATCGAGCTGCGAACCCGCGACGTTGGCGGCCGATGTCCTGACATTCACAGTTGCACACTTTCACTGGATGCGACCCTGGCAATAGTGGTTTCAGGTTGTCCACCATGAATTTAATCATGGTCGAGCCTCAGCGTATCCAGCGGGTGCCCGATCCCAAGGTCCGGCAGCGCGATCAGTTCCGCTTACGTGGCGGGAATGAAACGTTGGGCGAGGCGGGTGACGACGAGGAGGAGGGGGAAGACAATGCTGAGCCCCAGCGGACATTCGGGGGCAATAGCGAGCCAGTCCACGAGGGTGATGCCGGCGAGGAGGCCGGTGACAATGTGCCGGAGATTTCCGCCTTTGGTATCGAGAATGTTGCGGGAGCTGAAGGCGATCCAAAGCAGCAGCACGGAGGAAATCCACAAGGCGGGCCGGAAGTAGGGCCCGGTATTCATGACGAAGGCCAGCAACAGGGGGGCGGTGAGCAGGGCGAACGGCCAGCGGGGGGCGCGGGTGCGGAAACTTTCGCGACGGGCCACATAGCTGAGGCCGGCAACATAGACGGCCAGCGCAAAGCCGGAGTAAATGGCCCCGCCATTCACGCCGCCAGCGGCGGTGCTGGCGGCCACGAGGTACACCCAAAACCGGCAGGCACCCATGAGCCAGGGCGAGGCGTTCACAAATTTGTGAACGCCATCGTAGAGCAGAATAAAGCCAGCGAGAATCAGTCCGAGCAAACCAGTGGTCCAGCCGGTGAGCAACAGCAGCAGCAGGCCGAGGCCGAGCGCGCCGAAGCCGTGGCGCCAGACTTCGTCGACGGTAATGCGGCCGGTGGGGATGGGACGATCCGTGCGGCGCTGGCGGTCGAAATCCACGTCGAAGGCGTCGTTCAGAAACATGCCGCCGATATAAAGGAGGCTGACGCCGAGGAAGAGCAGGGGTAGTCGGCCGGGATGGCCGCCGCCGCCGAGCCACCAGCCCGCGAGACAGTTGGTCCAGACCGTGGGCAAATTCGACACGCGCCCCAGAATGAGGAGCGTGCGGAGGTAGCGGACGGTTTCAGGACGCATGGACGGACATTAAAGCACAAAAAACGGCATCTGGAAAGGAGGTTTGGTAGTCAAAAGTGCTGCTCACGGCAGGGGCGGCCCCACCTTGATGCGATAAAACTGGACCGGCTGGCCGGAGGTATTGGTGGTCTGCCAGGTGAAGGGCATGGCGGCAGGGTTGGTAATCCAGGTGGTGTCCCAGTTCAGCAGATTGGTGGAGTGTTGGATGGCGTAGTCGGGTCCAATTTGGCCGGTCACGGAGAGGCTGAACTGGCCGGCGGTCAGGCTGGGAAGACTGAGGCGGGGAGCAGTAAGCCGGTTTACGATGACACTGAAACTTTGGGTGGCGCTGAGTGGCGGCGTGCCGTTATCGGTCACGACCACGCTGAAGGGATTGGTGGTGCCGGCCTGCGTAACTAGCGGACGCCAGGCCAGAACACCGCTCGTGCTGCCGATGCTCGCATTGGTGGGGGCAACGGGCAGGGTGAAGGTGAGGGTTTGTACGGGGTAGTCCGCGTCCGTGGCGAGATTGGTAATGCTCAGGTTGGCCCCGACGTTGACGGTGCGATTGGTGAGGGCGGTCAGCCCGGGGGCGGTGTTGTTGGTGGCAATGATGTGGACGTTGACGCTGTTGGTGTAGGCGAACCCGGAGGCGTCGGTGACTCTGAAGAAGAAACCGCCGAGCGCATTTGAACCGGCGTTGGCGGTGAAAAGCGCGGTGCGGCCGCTGAGGGTGACAGTGCCGTTGGTGGCACCGAAGACGGCGTAAACGGGCGTATTGTTGGTGAAGCCGCGCGTGTATTGGGTGAGCTCCACATTCAGCGTGGTGGCGTTCGTGCAGTCGTAGTGCGGCAGGGCGAGCCAGTTCAGGTAGCGGTCCAGTTCGGTGTAGCCATCGCCGGCGAGATCGGCGTTGGCATCGGAGTAATCGTCGGGAGCGGAATTGACGTTCAGGCCTTTAAGTTTTTCCCACCAGTCGGGCAGGCCGTCGTGGTCGGAGTCGGGCCAGACATTGTAGGTGGCGTAAGGTGCCCAAGGAAAATTGGCGGAGTAATTGGTTGCCCCGACGGTGGGGGAATAATCGTGGACATCCGTCTGCGAATCAATCATGCCGGGGGTGTCGGCACCGCGCGTATCCTGGAGGACGCCGTTGATGGTGTAGTTGGGGCCATTGGTGCCGGTGTAATGCACGGTGCCATCGAGCACTTCGCCGATCACACGCTGGTCAATGAGATCGCGCGCGGGCAGGTTGCAGCCGGTGTCCGAGAGCACGACTTTCAGGGCGTTGGTGGCGCTTTGGGTGGTGATGTAGCCGGGGAAAATTTCCGCGTTGGTGATGAGCAGCGCAACCTGGTTGGAACTGGCGTAGTTGTTCGTGCCATTGCCCACGGCCACGGCGGTGCCGATCTGCCAGTTGTTGGTCAGATAGCTTTTACCTTCCATGACGTTGCCCGCCATGTAATAGGCTTCCGTGCCCCAATTGGTGTTGATGGGATCAAGCCGCAGGAGAAAGGTGACGGGACTGTTGGGATTGTAGGGGCGGTAATAATTGCTTTCGTAATTGCAGCGGGCCACACCGCCATCGGTGCTGCGGGCGGTCCAGTTGTAAACGACGTTATTGCGGATATCGAGAGAGCCGGCGTAATGCTGGCTCTGGTCCAGACCGCCGGCGAGCGACCAGTTGCGGTCAGTGGAATGCGCGATGAGATTGTGATGGTAGCTGCCGATTTCGCCGCTGATGGAGGCGCCAAAGGCGTGGGGCTGATAGCAATTGGTGCAGCCGGTGGCGGAACGCTCGGTATCGTTGTAGTGGTAGGAATAGCGCAGCGGTTCGGAAATGATGTTGTGCTGGTAGGTGGTCATGGCGGACTGGCTGCCCACCTTGCCGCTCTGGAGCGAATTGCAGGCGACATCCAGCGACCAGCTCGAGGAACAATGATCCACGATGGTATGCGTGGCGCTGCCCAGACTCATGGCATCCATGGATTGCTGCGCGCCATCGCCGGTGCGGAAACGCAGATAGCGCATGATGACATCGTTGGGCCCGGACATGCCAGCGCGCCAGTTGGCGATGCAGATGCCGTCGCCGGGCGCGGTTTGTCCGGCGATAGTGACATAGCCGTTGCCGATGATGCATTGGGATTGCAGGCGGATGAGGCCGGAAACTTTGAAGACGATGGTGCGGGGGCCGCTGGCCTGAATGGCGGCGCGATAGCTACCGGGGCCGCTGTCATTGAGGTTGGTCACTTCGAGCACCACGCCGCCGCGGCCGCCGCGCGACCAGCGGCCATAACCTTCCGCCGTTGGAAAGGCGAGGTGCCGGGTGCGGAATTCCCAGACCTGGCCGAGCACGAGATTGGTGATGCCATTGGCGGTGTCGAGCTGATCCACGCGCCAGTAATAGGTGAGCGCGCTGTTAAGATTGGTCACATTCAGGCTGTTGGTGGTGCCGGGCACAGCCACGGAGGCGAGCTTGAATTCCGGTGCGGCAGGGGTGGCGTTTAGTACTGCATTGCTACTGGTGCCAAAGTAGACGTAGTTGGAAAGTGCAAACGCGGCGGGAGTCCATTGCAGGGGCAGGTAGCCGGCATTGGCGGTGCCGGGCAGGGGAACGTCGTTGCTGGCGGCGACGTGTTCATCGCCGGGGGCGGGCGACACGGCCGAGGCGCTGGTGCCGGGCGCGCTGGGACGGTCAATTTCAAAGCCGTTGAGGATGGTAAAATCCAGCACGCTGCTGTGGTCGGGGTCGAAGTTCAACTGGACGATCTGGCCGTCGTAGCTGTTGGTGACGTAGAAGAAGGCGAACCCGCATTTGCTGTCGTTGGTGGCCACCAGCGAAGGCGTATTGGTAAAGACCGGCGTGCCATTGACGCTGATGATGCAGCGGCTCATGACATTGGTGCCGTGCCAGGTGCCGCCGGCGGTGCTGCCCCAGATGTCATTATGATAGGTGGTAATGGTGTGGATGCCGGCGGGCAGGTTGGCGATGACGAGGCTGATGGCCCCGCCATTGGTGAACGGCTGGTCTACGGTGATGGCGTCGTTTTTCCAGTGCGCCCAGCAGCCGTCCTCGGACAGTCGCCAGCCGACGGTGGGGTCGCTGCTGGTGGCATTGCCATTTTTGTTCGCGTAATTGGCGTTGAGATAATTCGTGGAATTGGCGATGGGCGGATTGACCATCGTGACCGTGCAGGGGATGACGAGGCTGACGTTGGTGGTCAGGGGCAGGCCGCTGCCGGGGTCGTAGGTGTAAACGAAATTGGTGAAGGAGCGGGAGACGGTCTGCTTGGTGCCGGTGAAGTCGGCGGCCATATACCAAGGGGTGAACCCGGGCGCGGTGACGTCGGGTCGCACGGTGCCATTGATATCAATGCTCAGGAGCTGGGCAGGCGCGGCGTAGGCCGCCAGCAGAACGGCGAGAATGCAAAAAAGGCGATACAACATGTTCACAGCAAAATGGGAGACATGTCATAGTAAGGCCGCCAAGGTGATTTGACCAAAAGGTTAGGCTTGAATTCTCTGCCAAAATGCTTGAGAAAAACGCGGTGCTTGCGCACGGCCACCGGGGGGGCCGGCGACTCGCATTGACGCGGTGCCGGCCCTACCGGCAGAGAGATACGCGATGACGGTTGTCCCACGGCTTGCGCTTCGCGCTCCAGCCTGGCTATAACCTTGCTGGCTTTCAGCCCTCGGAATCAATTGTCGGACGACTGTGATTAAGCTAGGCCGCGTTCCGCCAGGCGGGCGAGGGTCCAGGCGTATTCCTGGGCGAGTTGGTCTACGACGTTTTGGGATTTCAGTTCGGGGGGGAGGACTTCCCAGGTGTAGGTTTCCATTTCCAGGTGGGAACACAGATCCGAGTTGGCGGCGAGGATGTCCAGGGTGCCGAGAATATGGTCATTCGTATTTTCAAAGGGCGACGCGGCAGGGGCGTGCAGGGGAACGTGAAAGTGAATGCGCCATTCCTCGGTTTCGGGCGTTTCGGAAAGGGGATGCCGGTTGAGGGCTTCGGGGAGGTCGCGGTAAATGGTGCGCTGGCCGGCTTCGTTGCGGACGACGACCTGGTGCAGATAGACGTCATCGGCAAAGGCGCGCAGGGCGGTGCGGGCCTCGGCGGTGGGGCTGGTTTTGAGGGCGGAGCTGAGGTGGATTTTGCTGATCTTGATGCCGTGCTGGATGAGGCTGCCGAGGGCGTTGTGGGGTTCCTCGAATTCGATGGCGAAGTGGCAG
>CAIJGS010000316.1 GCA_903820285.1 uncultured Verrucomicrobia subdivision 3 bacterium | reverse complement strand
GAAACGGCCTGTCACCGGCTTTGCCTGCACCCGCTCGGAAGTCAGTGGCCGCCGCCTGTGGAAACTCTTCGCCAGTCGCTTCGGCACGCCGGACGCTTTTTTCTGCGAACATTTCGTCGCCAACTATTGCCCGCTCGCCTTCTGCGACGTAGGTGGACGCAATGTCACCCCGGACAAGCTTTCCCCGTCCGAGCGCGAGCGCCTCGGCGCCGCCTGCGATCAGCATCTCCGCCAGTTGCTCGCAATCCTCCAACCCGAATGGCTCATCGGCATCGGTGCCTTCGCCCGTGAACGTGCCGAGGCCGCCGCCGAGGGCACGGCTATCCGCGTCGGCCAGATTCTGCATCCCAGCCCCGCCAGTCCCAAGGCCAACCGCACCGACTGGGGCCTCACCGCCACCGGCGAACTGATCGCGCTGGGCATGTGGCAATAGAACGTCCCGCATCCCTCAGTCTTGGTGTTC
The DNA here is from genome assembly GCA_903820285.1 of uncultured Verrucomicrobia subdivision 3 bacterium. GTDB lineage: Bacteria > Verrucomicrobiota > Verrucomicrobiia > Limisphaerales > UBA11358 > UBA11358. The sequence continues at coordinate 1,879 of CAIJGS010000316.1, read as the reverse complement.
ATCCAAAACTTCCCGGGAGAGCGGCGGCTGTTTCTGAATTTCGTCCGCCCATTTCAGGCTCCGGTCGCTGGTATGAAACAGGGCGATCAGCTGGCTGGTGACGTCTACTGTCTCAATGTTGGCAGATTGATAGTTCACCTCCCATTTGCTGGCGATCAACTCCACCCCGGCGGCCTTGGCCACGCCGGGCATGGCGTCCTTGACCATGGCCATGATTTCCGCCACGGAACCGGTGCTGAAACCCTGTTCATGCGCCCGTGCCTGGCTCGCCTTCATGTGCGCTTCAATCTGCTTGAGCTTATTCGTGTCGCCGGCCTGTTTGGCGGCGTCATATTCGGCGCGGACAGCTTTCAATTTGGACGCGAATTCGGTGGAGCCGGCATATGCCACCGCCACCGCACGGGAGTCATAAATGCCGATGCGCAGCCGGTTGGTCTGGGCGGAGGCAGAAAGGTTGAGGCAAAGTATCAAGGCGGCCGCCAGGATGGTTTTAACGAGGATGGCTGAAGTAAGTTTTGTTTTCATGGTTCAGTAATAGCATAAGTTTAATTTTGGTGAGAATTGATATTTTTTGGCTCCGGCATTGATAAAACCGATGGGCCATCACCGGAACTGGCGAGGGGAAATGGATTGACTCTGGCGGCCAATCAGAGAATTTCAGCACATGCCCAAACATTATGGATTTCTCCGCGCCGCCGTGGCGGTCGGGCTGCTTTTAGGGGTGGCCGGCCCGGCCCGGGCACTGGACCGCACGAACGAGATTTTCAAGATTTTCCAGTTCCCCGCCGATAAGATCCCCACCGTGGACGGCCTCACCAACGACTGGGACATGGTGCCTGACAGCTATGTCATAGATTCGAGCCAGTTCGTGGATGACACCCATCGCCATGCCCAGCCTGATGCCGAGTCCCCCCACGTGCGCATCAAGGTCGGCTGGGTGAAGGGCTTGAACCGCCTCTATTTCCTCTACGAAGCCGATGACAATTATTGGGACTTCGCCGATCCCGGCCTGCACAACGACACCTTTGAGATTGCCGTGGATGGCGACCTTTCCGGCGGTCCGTTCGTCACCAAATTTCTGCCCGCCCGCAGCCTGCTCGGCGAATGGGAAACGTACTTCACCCTGCAGGGAGCTCATGCGCAGAACTATCACGTCTTTACCCCTGCCGAGAACAAGGACTGGTGCATGGTCTGGGGTCCGGCCCAATGGCTCAAGGAACTGCCCTATGCCAACGCCGCGTACAACTACCAATTCCGCCCCGGCGAAGCCGGTCATCTCGTGACCGAATTCTGGATCACGCCATTCGATTACGCCGGCGCTGAGGGGCCGGCCCGCGCCGTTGAAACGCCGCTCAAGGAGAATAAGATCATCGGCATGTCCTTTGCGCTGATTGATTACGACAACGTCCATTCCGGCGACACCAATAACGGCTTCTGGAATCTTTCCCGCCACCATACGATGTACGGCCAGGCCGATGAACTCTGTCAGTTCCAGCTCATGCCGCTGGAACCGCAATTTCAAAAGCCCATCGCCGCCCAATGGTCGTTTCAGGTGGTGGACATGGATCGCCGGCTCGTGGCTTTCAAAGATCTTTCAGTCGGTCAGGTCACCGCCTGGCACTGGGATTTTGGCGATGGCGAAACGTCCAGCGAACAGAATCCGCAGCACAGTTATAAAACCGCGAACCACTATGTCGTGGTGCTGGATGTCACCGGTCCCGCCGGCACTTCCCGCCGCTCCAAGGTTTGGGATGTGGCGGTGAAATGAGGTTATGACTCTTTCTCAAAAGCGTGTTTCCGAGGGGCATCAGTTAGTGTTTCGACCGCCCTCATCCCGGCCTTCTCCCCCAGGAGAAGGAGAAACGGTTGCCGTCTCTTT
>CAIJGS010000315.1 GCA_903820285.1 uncultured Verrucomicrobia subdivision 3 bacterium | reverse complement strand
AGTTCCGCGATGAGTTGTTGGCGTAATTTTGACATAGGCCAACGACTCTCCGGGAACTCAGAAAATCAGGGAATAAAAAAAGAAGCACCCGCAAACAAACCCTCCGCGAAGCGGCTTAGTTCAACCATAGTGTAGTGAGCCACAAATTTTGGGGTTATCACTTTTCAATAATTCGGTTCTAAGTCATTTTTTCTGACTTGTCCAGAGCCATTTAGCTCCAGCAGGTAGTCATTCTGAATCCGAAGAAAACCGCGTGGCCTGAAAAATCGAGATTATACGGCGGAGACGCTGGCTCCCCGGCCGTGGAGCGGGAAGTTGTAGGGGGGGCGTGGATCGGAGGTATCGCTGGGCGCTCACCCACCGGCTACAGGCTGGCATGCGCCGGGATGCATAGAGCGAAAAGTATGGCCGGGTGCCTGATGGAAAAAGCACATAACTATGGACCGTCCCCTTCATGGGGTGGGGGGGGTATAGGGAGTCGGAGGTTGGTAACAACTCTTTTGGGTGATGCTGGCGGAATCCTTACAGGTTCCTCAGCCAGTCTGGTTTGGGCAGCGAAACTCGACTATCTCGCACGGTTGCTAATTAAATCTTTTCAAGGTGCGAATTAATTTGTATAAAGAATTATCTTATATAGCACCTTGGCTTTTTGATGTATGCGCCTAAATAAGTCCATTTTTTCCGGACCGCTTTTTATTCAGCTTTTGACGTATGGATTCCACTGGCGGCAGGTCCTACTGGCGGGTGTAACGCTGGCGGGTGTAACGCTGTCGGCCATTCCGGCCTTGGCGGCTTATCGCGTTCCTTCCCTGGGCAGTTATCAAAATGGAGCAGTGCTGACGTACCATAACAGCAATGCCCGGACCGGCCAAAACACCAACGAGATGATCCTGACTACCGCCAATGTCAGTTCAACGAATTTTGCCCTGCTGTTTAATTATCCGGTGGATGGTCAGGTATTCGGCCAGCCATTGGTAATGACCAATGTGGCCATCGCTTCCCGGGGAGTACACAATGTGCTGTTTGTAACCACCGAACACGACAGTGTTTATGCGTTTGACGCCGACAGCAATGGCGGGTCAAATTCAGCCCCTTTGTGGCAGGTCAGTTTCCTCAGCCCAGCTGCGGGCATCACCACCATCCCGAGCACCGAACTGGGGACGCCGCCGATTTCACCGGAGGTTGGCATAACCGCCACGCCGGTAATTGATTCCGCCAGTGGTACTCTTTATGTCGAGGCCCGCACCAAGGAACTGGTTGGCGGCGTGACGAATTATGTACACCGGTTGCATGCACTGGACATCACGAGTGGGGCGGAAAAATTTGGCGGTCCGGTGGTCATCCGGGCGACCGTGGCCGGCACGGGTGATGGCAGTGCCGCCGGCGTGCTGGCCTTCAACCCGCTGCGCGAGCACAACCGGCCGGGATTATTGCTGAATAACGGGGTCGTTTACATTGCCTTCGCCTCGCTGGCGGATGTGAATCCCTATCACGGCTGGCTGCTGGGATACAATGCCAAAACGCTCGCCCAAGTGGCGGTTTTCAATACCAACCCGAACGGTGCGCAAGCCGGGATTTGGGAGGACGGGTGTGGTCCGGCCACCGATCCGGCCGGCAATATTTATGTTTCCACCGGCAACGGCACCTTTGACGGTCCGACGAATAGTGATTACGGCGACAGTCTGATAAAGCTCGCCAGCACGAACGGACTGCAAGTGGCCGATTATTTCACCCCGCATAACCAGGAAAGCATGGACCAGAATGACGTGGATTTCGGCTCCGCCGGCATAACCATACTGCCGGACGAAGCCGGCAGCGTGGCGCATCCGCATCTGCTGGTCTGCTCGGACAAAGCCGGCACAATTTACCTGGTCGACCGCGATAATCTGACCCATTACCAGCCGGCGGGAGATCTCATTGTGCAGGAAATTACCGGCAAAATGCTCAAGAGCGCCTGCACTCCCGCTTATTTCAATCACATGGTTTATTTTATTGGTGTCCGCAGTCCGCTGCTGGCCTTCAGCCTCACCAATGCCGTGCTGGGTGACTCCATTATAACGAATACGACCATGAGCTATGTGCCGATTGGCGCCATTCCCAGTCTGTCCTCAATTGGGCTGACGAATGCCATTATCTGGGCTCTGGAAAACCATTCCGGCACTACTGTACTGCATGCCTATGATGCATACAGCCTGGCCGATCTTTATAGCAGCAGCACTCTGGGTCAAAATCCGGGACCGGCTGTCTCGTTCGCCGTGCCAACCGTGGTGAATGGCCGGGTCTATGTCGGCACCACCACCAATGTTTCAGTATTTGGTTTGATTTCACCCAGCATCACCAACCAACCGCAAAGCCAGATTGTCGGGGCTGGAACCAACGTAAGCTTTACGGTCGGGGTTGCCAGTGCGGTGCCTTCGAGTTATCAGTGGCGGAAGAACTTTGTGTCCATCACCCAAGCAACGAACGCCACCCTGGTGATCACCAATGCCCGGGCCGGAGATGCCGGCACGTATTCCGTGGTAATCACCAACACCATCGGGGTGGCGGTGAGTGTGGACGCCACCCTGACGGTTACCGGAACGAGCCTGGCCACCAGCATCAAACAACTCGGCCAAGGTACCAACCAGATCAATTTCGTGGGCACGCCTACCTTCCCCTACTATGTGGAATGGGCCTCCAATCTGTCCTCCAGCCCCTGGTTTTTTCTCAGCACCAACACGGCTGATTCCAACGGGTTCTGGCAGGTCATAGACCGGCAGGCCACCAATCCCACGCGTTTCTACCGGTCATTGAAGCAGTAAGGACCGCGGCGTTTCGAACCAAGCCTTATCGGACGTTGGGGCACGCCACGTTTGACGCCCGGGGATGCCGGCTTTAATGTCTATCCGTGTTTGAACTCGTTTCCGATTACCAGCCCGCCGGCGACCAGCCGGCGGCGATTGAAAAGCTCACTAAAGGCGTCTTGGCCGACGTGAAGCACCAGACTCTGCTCGGAGTGACGGGCTCGGGCAAGACCTTTACGATTGCCAACGTCATCAAGAACGTCAACAAGCCCACGCTGGTCATTTCGCATAACAAGACTCTGGCGGCGCAGTTGTACGCGGAGTTTAAGAGCTTTTTCCCCCGCAACGCGGTTGAATACTTCGTCAGCTATTTTGATTACTACCAGCCGGAGGCGTATATCCCGCGCACGGACACGTTTATTGAGAAGGATTCGAGCATCAACGATGACATCGAACGGATGCGGCTCTCCACCATGGCTTCGCTCTTCAGCCGGCGGGATGTGGTGGTGATCGCCAGCGTGTCCTGCATTTACGGCATCGGCAGCAAGGAGGATTACGCGGCGCTGGTCATTCCCGTTCGTGTGGGGCAGGAACTCTCGCGCGATCAGTTTCTTTCGCGACTCGTGGACCTTCAGTACTCGCGCAACGACATCGCCTTCGAGCGCGGCAATTTCCGGGTACGCGGCGATACCGTGGAAGTCTGGCCCGCCGGTCGCGAGGACGGTTTGCGCGTGGAGTTTTTCGGCGATGACATCGAAAAGCTGACGCGCTTCGAGACGCTTACCGGCAACAAGCTGGAAACGCTCCAGGCGAACATGATTTTCCCGGCGAAACAGTTCGTGACCACCGGCGACAAAATGAAAAGCGCCATCCTCTCCATCCGCGAGGAACTGGGCGAGCGCATCGGGTGGTTCGAGCGGAACGGCCGGTTGCTGGAGGCGCAGCGCATTAAGATGCGGACGGAATACGATCTGGAAATGATGGAGGAAATGGGTTTCTGCTCCGGCATCGAAAACTATTCGCGCCACATTGCCCGCCGGCCGTCGGGTTCGCGGCCGACAACGCTGTTTGATTTCTTCCCGGACGATTATCTGCTCGTGCTGGATGAATCGCACGTGACAGTCCCGCAGATTGGTGGCATGTACGAGGGCGATCGCTCGCGCAAGTCGGTGCTGGTAGATCACGGTTTCCGCCTGCCCAGCGCGCTGGACAACCGGCCGGTGAATTTTCTCGAGTTTCAGTCGCTTCAAACCCAGACCATCTACGCCAGCGCCACACCCGCGCCGCGCGAGCTGGGGTGGTCGCAGGGGCACGTGGCGGAACTGGTGGTGCGCCCGACCGGGTTGATTGACCCCAAGATCACCATCAAACCCTTGAAAGGCCAGATCGACGACCTGATGGAGGAAGCCCGCAAGCGCAGCGACAAAAAGGAGCGCACGCTCGTGACCACTCTCACCAAGCGGACGGCGGAGGAACTGACCGACTATCTAAGCGATATCGGCGTGAATGTGCGTTACCTGCACAGCGAAATTGATGCCATTGAGCGCGTGGAAATTCTCCGCGCCCTGCGCAAAGGCGAGTTCGATGTGCTCGTGGGCATCAACCTCCTGCGCGAGGGTCTGGATCTGCCGGAGGTTTCGCTTGTGGCGATTCTGGACGCGGACAAGGAAGGTTTTCTCCGCAGCGAGACCAGCCTTATCCAGACCGCCGGCCGGGCGGCACGGCATCTGAACGGCGAGGTGATTCTCTATGCCGATGTAATGACTGCCAGTATCAAAAAGTTTCTGGCCGTCAGCGAATACCGTCGCAAACGCCAGATCGCCTACAATCTGGAGCACAACATCACCCCGCGCAGTGTGAGTCGCGCGGTGGAGGAAAGCCTGGCCGCGTATGAATCCAACCGCGAAGAGGCCGCCGGGGTCCTGAAGGATGCCAAGATGGATGTGGACCTGACGGAAACCGTCAAGGAACTGGAGGGCGAAATGTTGAAGGCGGCGGAGGATTTGCAGTTTGAAAAAGCCGCCCTGCTGCGCGACCAGATCAAGGAACTCAAGCGCATGCTGGAGGGTGGGCCGGCGGAGAAGCCATTGAAGCCAGCCAGTTACCGGAAAGGCGGGCGGCGGAGCAGCCGCAAGTAACCCGCGAAAGCGGCCGAAGTTAATTGATCCCGCCAGCAAGCGGTTTTACGCGCGACGAGTGCAGGCGGGGCGCGGCTTTCGCGCCGCTTCAGCGCATATAACAAAGGCGGCCTGGACCTGGTCAGCGCCTTGCATCGATGGACGCTGAAGCGGGCTGAACTCCCGCGCCCCGCAGCACACGCCCTTCATTCCCCAGTTGACAGGCGCGCCGGGCGTGAGACATTGGCTTGAGAGATTATGTTCCCCAGCAATCCCAGTGATGCGAGTGGAGCCATCGGCGGACTGGCCATCTTCGGGCTGGTGATAGCCATGTTCTGGCGGCTGATCGTCTGGGTGCGGGAGGCACCGGTGCGGCCGGATCCGTGGGACAAGGAAATTGCGGAAAAGGTTGCCGATCCAGAAATCGTGCAAACTTGCACTCATTGCTCTACCGAACAACCGCCGGACGGCTGGTTTTGCCCGCACTGTGGCGCGGCGGTGGGACCCTACAACAATTGGATGCCTTACGTGCACATTTTTTCGATCGGCGAAGTATTGCGGAATGGCTCCAGCGGGCGGGTTCGGTCCTCGCCGATGATCATCATCGGCTACGTGCTGTATGCACTCTTGCAATACACCATTGCGGTGCCCCTGTATTTGTTTTTCTTTTTCCGGAATCTGAGGCGGACGAAAGCGACCGAGGCTGCGGAAAGCACCAAGCCGGAGAGCATGTAGGTGGAGGGCGATATCCAATAAATATTGGCTGATATGCATCTTGCCCCCATCCGGCCTCCGGCCACCTTCCCCCATCCGATGGGGGAAGGGAGACATATGGGGTGCTTACCCGGGGCGGCGGCCGCTATCGCTCCCTTGCCCCGGGCTAATATCGTGCCGCCCCGTTGGGGCTAGCTTTGAATTCGCCACGTCGAGGATGAATACCGCGACCTTGGTGAATGCAGATAAGGTTTCGGTTTACACCTGGCTGTGCATTACTTCGCCGGATTGCCGCCTTTGACAGCCATGCGGATGGAGTAAAACGATTTGCTCGCCGTGATAAACAAGGTCTGATGATCCTTTCCGCCGAAGGAGACGTTGGCAGACCACGGTTCATGCACGTCAATGTGTTCAATCAACTTTCCCGCCGGATTGAAAACGCTCACGCCATTACCGGTGATATAAATATCCCCTTTTTCGTCAATGGTCATGCCATCGGAGCCGAGCGCGCAGAAGAAGGTTTTGTTCGTGAGCGAACCGTCGGGCAAAATGTCATAGCGCCAGGTCTGGTGCGCGCCGATGTCGGCCACATACAGGTTTTTGCCATCCGGGGTGCCGGTGATGCCATTCGGTTTTTTAAGATCGTCCGTCACCTGGCGTAGCGTCTGGCGGTCGGATGAAAGGTAAAAAACCTCCTCGGCCGGCAGGGCCTTGGTGTGGTGATCCCACCAGGGGCGGTCGTAAAACGGGTCGCTGAGGAACATCGCACCGTTGGGCGCCACCCAGACATCGTTCGGGCCATTCAAATATTTGCCCTGATAATCTTTCACCAGCACCGTGCTCTTTTTGTCCGGGGTGATGGACCACAGCTCGTTACGCTCATCCGCGCAGGCGATGAGGTTGCCCTGGGCATCGAACATCATGCCGTTGGCGTGGCCGGAGGGCTGGAGGAAGGTGGAGAGTTTTCCCTCCGTGCTCCACTCCATGATGCGGTTGTTCGGCTGGTCCACGAAAAACACGTTGCCGGTGGCATCACAGGTGGGACCTTCGGTGAAAGCAAAGCCGCCGGACAATTTTTGCAATTGGGCATCCGGGGCGGTGACCGGCCCGGCGGTGACGGCGGTGGCGGTCAGAATCAGGACGGCGGCGGACGATATTTTCATACGGTGCGCCCACTCTGGCCGGAAAAAGCCGGGATGCCAATCAAAAATCGTTTCTTGTTTTTAACCCTGGCGTGACGCATCTTCGGTAAGGTTTAAGATGAGTCCTGACACAAAAAAGTGGCTGCGCTTCCTGCAAAGCTGGGCAATCAACACCCTAGCGGTCGCGCTGGCGGTGGAGATTCTGCGTGGTCATATCCAATACGAGAAATATACCGACCTCCTGCTCGCCTCCTTTTTGCTGGGCCTGCTGAATGCGTTTGTGCGGCCCATTCTGCTGCTGCTCGCCCTGCCGCTGCTGATCTTTACGCTGGGCCTGTTCACGCTGGTGATCAATGCCCTGCTGCTGTATTTCGTGAGCTACCTGCTGCGGCCGCACTTTCAGGTGAGCAGCTTTGGCTATGCCTTTCTCGGCGCGGTCATCATCAGCGTGGTTTCGGTGACGCTGAACCTGCTGACTGGCGGCGGCGGCAAGGTGACGGTCCGGCGCCAGCGCCCCACGCCTCCGCCTGACGACAAGGGTGGCGGGCCGGGGTCGGTGATTGATGTTTGAGAAAACGAGTGGGTGTTCCGAGTGGAGATTTTGGACAAGTTGGTGTAACGCTCGCCCTCACCTGTTTCCGCTCCCCCGGGGAGAGGATTTTCCCTTGGCACGCGCTTTAGCCATTCGTCCGCTGGTCCGAACAATCCAGCAGATTGGTTATCCGGCTAGGAGGCAACGACTTCCTCTTTTCGTACCACTTCCAGTTTAAAAATGCATATGCCGCTCCTCCGGAGCTTGGGCAGGCCGCCTGACCTGCGGTATCAAACGGCAAGAGGGATTAGGCACCAAAGCAACAGCATACATTGCTATTTTCCCTCATCTACAATAGCTGCACTGCGTGGCTTGCGAAACACATAAACCGCCAGCCCCAGAAAAAAGACCGACGCGGATAGGCAAAGAAATGACAGTGCTATCCGGGGCAATTGTTTCAATTGCCAATGGACTACGGCCAGGCTCTTTTCCGCTTTTTGCCGAAGATCAAGGTGCTTCTGCCTCGATTGCTGGTCTTCGCTCGTTGGGATGTATACGGCAAGTTGATCATTGGCACCACGGAACACCGGCACTATACCCCATTCCCGATAAATGAAACCGGCGGCTTTTAGGCGTTCTTGGGGAACTTGTTTCTCATCACGCGCTGCTTCAGCAAGTTTGCCGATGACATCAAATTGCGTGTATTTTGGCTGCATTAACATCGCCGACTCTGCGAAATAAGCAGGCCCGATTACCCAGCAATAGATCATTACCAGAATCGGCAGGGTGAAAAGTGCCATGTAACAGTACCCCAGCCGATATGTTCGCTCCGCCATGGCCGCAAGCGAAAGCAGGACGCCTATCGGACAAATGATGGCCGTTAAGCCTGCCGATGACCATTGGAGCCATGGAAAATCAAACCAGGAAGCGAACCACTGTTTTCCCACCCACGGCACCCCCCAGACCAACGAGAGGAGAAGCGCCAAGACCGGGAGTATGGTGTTTTTCCGGGCAGGGTTCGCCATAATGAAAAAATGTTGTCAGTATGGAAATGGGCTTAATCCCGTCGCTGAAACGCCGCGCGTTGCGTGGCAATGCCTTGGGCGTTGAAAAACTGTTCGAAGTCGGTGACCACTTCCGCAAGTGATGCCGGGGTTTCCACCCGCACAAATTCTTTCGCGGCGTCAAACACCTCGTTCATCTGTTGGAAATAATCAAGGTCATCCGTGCGCAGATAAACTGTGCCGCCGGAGACCAGGGTGTTGCGGGCCAAGGCGGGAAAGGCTTCGTTGATGAGCCGGTTTTTGCGGTGCTTCTTTTTGGGCCAGGGATCGGGGAAATAAATGTGCACCGCCGTGGCCACGTGTGCCGGCAGCAGGTATTGCAGGAAATAGGCGGACTCGATCCGCACGCCGCGCAGATTTTGCAGCCCCAGCCGGCGACCCTTGCGGTCCAGTTTTTGCAACCGGCCCAGCAGCCGTTCCACGCCGATGAAATTGGTTGGGGGATTCCGCCGCGCATATTCCAACAGGAACGAGGCATCGCCACAGCCGAGCTCGACTTCGAGTGGCTGGGTTTGGGGGAACAGGGCGCCGACTTCCAGCGGGTCAACAATGGAGGCCAGTTCCACCAGCAACGGGCGGATGGGGGCGGGGGCGGTTTGGGGCGGTGCGGTCACCGCTTTTAAATACGGTTTTTGGCGCAGGCATTCAAACCAAAAGCACGAAGCGTTCATCACCCGGTCAAATAGGGTTGACTTGCCGTCCGGTTCTTAGCCTAATGCGGGCGATTCACGGACGGCGGGTTACAACCACAACAGGATATGAGCCAATTTTACGAGATTGTTTACTCACGGGTCAGCCACCGGGAACTGTGGTGGTGGCATTCGTCCCCCTTGGTTCTCCTCAGCTGGATGAATAAATGGTCGGGCACCAAAATCGCCTGCGCTTCGGACGATCCCAATACCGAGACCACCCTGCCCTTTGTGGTGCCGGAATTGCACCCGGATGTGGTGTCCAGCTTTGCTCCGCTGGCACAGGATCTCGCCGGCCTTGGCTTCATTGACCCCGTGTATCATTGCATTTACGACACCGGGTCGCAGACGGTCATCTATTGGGCCACCTACCGGCATGAGTCCGGGAATTACTTTGCGCGCCTGCATCGGCGCGTGTGGCACAAGGCGGCCAAGCCGAACCGCGCCCTCTTCGCGATGTTCTTCACCGGCTTTGCCGATGGCACGTTCCTCGTTTCTACGGCCGGCAAGCCCGATCTGGCCACGCCCGCCACGGTGCAGATGAACCGCATGCCCGGAGCCGCCACGGCGCGGCTGTGGGCAAAGCATCAACAGCTCTCCAGCCAGCTGGAACAGCACAAGAATGTGACCCCGGTCAATTCGGGTGAGGATCTGGTGGTGGTCACGGAACGGCATCACGTGCTGTTGCGTGATTTCAACCTGGCGCGCGGTGTGTTCCGTCCGCGCACGGAGGCCGAGCAGGCGCAGGTGGCAGTTTTTGAATCGCGGGTCACGGAGGCCCGGGCTCAAGGATTGGAACACGCGGAAGTTTTGGCGGAACTTCACCAATTGCAGGAGAAGAAGCAGATCAACTGGCGGACCACGCTGTGGGTGCTGGCCGGGTCGCTCGTGCTTTTTGTGGCCTTGGGGGCAGCGCGCTGGAGCTGGAGTTTCACCCTGTGGCTCATCCCGGTGCTGCTGCTGCACGAAAGCGGTCATTGGGTGGCGATGAAGGTGTTTCATTACCGCAATCTGCGGATGTTTTTTATTCCGCTGTTCGGCGCGGCCGTCACGGGGCGCAACTGGAATGTGGCGGGTTGGAAAAAGGTGCTGGTCTCGCTGGCAGGGCCGCTGCCGGGGATCTTTCTGGGAATCCCGCTGGGACTGGCCGGGATGTTCGCGCACATCCCCTGGCTGACACATCTGGCCCTCATGCTCGTGCTGATTAACGGCCTGAACCTCATTCCCGTACTGCCGCTGGATGGCGGGCATGTGCTGCAAGACACGCTGTTTTGCCGCAACCGCTGGATGAACGTTGCTTTCCGCGTGATTACGGTCTTTGCCCTGATCATTTTGAGCAACTACGGCTTTGGCCGGCCGTTTTTCGTCATCGCCATCCTTATGGCCATCGGGATACCGGTGTTATTCCGGCTGGGCAAGGTCACAGACCAGTTACGACAGGCAGGCCTGCCACCGCCGGCGCCGGGTGAAGATCAAATTCCGGTGGCGACGGCGCAGGCGATCATCACGGCCCTGAAAGCCAACCTGCCGCAGGCCACCTCCAACCGGATGCTGGCGCAAAATACCATTACCATTTTTGAAACGCTCAACGCCCGTCCGCCCGGCGTGCTGGCGACCATCGCTCTGCTGGCGCTGCATGGCGGCACCTTGCTGGTGGCGATCTTGATGGGGTTGGGCCTCGTTTTTGGCCAGCACAACGCCTTGGGCGATTTCTTGCGCGCGGCGGCCAATCAACCGAACCATACCTACCAATGCGGCGATACCCAGACCTGGCCGGGTGCCGGGGCCGCGCCGGTGGATCACACCTTGCTGGCCGCCACGTTCCGCAATCATCTGAAAGCAGTAACAGCCTTCGCGGATCTGACCAACCGGATACCCGAAGGTGCCCAGGTGACGCTGTTTGGCGATTCTCTCCTGCTGGCGCTGCCGGCGAACAATCCATCTACCCGCCAGCATTGGCAGGGACAGTTGCAGGCGCTGACCACCAACGTTTTTGCCACCACCACCAACCGGCTCGTGGCGGTTAACCTGACCTGCTTGGCGACGAATGCCATTGCTGCCACGAATCTGATGCGGGAGCTGGATGATTACTTTGAAGTGGTCAACGGTATGCACCTCATTTCGCCATGGTCGCCCGAGGCCACCGGCCTGGACTATACGGCCGACCGCCGGGCGCGGCAGGATTGGCGACGCCTCACGACCGCGGTCGGCGAAGTCTGGAATGATCCCACCCTCCAGGCCGGTGCCGAAAAATTGCTCGCCGCCGGCAAACGGAATGATCCGGCGGAGATCAAACAGCTGGAAACCGCGCAGCAACAGACCGTCCGGCAGTTGGAAGCCCAAATTCGCGCCAAATTGCAAAATGATGCCAGCCATCCGATTGACCCGGCGTTGGTGGAGTTGCACGCAAAACTGGATGATCTGGACCCGACCAATCAGACGGCGCGAGCGGAGATTTTGCGCCAGCTCGCCCCCAAGCTGGGGCAGGTCAAAGCGGTGGGAAATCTGCCGGCCGGGAGCATCGACAGTTATGGTGCCGCCTCGGGCATGGTGATGCGGCACGGCCTGTTGATCGAAATTTCCTACGCTTCGCTGAATGATGCCAGCACCGGTATGCCGGCCCTGGCCGACTGGCTGTGCAGCCACGGTTGTAAACATATCCACTACGACCTGGCCCCCGGCTACGTGGAAACCGATTCTGATGAATAGTCGAAAAATTCCGGCAGGAATCTTTGCCTACTGCTTGAGCCGAAAAAACTGTTTCTGGCCATTGACGCTGTTGGAGAGCACGTAATTGGTGCCGACCGTCTGGATGCCGTTGGAAACGGTGGTCCACGCGCTCAGGTTGGTGCTGGCTTGCAGGGAATAGCTGCTCGCGGCCTGCGGCCAAGCGACCTGAAAGGTGGTCGCGGTAGGGATGGTGATTTTTAATACGGGCGGGGCCGAGGTTTGCACGAGCCACAGCGAGGCGTTCAGAATGGCTTTGCCATTGCTGGTGCTGGGATCCGCGTAACCTTGCGCGTAATAAAGCGAATCGTTCGGATCACCGGTGCCATCGTCAAAGGGCGAACTGTCGCCGGTGGTGACAAATTTGCCTGCGCCATAGGTGCCGTAAACAATGATGGCGGTGTTGGTCACGCGGGTGCCGGTATTCCACATGGCGATGGAGACGGAGGCGTTCTGGCCGGTGTTCACAGTGATGGAGCTGCCGTTGTTGTAATAAAAATTGGTCACCACCCCGGCCGCGCCATGAATGATGGGGTCGCTGGCATTGGTGTCGGCATTCGAGGTGTTGGGGGAAATATTATCGCCATTGTAATGAACGCCAAAGGGCTGGTTTTGCACCGTATTGGTCATCAGATCATTCAACACCTGCACGGAATCCGCGCCATCGTTATTGCGATCCGAAGCACCGTGGTCGGAAACAATGAACAGACCGCCGCCGTTTTTGATGAAATTGATAATGGCGGCTTTTTCGGTGGAGGTAAAGAGGATGTTGGGTTCCACCATCACGAACGCGTTGTAATTGGTGAGATCCTGGGCGTTGCTGGAATCGCGCCAGGTGATGCGGCCGTTATAGGGGAGGGTTTCCACGTGATGTCCATGCTTCACCAAATCAATCGCCCAAGCCGAAAGCGCCCCTTCCCAATAGGTTTCCGGGGTGCTCGCGGTGACGGTGGATTGATCCGGCGTGGGATAGCGTTGGGGATTCGATTCATTGCCGGCACCCGCCGTGCCCGAGCCATCGCTGGCCGCACTGATGTTGAGGTTGTGCACGTCGGCATCAATCACCCAATCGGCGCTGCCGGCCATTTCGGCCTTGGTGGCGTCGAACAAAAAACCGGCTCCCGCCGCACGCAGACAACACCCGAGTACGAATAGAACCGCAAATAATTTTAAGAAACGGTGAGCCGTTTCATCCCTGAACATCTACATGGTGTACCGGGAGAATGCGGGGCTGTCAACTGCGGTCAACGACTGTTTGGGCAGACAGCGAATCACGCACACATTTTCAAAAACTCCGCCTCATCCAAAATTTTGATGCCCAGTTGCTGCGCCTTTTCCAGCTTGGAGCCGGCTTCGGCGCCGGCGAGGACGTAGTCGGTCTTTTTGCTCACGCTGCCGGTCACCTTGCCGCCTTGGGCCTCGATGCGGGCGGTGGCTTCTTCGCGGGTGAGGGTGGGCAGCGTACCGGTCAGGACAAAGGCTTTGCCGGCAAAAATGCCGGTTTCCGCCGCCGTGACCTTGGACATTTCCGGGGCGGGCTGAATGCCCAGTTCATGAATGCGTTGCAGCGTTGTCTGGCCGGCCGGGGACGCAAAATAATCCAGCACGCTGGCGGCGGCCACGGGGCCGACCTCGGGCATGCGCGCTTTCAAACCGCCCCCGGCCAGCCGGGCTTCGATTTCGGCAATTTCGGTTTTGAGGACGGTTTCGCGCTGTTCGCGCGCGGCTTTTTCGGCGTCATCCTTCGGCGGATTTTTGCGGGAGCGCGGGCTAATCTCGGAACGTTCGGTTTCCTTGGCACCGAGATCGCGGATATCGCGCAGCAAAGCTGAATCCGCAAGTGCGGCCAGGGTTTCGTGCGTGGCGGCGAGTTGCTTGGCGGTGGCATCGCCGACATCGCTGATGGCGAGAGCGAAGATCCAACGAGAGAGCGGCGCGGTCTTGGCGCGTTGCAGGGCCTCGAGAATTTTGGTGGCGTTCTTTTCGCCAAAGGTGCGCGGCTCCCCTTCGGTGCCGAGATTCAGCTTGCCGAGCGGCTCCAACGTGAGATGGAACAGGTCGAGCGGCTCCTTGACGAGCCCGCGCTCGACGAGTTTGTCGGCTACGATGCCACCGAGGGATTCGATATCAAGCGCCTTGCGCTGCGCGAAATATTCCACGCGGCGCATGAGTTGGGCGGGGCAGCCGGCAATGTTCTGGCAGCGCCAGGCGACTTCCTCGGCATCACCGGCAGAAACCTTTTCCTTCGCAATGGGGCCACCGCACGCGGGACATTTGCCGCCAATATGCGCGAACAGGTCGAATTCCTTTGTTCCCGGCGGGCGTTTGGTGAGCACCACTTCGGACACTTCGGGAATGACCATGCCGGCTTTGCGGATGACCACGGTGTCGCCGATGCGGATGTCTTTGCGGCGGATTTCGTCCTCGTTGTGCAGCGTGGCGCGGGCGATGGTCGAGCCTTGCACAAAGACGGGCTCCAGTTCCGCCACGGGCGTGAGCACGCCAGTGCGGCCCACTTGCACGGTGATGGCTTTGAGCACTGTTTCCGCCGGGGTGATCCACGGCACAGGCTTGTGGACGATGGCGTAGCCGGGCGCGCGACTGCGACCGGGGATGTCCGCCCAGTCGGCCAGGGTGTTCACTTTGAGCACGATGCCGTCGATATCATACGGCAACTGGCGGCGGAGATCGCGGTCTTCATCGTAATGGGCGACCACCTTGTCCGCGTACGTTTTCAACACCTCCTCGATGCCATCGCATACCCACCAGCATTTTTGCGTGGGGAAACCGAAGCGCGCGAGGGCTTCGAGCATTTCGGAGTGGGTTTTAAATTCAATGCCGTCCAGGGCGCCGGTGGCATAAAACACGGCACGAATGGGGCGCTGGGCGACGAGTCGCGGATCGAGCTGCTTGAGCGCCCCAGAGGTGGCGTTGCGGGCGTTGGGAAAAGTTTTCTCGCCGGCGGCGGTCATTCTGGCATTTAACTCGGCAAATTCCTGATTGGGCATGTAAGCCTCGCCGCGCACTTCGAGCAGCGCGGGCGGGTTTTTCAAATGCAACTCCAGCGGGATGGCGCGGATGGTCTTGAGATTGGCGGTGATGTCATCGCCCTGGGCACCGTCGCCGCGCGTGACGCCGAGGGTAAATTTGCCGTACCGGTAATGGAGGCTGATGGACACGCCGTCCACCTTGGGTTCCATCACATACTGCACGTTATCCCGGCCGAGATGTTTGCGGATGGTGGCATCGAACGAGCGCAGTTCGGCCAAGGTCTTTTCATCCTGCGCGCGATTACGTTTTTCGCGGTCGGGCTCCTCGGCGCTGGTGGGATGATCGCTGGCGGCAATCTTGTCCAGCGATAGCATGGGCACGAGATGTTTGACGCGGGTAAATTTTTCGCTGGGCGCACCGCCGACGCGTTGCGTGGGCGAATCGGGCGTGACGAGGTCGGGAAATTGCAGTTCGAGGTCCTGCAATTCCTTGTAGAGGCGGTCGTATTCGTGGTCGAGAATGAGCTGGCGGCCATCGACGTAATAGGCGTGGTCGTGCCGGCGGATTTCCTCCGCGAGCCGGGCGTGGCGTTCTTGGGCGTGGGCGTGCGTCACGGGGAAATGATGGGCGGCGCGAACGGGAAGGAAAGTCTAATTTGGATGGAATGCACGGGTTTGGTTCTGTCAGCTCGCAGATCCTGTGGCAAAAGCAAAGGAGCGCAAAGCAATGCTCTGCGCTCCGGCTCGGAAAGTTGTTTTTTGTCTTCGGGCGGCTCAACCCTGCGCTTCCACGGATTCGCGGATGGTCTTGCGGAAATTCTCCATGCCCTGATCAAACGCGGCGGAAATGGGCAGCAGCGTGATCTTTTTGAACTTCTTCCGGAAGGTCTTCAGGTTTTCCTCGGCAATGGCCTCGTCCATCTTGTTGGCCACGACGAGACGCGGCTTTTTCAGGAAGGCGGGGTCGTAGAGCTCCAGTTCCTTGAGCAACTGCTTATAATCGTCCCACGGATGGCGGCCGTCGGTGCCGGCCATGTCGAGCAGGAGCACGAGCACTTTGCAGCGCCGGATATGACGTAGAAAGGCGTGGCCCAGGCCAACGTTCATGTGGGCGCCTTCGATCAGACCCGGCACGTCGCACACGGTGAGGCGCTTGAAATCCTTTTCGTATTCCATGATGCCAATCTGCGGGTGCAGCGTGGTGAAGGGATACGGGGCAACCTTGGGACGCGCCTTGGAAATGGCAGTGAGCAGCGTGGATTTGCCGGCGTTCGGATAGCCGACCAAGCCGATCTCGGCCATGATACGAAGCTCGAGGTGAAATTCGCCTTCGGTGCCGGGTTCGCCAGGCTGGGCAAAACGCGGGGTCTGCCGGCGGGGCGTGGCGAAATTACGATTGCCCAAACCGCCACGACCACCTTTGCACAGCACATACTGCTGGCCGTGCTCGGTGAGATCGGCCACGAGTACGCCTTGCGGTTCCGGCGGGGCGATCGGTTCTTCGCTTTCAACGACGGGGGTTTTGGCTTTGGTTAAATCAATTTCTAGGGCGGTGGTTCCGCGCGCACTGCGAATGAGCGGACGGCCGCCGGTGCTGGAAGTGATCACGGGCTTATGCTTGGTGCCGCGTTCACCTTCCGGTTGCTCTTCCTCTTCGTCCTCGTCATCCGGGCTGACCATCTTTTTCTTGATGGCCGGCGTGGTGTCCTTCAGCAGCCAGACCATGGTGCCGCAGGGCACTTTGATAATGAGATCCTTGCCGGCGTGACCATCCATGCCTTTGCCCATGCCGCCTTCGCCGACTTCGGCGATCAGGCGCGGCACGTAGTACTGCTGGATGAGATTGTTCAGGTCGTGGTCAGCCTGGAGGATGACGCTGCCGCCGCGGCCACCGTTGCCGCCGCTGGGGCCGCCCTTGGTGATATACGCTTCGCGATGGAACGCAACACAGCCTTTGCCGCCGTGGCCGGCGCGGGCATAAATTTTGATTTCGTCTACAAACATGGCTTTAAACAGGATTCACGGATTTTCCCGGAACGCAATCCTCTTTATTCCATCCGGTCTGGGCAATAAAAAAGGCGAGGCGCTTGGCCTCGCCTGGAAATGAGACTATTCGCTTAGTTGGCGGCGGCAGCGGCGGCGGCCACTTCGGCGATAATATTGATACGGCGGCCCTTCTTGTCGAACTGGACCTTGCCGTCGGTGAGCGCAAACAGCGTCCAATCGCGGCCGATGCCGACATTCTTGCCGGCTTCAAATTTGGAACCGCGCTGGCGGATCAGGATGCTGCCGGCGGTCACAACCTGACCACCAAACTCTTTGACACCCAGGCGTTTGCTGACGCTGTCGCGTCCGTTGCGTACGCTGCCTTGACCTTTTTTATGTGCCATAAAATGATGAGAATTAAGCGTTAATTGCGGTAATCTTGACGACCGTCAGTTCCTGGCGGTGGCCGATGGACTTGTGATAGCCCTTGCGGCGCTTCATTTTGAAGGTCAGCTTCTTTTCGCCGCGCTTGTGAGCAACGACGTCAGCGGCAACCGTGGCACCCGTGACCGTCGGCGCGCCGACGGACACCTTGCCGTCTTTGCTGACGAGCAGGATGCGGTCAAAAGTGACCGGTTTGCCCGCCTCGGTTTCGAGGCGTTCGATTTCGAGCGTGTCACCCGCGGCAACACGATATTGCTTGCTACCAGTTTCTAAAACGGCGTACATAAAATCTTTCCCACAAAGGGCCGGTCATTAAACCAGATTTTGAAAAAGAGTCAATGACTCTTTTTTTGATTTTTCAGACGGCCGGATTTACGGCTAATCAAGGTCCCATTGACCGTACTGGTTTCAAAGCTATTTTGCCACCAAAACAGTCAATGGGGCCGGAGTAAATTGAAGATCAGGCGGCCGGGCAGGCGCTGAGCGGACGGCGGCTATCGCCCCGGCGGCGGCGCCAGCCAGCCAGCGGCGCAGGCCGATAAACAAGGCGCTGGCGAAAAGCAACCAGCCGATCGCCGGCTCCGGAACCGCGGCGGCAATGATTTTTTCCGAGGTGACCGTGTTGTCATTCAAGGTGACCGCGCCGTTGAGTGCCACCAGGCTGCCGGTCACATTCGCGCCGGTGTTCAAGGTTATGCTCTGGTCGGTGACAATATCGCCAAAAAACACAGTGGTGGTACCGAGCGTGGCGGAACTGCCCACGGCCCAATGCACATTGTCCGCCTGGGCGCCATTGACCAGAACGACCTCCGAGCCGGCGGCCGTGGTGAGGGTGCTCCCGATTTGGAAATCAAACTGGGCGTCCGGGTTGCCTTGGGCATCCAGAATGACGATGCCGGTCAGCTGGGCTGATGTGTCGAAATTCCGGACGCCGGCATCCAGAGTCAACCCACCCAAGTCAATGCCGGTCAAATCCTGGAAGGACAGTTCGGTTTTAAAAAATATGTACCCGGCCAAGGCATCGCTCTGCGCCTGCAACGCGACTGACCCGGCACTGTAGGTGGTGCCGTTGACAACGCCCGGAAGAAAGCCGGTGATGGCAGTGCCTGGGGAAACCCCCAAATCACCATTCAAAACGGTATTGCCGGTGCTCGTGACGGTTGTCCCGGCCAGAACGGCAAACTGATCGGCTGAGCCCAGCACTTGCGCCGGGCTGGATTGGGAAAACATGGCAAATGCCAGTATGGCTGCCAGAGCCCAATGATGCATTTTCATAAGCTGTCATCATTGGTTCAGCCCGCCGCGATGGCCATGGGGTGTTTACCCCATGGCATCAGTACAACACACAGAGAAATGCAGTCTACATCTGTTCCACGGTTTCAATGCCCAAAGTTTCCAGGCCTTTTTTGAGGACGCGGGCAGTCAAATCGCACAGCGCCAGCCGGGAGCTGCGCGTGGGTTCCTCGGCCTTTAGCACGGGGCAGTTTTCGTAGAATGAAGTGAACTTGCCTGCCAGCTCGTACAAATAATTGCAGAGATAATTCGGGCGGTATTCCTCGGCCACGGCTTCCAGCGTGAGCCCGAAGTTCAGCAAATGCTTGGCCAATGCGGCTTCTTCGGGTGCCTCCAGTCCGATGGGCGCAGCGGGTTGGCTGGCTGTGGCTGCCACCGGCGCTTTGCGGCGGATGCTCGCGATGCGCGCGCAGGCGTATTGCAAATAGGGCGCGGTGTTGCCCTGCAAGGCCAGCATCTTGTCCCAACTAAAAATATAATCACTCTGCCGGTTGGGCAGGAGATCGGCGTATTTTACGGCTCCCAAGCCGATTACTTTCGCGATGTTGTTCAATTCGCCGGCAGGCAGCGCGGCATTCTTTTCCGCGGCAATTTTCAGGGCACGTTCCGTGGCTTCATCCAGCAAATCGCCCAGCTTCACGGTATCCCCGGAGCGGGTCTTGAAGGGCTTGCCATCATCGCCGAGAATCTTGCCGAAGCCCACATGCACGAGCTTCACCTGCTTGACCGCATCGCCCTGCCAGCGGGCGAAGGTGAGGAACAGCTTCTTGAAATGCGGCGATTGCCGGTCATCCACCACATACACAATCTCTGTGGGTGACCACGTCTTGAGTCGGTAATCAATGGTGGCCAGGTCGGTGGTCATGTAGTTGAACCCGCCGTCGCTCTTGCGGACGAGCGCAGGGTCGGCCACCCATTCGCCATCGCGATTCACCAGAAACGGGTCTTCCTTGGGGGGGAGCGAGCTATCGCTGAACACGCCCACGGCGCCTTCGCTCTCGCGGGCAATGCCCCGGGCGAGCAAATCATTCACCACCGCGCCGAGCCAGGGATTGTAAAAACTTTCACCATACGTGTGGTCGAATTTCACCCCGAGCCGACCGTAAATGGTATCGAACTGCACCTGCGAGAGACGGATCATTTCTTTCCAGATGGCGATGTTCTCGGCGTCGCCGGCCTGGAGTTTCACGAGTTCGGCCTTGGCCTCTTCGAGGCGGGCGGGGTTGGCATCGCACTCGGCGTTGATGACCTTGTACAGCCGTTCCAGTTCGGCAATGGCATCGCGTTCGAGTGCGACGCGGTCCAGCGCCTGTTTCCAGCCGATCAACAGCTTGCCAAATTGCGTTCCCCAGTCGCCAATGTGATTGTCCGTAATCACGTTGTGCCCCAGCAACCGCAGGGTGCGCTGGAGGGCGTCACCAATGCCGGTGGAACGAATGTGGCCCACGTGCATGGGCTTCGCCACGTTCGGCGAACTGAAATCAATGACCACCGTTTTGGGCGTGGCGGCCCGGTCAAAAAACAGGTGCTCGCCCCGCGCGGCGGCGGCAAGATTTTCCGCGAGCACGGCGGTTTTGAGACGGAAATTCAGGAACCCGGCGCCGGCGATCTCCACTTTTTCGCACGTGTCGGCCAGATCCAGTTTGGCGAGCACATCGGTGGCGAGCTGGCGCGGATTGAGTTTCCGGGCCTTGGCGAGGGCCATCAAGGCGTTGCTCTGGTAATCGCCGAATTTGGGTTCGGGACAGGGGCGGACGAGGACCACGGAGACATCCGCATCCGGCAAGACCGCCAGAACGGCGGCTTGCAGGCGAATTTGAATCTGTTTATGAGGCAGCACGGGGAAATTAAAGCACGGATGCAGGCGGTCTGCAATCTCCCCGACAGGCGCCTGTCCTCAACTGTGTAGGAGACGAGGTGACGAGACTCAATCTAAAAACTAGCGGCAGAATATTTGAGCCTTACGTCGGCTCCTACGAGTTTGAAATTGGAAACGCGATTTTCCGGTGACCGATTTCCTGACAGAAACGCAAATTATTTTACAGAGCGCAGGCTTTAAGGAGCGCGGCTTTGACTTTTTTTAAATCGGTTTCCGGCACAAGCCCGAGCCGCTTTTCAAAGCGCACGGACGGCAGTGAGCCGATGCCCTGCACGTTGGCGACGGATTCGGGGTTGAGAAACGGCAGATGGCCGAGCGGCACTTCAAGTTCGCTGCCGCGATTCTGCCGGGTGATGAGCGAACGCGGGGCATCGAGCTGATCGGCGATAAGTACTAGAGCGGGACGGGTCTTGGCAGCAATGCCCATGTCCACCAGCCAAACTTCGCCGTGGCGCGAATTCATTTGCCGTCGAGAAGATCAAGCTTTTCTTGTTCAACTTCGCGCGAGGGCAGCACGTCTTCCCAATTCTCATGTGCGCGCTGCTGTTCGAGGAATTTCAAGTAATGCAAGACTTCCCGCACCACCGTTTCCGGCTGGTGCTTGATTTCTTCAATCAATATGTCCTGCACGCTCATGAATTTAGTATCCTGCAGAATTGATGATAAGCAAGCCGTTTTCCCCTGCGCGAGATGAGTTTGCGCGGGATAAGCCGTCTTTGCCCTTACTTCTTCCCGTGTTCCCGGATGACGGCAAGCATGGCGTCGGCATCGGGGGATTGTTCGAGGGCTTCGCGGAAATCGGCTTTGTGCAGGAGCTTGGCAATGTTGGCGAGCGTGTGGAGATGTTTCTGAAACTGACCCTGAGGAACGAGGAAGAGCATGACGAGCTTGACTGGCTGGTTGTCGAGGGCGTCAAAATTGACGCCTTTGGGCGAGCGGCCCAGCGCGCCGACCACTTCGTAAATCAAATCCGTGGAGGCGTGGGGAATACCGATGCCGAAGCCGATGCCCGTGGACATGGAGGTTTCGCGCTTCTTGACGGCGGCGGTGACGGCGTCCCGGTCGCCGGGCTGGATTTTGCCGGTGGCAACCAGATTGCCGATGAGTTCGTCAATTGCTTCCCACCGGTTCGTCGCTCGCAGTTCGGGTACGATTTGTTCGCGTCCCAAGATATCGGCCAAATCCATAGATTACATGAGCATGGTGCCAAACCCCCGGACAATTCAAGACAGAATTGTACACAATTTATAAACCTCATGGGGAGTAAGAGTTTTGAATATGAGCAAAATTTTGCACCTATCTGGTCTGAGACGATCTGCCGGCGGAGCGGCGATGGCTTGGTCACGACCGTTTTGGGGCGGTTTCCCTTAATATTTCCACCGAATGAAACCGCTTGGCCACCATTTAAACCAAGGCCTCAGCTGATCCACCGGGCAATCGCAAAGGCGGCGGCGGCGGCCAGCCCGCCAATGACACTGGTCTGAAGGGCGCTGCGGATCACCGGCACCCCGGTGAACCGGCCTTTGACGCCGCCAAAAATGGCCAGCGCCGCCAGCGTCACTACCACCGACAGTTTGAGCGCGCTATGGATGTCGGCCACCAGCAAGTACCCGCTCAGGGGGATGACGCCGCCCACGGCATAAGCCAGCGCGATGGTCAGGGCGCTCTTCCAGGCACGGCTGGGATCCGGACGCTCCAACCCCAGTTCAAAACGCATCATGAATGCCACCCAATCCTTGGGTCGTTGCCGGAGGGAGGCTACTACCGTGGCACATTCCGCCGGGGTCAGCCCGTAGGTCTGGAAAATGTCGCTAACTTCCTGCGCCTCGGCATCGGGAATGGTGACGATCTCCGCCTCCTCGCGCGCCTGCTCGCTGGCGTAATGCTCGGCATCTCCCCGCGCCGCCAGGTAGCCGCCCAGGCCCATGGCAATGGACCCGGCGGCAATCTCGGCAAACCCGGCGGTGACAATGAGGTGGGTTTGCGAGATGGCTCCGGTCAGACCCGCCGCCAGCGCAAACGGTACGGTCAGGCCATCGGACATGCCAATGACAATGTCGCGCACCATCTCGCCGGCGGTAAAATGTGTTTCAATGTGCGGTTTCATGGGTATGGCAGATTATTTGTGGCAAAACATCCCCCTGCTTCTAAACCCGCAAACCCCGGCTGTCCAGTGGCAATGCGGTAAACTCACACTACGTGCATCAGCCAGACGAGCACTCGGTCCGTGCTGTCCAGCCACCAGTGCAGCATGTGGAGCAGACTCACGCGCGCCGTGAGCAGTGGAATGCCGAAGAGCAGCACGATGGCGTTGCCGAGAAAAATGACGACGGCGGAAAACAGATACCCTTGCGAGGTGATGTCCGATTGCTGCGTCTGCAAAATGTGAAACGTGAGCGTGAGGTGGAAGGCATATGCCGCGCCCAGCAACAGATGAAACCACACCAGCGCCCGGTGCCAGTCCCAGATGAAATTGCCGGTGATATAAACCAGAATGACGAGGATGGCATACAGCGGGAAAAAATAGGGCGCGAGCGTGATGAGAAAATTCGTCTTGGAAATGACCACATGCCCGCCGGCGGAAGTGACCTTGAATTTTTTGACGTCGCCGCCGAACAACCAGGTCCAGATGGCATGGGTCAACTCATGGCCGAAGACATAGATCCACATCGGCTTGGGCAGCATCACGAAGATGATGATCCAGCACACGGCCCCGGCCAGGATGGGCACCCAGGCCAGGTCCGCGCCGCTACTGGCGCGCACCACCAGCCACAGCGTCCGCGCCGCGCCGGCGCAAACCGGCAGCAGCAGCAGGGCGAGGATGAATTTGATCCACTTCGGCACGCGGCCAGCATTCAGGATTCAAAAAGCGGACGCCAGCAGAATCGGCTGGCGTTTAATGCTTTCAAAGTTCTCCCACAGCGCGAAGCGAAGCCTGAACAATATCATCAGAAATCCAGTACCCTTCCTGGCGGAGTTTCTCAAATGAACTGGCGATTTCCGGCAGCAATTTCTTATGCCTGGCCTCAATCAGAATGCGAGCCGTACCGATGGCTTGCAGGGCATAAATATCGCGAGCCACTTTGCGAGCCTTGCGTTCATCAATCAAAACCAGCGAGATCCCCAATTCTCGGGCAAGGCTGATAACCGCCGCCTCACCATCGTCAAGCAAAGCTGACAGCAGCAGATCATTCTGTTTGGGAGTGACAATACGAATCCATTTTGCCCGCAGAAAGCTGTCCCGCCCGTACAACTTGATGCCACCGGCAATGATTTCCGTTTGAACCGCATCCGGAACAAAAACTTCTTCAAACAGGAGGTTAAGAATTTCCAGTTTGTCGAGAATCCCCAAGGCGATCAGAGGGCCCGTATTGCAAACAATGCGGTTCACAGCGGCAGAGGTTTGAACTCAGCTTCCAATTCGGCGGCATCCCAAACCACACTTGGAACATTCCATTGCGGGCAATTCAGCAAAAAAACGGCGCGGGACATACCCGCCAGTTGAGCCGCCTGCCCACTGGTAAGCCGGCCCATCTCAAACAATTTCATCGCCAGCGCCATCCGTGCTTCATCTTCAAACCGTTCCGCGCTGGAACCGGCGGCGGCTGGCCATGATTCGGGATACTCGATTTGCAACGCCTTCATATAAGTAAAATAACCGCTTTGGGGTTAAAGCCAAATGGAATTTACCGGCCCTGAGATGGAATTGCCAGAAAACGGGACGCAGAACAAGTATTCCGCGTCCCGTATATCAGTTGCCTTACGCCCGCCGCTCTTTGATCTCCGCCAAGATGGCCGCCACGGCTTCCGCCTTGGGCTTGGCACCTTGAGGGCCTTTGCCGTGCAAGCGTACGCTCACGACGCCGGCATCCATGTCGCGGCCGCCGATCACCAGCATGGTGTGCACGCGCAACTGCTCCGCGTCCTGAATTTTCGCCTTGATCGGGTTGGAGCCGAAGTCTGTGCTCACGCGCACCTGTTCGGCACGCAGTTGCTGCACGATTTCCTTGGCATATTTCACGAGCGCCTCGGATGCCGGATCATCTTCCGAGCCGATGGTGATCACGCGCACCTGATCCGGCGCGAGCCAGAGCGGGAAGTTGCCGGCGTAATGCTCGATAAGAAAGCCGATGAACCGTTCATGCGTGCCGAGCGGCGCGCGATGAATGCACAGCGGGGTCTGGTTCGAATTATCGCGGTCGCGATAGGTCAGACCAAATTTCGCTGGCACGGCGAAGTCCACCTGGTTGGTGGCAATAGTGAATTCGCGGCCAATGGCGCTCCAGACCTGCACGTCAATCTTGGGACCGTAGAACGCCGCTTCATTCGGCACTTCCACGTAGTTGATGCCGGATTCGATCAACACCTTGCGCACCATGTCCTCGGTCTTTTTCCAGAGCTCGGGTTCGTTGACGTATTTCTTGCCCAGACCTTCCGCGGAATGGGTGCTGAACCGCATCTGATATTTTTCCAGGCCGAAGATCTTGAAATACTTCAGATACATGTCATTCACCGCGCGGAATTCCTCCGCAAACTGCGCCTCGGTGCAATAGATGTGGGCGTCGTTCATGTTGAGCGAACGCACGCGCATGAGGCCGAACAATTCGCCGGACTGCTCGTAACGGTAGCAGGTGCCGTACTCCGCCAGGCGCAACGGCAGATCACGATAACTGCGCGGTTCCGCCGCAAAAATGCGGTGGTGATGCGGGCAGTTCATGGCTTTGAGGTAGTAACGCGTAGGTTCGGAGCCGGCTAAACCTGATTGTTCTATTGCTGCGCGGTTTGCTTGCCAATGATTCAACTCTTGATGTTCAGAGTTCAACGCCGGATTGTTTTTGAGTACTAAATCAAATTGCTGACTGAACTGTTCGTTGCGATTTTTGGCCTCAAGTAGTTCAGGAGCCACCTTATAAATCTGGCCCCAAAATTTTCGTTCACGGGTTTTTACTTCTGCTTCTGAGTCTTGTAATTGCACACGAAATGCAGACCCATCTTCTTTTAATTCCATCGGCGGAAACATCGAGTCCGCATAATACGGCAGATGCCCCGAGGTCTTGTACATCTTCTCGCGCGCCAGATGCGGCGTGCGCACGCGTACATAACCGGCGGCGAATTCGGTTTCCTTCGCCAGCTTTTCCAATTCTTCCACCAGGCAGGTGCCCTTGGGCAGCCACAGGGGCATGCCGGGGCCGACGTATTCGGTATCAATGGCGAACAGGCCCATTTCCGCGCCGATCTTGCGATGGTCGCGGCGCTTGGCCTCTTCGATCATTTTGAAATATTCATCCAGCGCGGTCTTGTTCTTGAACGCGGTGCCGTAGATGCGCTGGAGCTGCGGGCCTTTTTCGTCGCCCTTGTAATAGGCGGCGGCCACGCTGGTGAGCTTGAAGGCGCCAATGTTGCCGGTGCGCATCACGTGCGGCCCGGCGCACAGGTCAATGAAATCGCCGTTCTTGAAATAGGAGATCGCTTCGCCCTCGGGAATCTGATTAAGCAGATCGAGCTTGAATTTGCTGGCGTTGCCGGGGCGTTCGCCCAGGCCGCCCAGCCGGCCACTCGTGGCATCGGCGATGGCCTGTTCGCGGGTGACCGTGAGTT
>CAIJGS010000314.1 GCA_903820285.1 uncultured Verrucomicrobia subdivision 3 bacterium | reverse complement strand
GGGCGCAGGGCTGGTTGATGGGCGCTTCGGGCACGCGGTCATTGGGCGTCACCACGCTGTTGGCGAGCATCCAGGCTTCGACTTCTTCGCCGCTGATGTCGGGCAACATGTGGCCGTTGATTTCCACGCAAGGGCTCAGCATCTGGCCGGTCTTCTCGATCATTTCCTGGCGCTGTAGGGGATCGTTGATGATGTCGCGGTCTTCAAAGGGCAGGTCATACTTGCGCAGCACGGCGCGCACGCCCTGGCTCCAGCCGCAGGTCGGTTTCAGATAGGCAACGATTTTCGGTTTGCTCATAGGTTTGTAAATTTTGTTTTTACGATAACCATATCTTGCCATAACCCGCCCCCGGGGGCAAATTTTTTAGCCGGTCCATAAACATTGCCGCCTGGAACCGGCCAAAACAATCTGGTCCGGGTCCGATTCAAATCGGCTTTTTCCGCCAATAATCTGCTATCGCTTTCCGTCGCGGACGCCAGTCGCCCTGCCCCAAGAATCCGTTCAATGACTCACCCAAATCCTGCCCGAGAAAATTGAGGGCGGCCTCCTGCCCGGCATCACGCCAGTCGGCAGCTTGTATGAAACTGCTGAATGCCTGCCCCTTTTCGGAAAGCAGGTTCACCAGAATCTCACCCAGACTATAACTGAGTTCAGCATCATCACCGGGCGAATTATATGTCACCCCCGCCCAAAACCCCTGAATATTGGTCTCGTTCCAATGATTCCGGTGGCG
The DNA here is from genome assembly GCA_903820285.1 of uncultured Verrucomicrobia subdivision 3 bacterium. Taxonomy (GTDB): domain Bacteria; phylum Verrucomicrobiota; class Verrucomicrobiia; order Limisphaerales; family UBA11358; genus UBA11358. The sequence goes on along the minus strand of CAIJGS010000314.1, from coordinate 38,386 downwards.
ATCAGCCACGTCCTGGTCAAGATAGAAAGGACTTCGCGTTACCAATTTTTCGATGGCCACGGCCAGCCCTTCGTTGAGCCATAAGGGTATATGTAAATGACACAGAAGGTTATGAACCAGTTCATGGGCCACGGTGTGTTGCACCGAAAATGCACTGGTGTAAGGCAGGGCGATATGCGCATACCCTTGGCGGATAAAAACGCCGGCACTCAGCAAATTCTTCCCCTCTTTGTGATAATGCGAAATGTAATGAAAGTAATCATCCAGGTCCGCAAACAGGAGCAAAACATGCTTGCCATGATAGCCGCTCCAGGCGGCGGGCCCCAGGTTGGCGCGAACGGTTCCCAGCGCCCGCTCGGCATAGGCCAGCAACTTCCGGGTAGTCTCCGCCTCCAAGTCCGATAAACAGAAAAAACTGTCGGAGCGGCGAACCCGGCAACCGCCGCCCAAATCGGTCGCCAGCTCTGCCAGCCAAGTCGCCACAATGTGATTCCAGACGTCGGCCAAATCGTCCCGTGGCACATTTTTCCGGACGAATTCATGAATCAGACTCCAATCCGGCCGGGAAAACCCCGCACTGATTTCAAAGCCCAAATCCAGCCCGGAAACATCCGTAAACGGTGCTGCCAATGGTTTGTCGATTTCTTCCGGAGCCGGCTTTTCTATCTTTGCCCCGGGAAATTCCGTGCCACATTCCCCGCACGATGCGGCAATATCCTCATTCCGGCGTCCACAATATGAACAGGCCTTCACGGGCCGAATTATGAATGGGCAGAAAATCTACCGAAAGCTTTTATTGGGCGTTCTTCAAAAACAAATTGCGCCCAAATGTATGCGCTCAAACCCAATGTCTTACACCTCTCGCGTCAGGTTGCAGGTTTATCCTTTTGCCGCTGCGCCAACACCTTTTGTGACGGCTTAAAATTGGCAATAAACTCGCGGTAATATTCCCCAAACGTCCCCGCGGCCAGGTGTAGCCGAGCATCGGCCATCACCTTCACGAACATGTGCGTGTTGTGCACGCTCAGCATGCGCAGGCCGAGGATTTCATTCACGTTCAGCAAATGCCGCAGATAGGCCCGGGTGAAATGGGTGCAGGCATAGCAGGTGCAGCCTTCTTCCACGGGCCGGAAATCCGCCTTGAACTGGCCGCCTTTGATGCCGATGGCGCCGAACTTGGTGTACGCCGTGCCGTTGCGGGCCACGCGCGTGGGGAGCACGCAGTCAAACATGTCCACGCCGCGCGCCACCAGTTCCAGCATCTGCGCCGGGGTGCCGAGGCCCATGGCGTAACGCGCCTTGTTCGCGGGCAGATGCGGCACGGTGTATTCGATGGCCTGGAGCATTTCGGGTTCGGGTTCACCCACGCTCACGCCGCCGATAGCGTAACCATCGAAATCCAGCGGCACGAGCGCCTTGGCGCATTCCTCGCGCAGCGCGGCGTTGTTGCCGCCCTGCACAATGCCGAACACCTTCTGGCCCTCGGCGCGCGGCTGCACGCGACATTCATGCGCCCAGCGGATGGTGCGCTCCACGGCCTGGCGCTGCTCCCGGGCGGGGGCGTCGTGCGGCGGGCATTCATCGAACACCATCGCAATGTCGGACCCCAGCACACGCTGAATTTCCATGGATTCCTTGGGCCCGATGAAGAGCATGGAACCATCCAGATGCGACCGGAATTCCACGCCGTGCGCCTTGATCTTGCGAATCTTTGCGAGGCTGAACACCTGGAAACCGCCGCTGTCCGTGAGAATGGGGAGCTGCCAGTTCATGAACTGATGCAGGCCGCCGGCGGCGCGGATGATGTCCAGGCCGGGCCGGATGTTCAAATGGTAGGTGTTGCCGAGAATGATCTGCGTGCCGCATTCCAGCAGTTCACGCGGGTCCATCGCCTTCACGCTGGCCTGGGTGCCGACCGGCATGTACACGGGCGTTTCCACCACGCCGTGCGCGGTGGTCAACCGTCCCAGGCGCGCCTGGGTGGTGGTATCGGTTTTGAGCAGTTCGTACATTCGGACAGATTATAAGGGGAAACCGTCCGCTTGCAGATTAAAATTTGCGCCGGCAGGAAATTAATTCGCCTGGTAATTCCCGATTTCCACACCAAACAGATGTTTTGGCGGGCTGGCTTTGATTTCGTGATAGCCCTTTCCCTGCCATACGATGAGGTCCAGTTCCGGGGTGGTCAGCAGATCGCGCTCGAAGGAGTACTGGTCTTTGTTGTGAACCCGGATGCCGCTGATGGCCACGACCACATCGCCGCCTTTCATGCCCGCCTGCTGCAGCAGTTCACTGTTTCCGTTCAGCACCACCCCGTCGGCGGGGGGCGCTTTGAAACTCTCCAGACTCACCGGCTCCGTACCTTTGGGAAAATACTGGTCCGCTTGGGACGCGAGGTAGGTGCCATCGCCGGTCTGATCCTTGTGGCGGTAGCCAAAATTGATCACCGGTCGTGAATCATTGTAGCGCTCCTTGATCTTGGAATACCATTCAAACGCGTCCTTATAGTGGCCGGTTGATTCAAAAAAATCCGCCTTGGTAAACAACCCGGAATAGGAATAAACCTCGCCGGCAAAATCCGCCACCCGGCGGGCGTCCTCCTCCCGGTTCTTCCTCAGATAATAATGCATCAGCCAGTTGAGCTGGTTGGCCACAGCCACCGAATTGGGATCCAGCTGGATGCTTTTTTCATAGTAGTCCACCGCCTTTTCGTCCAGATGATTGGTCTGATAATATATGGCCAGGACAAGATTGGCGGACGGATCCAGATCCGCCGCCCGGAGCATCAGCCGTTCGTACTGCTGCGTCTGGTCCCGCACACTGGCCGCTTCAATTTTCATGGCTTTGACGGAATACAACGGCAATGCCCCCAGCAGATCCGCCACCTGGGCATGATCCGGTGCCCGGTTGTATTTGCGGTTGATAATGTAATCGAGCAAGGCCCAGTCGTAAGGTGCGATGGTATGCACTTCATCCAGCAATTGCATGGTGTCGCTTCGCCCGGTCATGCTCGGCTGCCCCAGCCGGGCCGGCAGATTGTAAGCGGTTCCCGGCGGAGGGTTGTGTTTGTGCCATTCGTTCAGATGCGGATTGGGCACGGCTTGGTATCCGTCGTTCCGGCCATAGCCGGCCGTGGCATAATTCCAGCAATAGGATGGCACCCATTGGGGCATCTCCACCGTCACTTTGATGCCGTCATCCATCGCCAAATGGCATGCGTCCATGTCCGCGGCCATGAACCGGCGCCGAAACGGGTCGAGCCGCAATCCCCGGTAGGCCTCGTCGCATTGGGTGGAAAATGTCCGGGCTTCATCTGGCGAGCCGATGACGCCGGACAAATAATAATAATCCCGCCACACCGCCTGGCACAGATGCCGCTGCAAAAACGCCGCCCATTGCCCCCAGCCGATGATGCGCACGTGCATCTGCCGGTCGTCGCCGGCGGAAAAACAGCGCTCCGGGGGTATATTCAGAATGTCCGTCAGATTGGTCCGGTTCGCGTCTGATGGCGCCGCCAGCTGGCACACAGCCGTCAGTTCGCTGGTTTCCACCGGGAAGGTAAGCGGGTATAATTCGTTTTCCACGCCCACCGACTCATTGACTTCATGGGCAATGCGCAGGAAATCCGGAATTTTCTTCTGGCTGTCGGCCAGCTTGCCCCAGGCCAGGTCCGGATTGACGCCGTTGACCAGGGCGCGGTACAGCTCAAAGGATTCCACCGGGGTGAGCGTGTCCGTTTCGCTGAGTTTCTGCAACGGCCGGTAATCCCCGGTATTGCGCGCCTGCAGGGCGCGAATCCACTCGCGTGCCGCCGGGTTGGTCGTGGTCAATCCGTTCATCAGGTCCAGGGCCGCCGCCTGATTGTTCATGGCGGTCAGCAACATGGCCGTGGCGACCGTGCCATTGAGATCATAATCCGTTCCGCCCAGGTAGCGGGCCAGCGCCAGATGCGCCGTAACGCGGCACAAGGACTGGCGGGTATCAAAGAAATTTCCCGAGTGTTCCCGCAGGGTGAACGCTCCGAGCAGCAGCGCCGCCTGTTCATGCAACGTGGGATTGGCAAAATCATTCTCCAGCGCCGCGGAAAGCGCCTGGTTTCGCTGCTCAATCGTCACGGCCGAACCATCCGTCAGTTGGGCCATCAACGCGGTATCCTTGGAATCATTGTTGCCGATGGCGGGCAGATCCAGCCGGCTGGCCAGCAGCCGCGTCAGGTCATCGTAGATCTCCGGCGACCAGATCGGGCCGCCGATTTTCAGCACCGTCTTCAACCCTTGATGCTGCTTATCAAGGTCCAGTGTCAGTTCATAAACCGGGGTCCGGAACACGGACGCGGCCGTCTCGCTGGCAGCCACGGAAAATTCTTTGGCCGGTGGCAGGTGATGAAATTTGGCAAAATAAACCTGTTCGGCCACATCGGTGGCAATGCTCTCCACAATGTACTGGGACTCATCCTGGAAATGCGTTTTGAAGTAATTTTCGGCGATCGGGGGTTTATCGGCATGGTGACAGCCAGTCACCTCGCCAGCCAGCAACAATCCGAGACAAAAGACCGCCCTCCATGAAAGGATTCTGTTCATGTGAAAAATAAAAGTTCCGCAACCCAGGCCTTAAGTAAGACCTGGCGGCCACCCTGTCAACCGCAAAACACCTGCAAACAGCCTTTGGTCAGGCAGTTACTTCTTCCAGCGAAACATCCACCAGCAGGTCGGCGGCGATTTTTTCCAGCTCGGCTTTCAGCGCCGCGAGGTTGCAGCCGGCCGGCAGTTGCAGCCGGGCAACCGCTTTGAAGAGCGGTTCGCCGGACATCGGGGCGCTGCTGATTTCGCTCGAAAATTCTTCCACGTTCACGCCCGCGCGAGCGAGGGCGCTGGTGATGTCGCGCACAATGCCGGGACGGTCCGAGCCGACAATTTCCAAGCCCGTCAGGCGGCCACCCGCCGGTGCCACCGCACCTTGGCCGGATTGCACGGTAACGGTGAGACCGGCAATGCCCTTCAGCGTGGCCAGCAACGCAGCGGATTGGGCCGCCGGAATTTCAATGCGCAGGATGCCCGCAAATTCACCGCCGAGCCGGCACATGCGGCTTTCCAGCCAGTTGCCGCCATGCGCGGCCACAACGCGGGCAACGGATTCAACCAGCCCGGTGCGATCCGGGCCGACAATGGTGGTGACAAGATGGCTTTTCATGGCGGATAAAATGAACGCTCAGGCCTGGCTGGTGATGAGACTCCAGTCAATGCCCTGTTTGCCAGCGTAGATGGCGAAGGCTTTTTCGTTCTGGATGAGCGCGGCGCGGACCACGCTGGAATCATCCGCGCGCCCCAGATCGAGCACGCTGTCCGGAATGATGCCAATTTTTTTATGCGCATAGATCAGCGCAAAAACCGCCTGAGCCAGCGCCGTGTAAGGCAGATCCTTATATACCCCATCAACGGCATCCTCCACCGCATTGGCGAGGAATTCCAGCTGGTTGAGCAGGTGGGGGAACTTCGGCGCATTGATTTGCGTAAACTCCAGCTTCCACTGGGGCAGGAGACGCAGCACATTGGCAGCCACCGCCGGGGTGATACTGGTGGCGCTGTTTCTGACGAACTTGGCTACTTCAGGCATGCGGGAACTTTACTGCAACCCATGGCAGGGCAAAAGCAAAAATCTGCCCTGCTGGCCGGCCGGATTCAGGCCAGTCCCCCATTCACCCGTAGGTTCTGTCCGCTGATCCAACTCGCATCGGGGCCGGCCAGAAACGCCACGGTGGCGGCGATTTCCCCCGGCTGGCCCAGCCGGCCAAAGGCCGATTGCTTCGCGAAGAAATCAATCTGCTCCGGCGATTTGCCCGTCACGAACAATTCCGTTTCCGTCGGCCCCGGCGAAATGGCATTCGCCGTAATGCCGCGCGGTCCCAACTCCTTGGCCAGCGAGCGCGTGAGCTGTTCCACCGCACCCTTGGTGGCGACGTAGGCCCCATAAGTGGGCATGAAGCGTGCGGTGGTCGAACTGGAAAGATTGATGATGCGGCCGCCGTCGGCCAGGCGCGTGGCCGCCTGCTGGCACGCGAAGAAGACGCCTTTCACGTTGATGGCAAAAATCCGGTCGAACTCTGCTTCCGTCGTGGCGCTGACCGTTTTGGCGAACATCACGCCGGCGTTGTTCACCAGAATATCCAGCCGGCCGAAATGGGCGATGGTTTCATCGAAGAGCCGGATGATCTCCGGCACCCGTCCGACATCGGCCTGAATGGCGAACGCCGTGCCACCGGCCGCCTGAATGGCCGTCACGACCTTTTGCGCCTCGGCGACATTGCTGGAGAAATTGACCGCCACCGCCGCGCCTTCCTGCGCGAGACGTTCCGCGATGGCGCGGCCGATGCCGCGGGATCCGCCGGTGACCAAGGCCACTTTTCCTTTCAAGTGATGACTCATAAATGAATTTATTTGCCACACCATGCCCCACATTGGGGATTTGCACAACCCGGCCGGATCCGAAAAATTCGACTCGTCTTGTATCTTTTCCGTCACGCCGCCGGCCGGCCGGTGGAAAGATGAAACGCCGCCGCCAGCCGTTCCACGGCGGCGTCCGCCTGCGCGGCATCGGCGGCGTGCACGCGGCACAGGGTTGCCGCTTTTTCCACCCGTTCACCGGGCTTGGCAATGCGGTCCACCCCCACGTCATAATCAATCTTCGCATCCTGCGCCAGCCGGCCGCCGCCGAGATCGCGAATGACTTCGCCCATCAGTCGGGCATCGCATTGCGATACGTAGCCGGCCCGGTCCGCCGTCAATTCCGCGACCGCCGCGGCGGTGGAATCCAGCGCCAGCTTTTGGTTGAAGGTGGCCAGGTCCGCGCCTTGCGCGAGAATCATTTCATCCCACTTCTGGCGCGGCTGGCCCGAGGCCAGACAATCGGCCGCAAGCCGACGGGCCAGTGCCGGCGTTGTTGCCTTTTTCGTTTGCACCAGCAGATTGGCGGCGCATTCGATCACGAGCTGTTGCAGGTCAGTCGGGCCCTGACCTTCGAGACACTCCACGGATTCCTTCACCTCCAGCCAGTTGCCGGCGGCGCGGCCGAGCGGCGTGTTCATGTCCGTGAGAATCGCGCGGGTGTTGGTGCCGCATTCGTTGCCCAGCGCCACCATGGCGGCAGCCAGTTTCTGCGCCTCCGCCTTGGTGGGCATGAAGGCGGCGGCGCCGTATTTTACATCGAGAATGAGCGCCTCCAGATTTTCCGCCAGCTTCTTGGAGAGGATGGACGCGACGATCAGCGGAATGCTCGGCACCGTACCGCTGGCATCGCGCAGGGCGTACATTTTTTTATCAGCGGGAACCATCGTGGCAGTCTGGCCGCAAATCACGCAGCCAACGTTTTGTACCTGCGCGATGATTTTCGGCACCGGCAGCGCGGTTTGAAATCCGGGAATGGAATCCAGCTTGTCGAGCGTGCCGCCGGTGATGCCCAGGCCGCGACCCGAGATCATCGGCACGCGAAAGCCCAGGCAGGCCAGCAGCGGCGCGAGCGGCAGCGACACCTTGTCGCCAATGCCGCCGGTGGAATGCTTGTCCACAAGCGGACGCGGGTCGGCGGGAAAGGTCAGCACCTCGCCCGAATCGCGCATCGCCAGCGTGAGCGCGGCGGTTTCGGCCGTCGTGAGCCCGCGAAAGAAAATGGCCATCAGCAGCGCGGCCATCTGGTAATCCGGCACCTGCCCGGCGGTGAACGCCGTGACAAACGCCTGAATCTCCTCGCGCGTGAGGGGTTTGCCTTCGCGCTTGGCTTCGATGAGTGAGAGAAAGTTCATGGCTTCAGAGGAGGATGCCCAATATCATTTTGGTGTCCAACACCAATCCATGCTGCGCTATTCGCGTATCAATAAAATTTGAATATTCAGGCTTACTCCAGATTCCGGATTCGCATCGAAACCACCTCGCCGGTTTTCACATCCACTTTGAAAATTTTGTATTTTGTTTTGGGCGGCTGAAAGAGTATTGGCAGCGTACCGGAACCACGGCCGGTGCGTTTGGGAGGCAGTTCAAAACTGAGGGCTATCAGCCAGTAATCCTCTTTCTCCGATAATTCCACTTCTTCCAAGCTGAAGGAAACCACGTTCGGATATAGCGCTTGAAAATAACCGGCAGCGGCACGGGCGGCATCCCGGACATCAAATCTGGCGGCGCCTTTGGTGGTTGATTCTTTGACTACAGCCATAAGCTATTCCGTGCTGATTTGACCTTAACCCACAAACTTCTCCGCCGCAATCTTCGAGTTGAATTCGCCAAAGTCGAACCGCGGTTAATCATTTCCCGCAGCACCATGCGCCTGGCTTTGCTATGGTGGGCAAACGTTTACAGCAATCCCCAACTTGATTCACGCCGATAATAAATCCCTGGAGATAACTCATAAACATGGGGACACTCTAGATTTGTGGAAGCAACAAAATTGGTCGAACCAATTTCAAAACTCCAATGAAAAAAACCGCCGCCCCAGACAATCATCGCATTACAATTGGTGTCTCCCGTGTCGGCAACAACAAACTCAGGCGGGAATGAGTAGAGATGCATGATGTAGGCCGGGATTTCTGAACGCGGTACATTCTCGCTCTCCCCTTTCAATCCCGAATGTTGTTTGGCCTCCGCCTGCGCCCATGAACGCAATTCCTCAAAGTTGATCGTTTCTTTGGCCTTGCGGTATCCGGCATCCGCCCGATGAATAGGCAGGAAAAAAATTGAGGCGGGAAATAAAACAAAAACAAGTAGTGCGACCACAATCAACGCGGTCAGATCTACCCAAAACAAACGTTTCTTAGTTTTTGAAGCGCCGGCATCCTCATTAGGCGGCACTTCATTCACGGATTACCCCACAAACTTCTTCGCCGCAATCGTCGAGTTATGACCGCCAAATCCAAACGAATTATTCACGACAGCGTTCACGGACATTTCGCGCGCCACGTTCGGCACGTAGTCCAAGTCGCACTCGGGATCGGGCGTGGTGTAATTGAGGGTGGGGGGAACGATGCCATTTTGGATGGCCAGCGTACACACGGCCATTTCCACCGCGCCGGCCGCGCCGAGCATGTGACCCGTCGCGCCCTTGGTGGAACTCACCGCCAGCTTGCGGGCGTGCTCGCCGAACACACTCTTGATCGCCTGCGTTTCGCAGACGTCGCCCTGCGGCGTCGAGGTGCCGTGGGCGTTGATGTACGAAATATCTGTCAGGTTCAGGCCGCCAGAACGCAGCGCCATCTTCATGCAGCGCGCCGCGCCTTCGCCACCGGGGGACGGGGCGGTGAGGTGATGCGCATCGGCGGTGTTGCCGTAGCCGGCAATTTCGCAATAAATGCGGGCACCGCGCTTCTTGGCGTGCTCCAGCTCTTCCAAAATCAAAACGCCCGCGCCTTCGCCCATTACAAAGCCGTCGCGGTCCTTGTCGAACGGACGGGAGGCATGCTCTGGATCGTCATTGCGCGTGCTCATGGCGCGCATCGCGCAGAAACCACCGATGCCGATGGGAATAATCGTGGCTTCCGATCCGCCCGCCACCATCACGGAGGCATCGCCCATCTTGATCGTGCGCCAGGCCTCGCCAATGGCGTGGTTCGCCGTCGCACACGCGGAGCAGGTCGCAAAATTCGGGCCCCGCAAATTGTAATACATCGAGATCAGCCCCGATGCCATGTTCGAAATGAGCATGGGAATCGTGAAGGGCGACATCCGGCCTGGCCCGCGTTCCAGCAGAACAACGTGCTGGTTCGTGGTGGTCTCCAGACCGCCAATGCCCGAACCCATCATCACACCGATTTCGTCCGTGTTCTCCGCGCCCAGATCAATGCCGGAATCCTTCAGCGCACTCCACGCGGCATAGATGCCAAACTGCGCGTAGCGATCCGTGCGCCGGATTTCCTTCGGGGAGGGAAACGCCGGGGTCGGATCAAAATCCTTCACCGCCGCCGCGATCTTCGTATCGAAAGCGGTCGTGTCAAACGTGGTGATCGGGCCAATGCCGCACTGGCCGGCAATGAGGTTTTTCCAGAAGGTCTGCAGGTCGTTCCCCAAAGGGGTCACGACACCCAGACCGGTCACCACGACACGGCGGTCGGAAGCATGATTTGGCATGAGAAAATCAAACGGGGCAGTTCAGGCTGTGACCAGCCAAAACTGCCCCGCCTGGATAAATCGATCACTTTTGGGATTCTTCGACGTATTTGATCACGTCGCCGACGGACTGCAGCTTTTCCGCCTGTTCATCGGGCACTTCGATTTCGAATTCCTCTTCCAAGGCCATCACCAGTTCAACGGTGTCCAGGGAATCGGCGCCCAGATCTTCAATGAACTTGGCCTCGGGAGTGACTTGGTCGGGCTTGACCCCGAGCTGTTCAACGATGATCTCTTTTACGCGTTGGTCGATAGGTTTGTCTGACATAAAATTGTTCAATAGTTATTAGGTACAGACCCAAAACCGTCAAGCTTTGAATCCATTTTTTTTCAAGGGCGTCAACGTTGGCAAAATATGCAAAACCGGCATACTTTAACGCTAACGCCGTCAAATCACATCACCATCCCGCCATCCACGGTCAAAACCTGACCGGTTACGTAGCGGGCACCCGGGCTGGCCAGGTACAGGGCGGCGGCGGCAATGTCCTCGGACTGGCCTAAACACCCCAGCGGAATCTTCTTCAGGATCTCCGCGCGCAGTGCTTCGTTCAGTTCCGAGGTCATGTCGGTTTCAATGAAACCGGGGGCAATGGCATTGGCCGTGATGCCGCGCGACGCCAGTTCGCGGGCGGTGGACTGGGTGAACCCGATCAAGCCGGCCTTGCTCGCCGCGTAGTTGGATTGACCGGCATTGCCGATCAGCCCGATCACGGAGGAAATATTGATGATGCGCCCGCTGCGCTGTTTGATGAAGGAACGCACAAACGCCTTGGTGACCAGGAACGCGCCCTTGAGGTTGGTGTTTAGGACGGTGTCCCAGTCGGCATCCGGCATGCGCATGAGCAGGCCGTCGCGGGTCACCCCGGCATTGTTCACCAGAATGTCCACCTTGCCGGCCTCGGCGAGGATCTTTTCGGCGGCGGCGTTTACGGCGGCAGCATCCGCCACATCCACGGCATGCGCCCAAGCCTTGCGGCCCAGCGCTTGGATTTCGGCGGCGACCTTCTCGGAATTCTCCTGGGTCCGGGAAACGACCACCACATCCGCGCCTTCGGCGGCAAATTTCAGGGCAATGGCCCGGCCGATGCCGCGACCGGCACCGGTGACCACGGCGATTTGATTTTCAAGCGATTTCATGAAAGCAGATGTTAAACCGTGTCCGCCCCGGAATGCACCCGAAAAATGCATTCAACGAAAAGGGGGCAGGCGGAAGGGGAAAGCTCCAATTTCCAAGCTCCAGAGAATCTCCAAGCGCCAAGCGGCCGAGGGAATTGGGCTTTTTTTGCGTCTGCCTTGATGAGGCTTGATCATGCACGATTGCTGGGGTTTTTGCCTTGATTGGGGAAAACCGGGAACAGCTCACGGATTTCGGGTTTCGGGTGGGGCATATCGAGAGCGATGGGGGGTGCGGTATCGTGACACCGCTTTGGTCACCACGACGCGTCGCGGTGACCAAAGCGGCAATTCGTTGCCACATAGTCGCGGTTCCACTTTGGCTGATGGTTTGCGCCCATTTTTTACTTTTCAGCGGATGCCTTGATATGCCTTGATTATGCACGATTACAGGGCTTTTTGCCTTGATTGGGCCTTGATGGTCATTGCGGAGAGCCACCTTGGCGCGCGGCATTCCTTGCGGTTGGGTACTCTGCAACATCCACGACCGTGGGGACGAGCCGTCCCCACCCCGTGCCGGGAGGGTGCCGGTCCGGGGCAAAGGAAAAGTGTGCCGGACGGACCCGCCAAGGGGTGACGGGACAGCCGGGCGCGAGTTTAGCTGTGACGGTGAGTTTACCATGTAAACTTCCAACCGCGTAATATAGCACAGGTTTTTGAATGTCAAATGCAGGGCGGGATTTTTTGACAGAATGACAGAATAAGACGGATGGAGGTTGCGATTGTCGGACCGCCTGAAAGGCGGGACTCCGAACGGTCCTTGCGGCCGGCCACCGGGGCTTCTTAAATCGTGCCCAATTGGCGATTGCCCATTGCCAATGGAAAATGCCGTCAGACTCCGCGTGGGCGCTTCACGACGATTTCGATCTCGGCCTTGTTCTTGGCGATCATATTGGCGGGCAGGATGCCGCGCCAGAAGACGTTCGGGTACACGATGGCGCCGCGGCCGAGGATGGTGCCGGGATTCAGGACGGCGTTGCAGCCGACTTCCGCGTAGTCGCCGAGGAGGGCGCCGAATTTGCGCAGGCCGGTGTCGAAGGGCACGCCGTCGAGCTCGACTTCGATGTTGCCGGGCATGAGTTTGACGTTGGAAATTTTCACGCCGGCGCCGATATGCGCCTTGTAGCCGAGGATGGAGTCGCCGACGTAGTTGAAATGGGGGATTTGCGCGTTATTGAAGACGAGGGCGTTTTTGAGTTCGCTGGCGTTGCCGATCACGCAGTTGTCGCCGATGATGACGTTTTCGCGAATGTAGGCGTTGTGGCGGATGGAGCAGTTGCGGCCGATGATGGCGGGGCCTTTGATCATGACGCCGTCCTCCACCACGGTACCTTCGCCGATGGAGACATTTTTGCCGATGAAGGCCGCGCCTTCGCACTGGTTGTGCAGGCCGGGTTTCAGGTTGGCGGCGATATAGCCCTCAATCTTCTTGAGCGCTTCCCACGCATACTGGCAACCGTCGAAGATGGCGGCGTGTTCAGTTTTGGTAAGGTCAAACAAATCGGCGGGCGTGAACATGAGGGGACATTAATGAAAAAGCCGGGCGCGGGCAAAGCGAAATACGGCGGGGCGCGGCGATTCAGGCGAACCACTAATAAACACGAAGGGACACGAATCAGGAAGCCGGGGGGCCGGGGCGAGAGGCAGGTCGCTTCAGGGAGGGAACGGAGGCAATTGATGCGCCGAGCCACTCGCGTTGTTGGGCTGAAGGGGCGTGACCGCCGCGCGTGGGGGGCGGGATTTCAGGGGATGTCTTTAATCTGGTGGCCGTAAACCGCCCCGACCTGCTGACAGAAGTCCCGGAGGCCTGCGGGTTGGGCGTTTTTGGAAAAGACCAGCCGGCCAAGGCCTTTGGGGCGCCGGACTTCGATGAAGTAGCGCTGTTTTAGTACGTCAAAAATGATCGTCCCGCCGATGAAGCCAAAGACCATCATGGCCAGTTCATAGCGGAAGGCGCGCGGGGCCAGAAACAGGTAAACCAGACCGAACGCGCCGATGAGCGTGAAAACGATGCCGATGGCCAGCGACACCAGCGGGCGGTGTTCCGCTCGGCCGAATTTCAATTCAAGATGGTCGATTTCCGCCGCCGGGATGAAAAGGATGAGCTTTTTGCCGTGAACTTCAGACATGCCCCGGGATGAAACCAGGAGGTTGTCATAGCGCAAGACCGGCTTGGCTTCGGTGTCTTTCATGCAGATGTTCCCGCGTGGCGCGGAAAGCGCGGGAAGTTTTCCAGACGGGGAAGAGATGTCAATCGGGAAGGCAGGTAACGGGGTCAATGGTGTCCGCCGCCACCACCATCGAAGCCGCCACCGCCATGATGCCCACCCCCGTCAAATCCGCCGCTGTGGTGACCGCCATGGTGTCCGCCGCCAGAATCCCCGCCGCCGTGGTGCGGGTGACGGTGGTGACCGTGATCATGGTGGTGGTGTGGATGGTGCGGACCATCCGGATGTTCCGAATCTGCGGCCGAATCCTGATTTTCCCCCGAACCCGCCAGCCAGAGCCAGAAGCCGCCGGCGTCGTCTTTCTGGCCGGAAAGCCGGCGCTGCCAGCGGTTTTTCCGGCGGGCCCAAACGCTTTGCCGCTGGATCACCAAGAGGACAATCATTACCGCCAGCCAGAGAATAATTATGGATAGGATCATGAATTTTATGGGATAAATTTCGGCCAAGGAACGTAACGGACACCGCACTCTCGGCTGCCGGACAAATATTGTCAACATATCAACCTAGGGGTGGGGCGGTGGCGGTTGGTGCGATGCCGGGGATGTGACTGTGGCTCAATAGCCTGACTGATACGGCAAGTTAACCCGGCGAAAGGTTTTCGGGATTGACTGTTGCCGTTACCGGCGGGTTCGACTATGCTCGAGTAGTGACCCTCCCAAAATTGGGCTTTCGGGCTTCCAGTTTGGGCGTAACGCAGAAATCAGTAACATGACACTACACTATGACTAATGAAGCAAAAGTCGCTCCCCCGGGGAGCGAGGCAGATGTCTCAAAATGGAAGGAAATCGTGGCACGCTATCAGAAGCCGTCCGTGGCGCGCAGCGTGTGGCAGATCGTGAACACGGTGGTGCCGTATATTGGTATTTGGGCGCTGATGTACGTGACGGTGCAGATATCCTGGTGGCTGACCATTCCGCTGGCGCTTCTAGCCGGGGCCTTCATGGTGCGTATGTTCATCATTTTTCATGATTGCGGCCACGGGGCCTATTTCAAATCGCAGAAGGCGAATCACTTTGTGGGAGCGATCACGGGGGTGCTGACCTTTACCCCGTATTATCACTGGCGCTGGGAGCATGCGATTCACCATTCCAGCTCGGGGGATCTGGATCGTCGCGGCACGGGGGATGTGTGGACGATGACGGTGCAGGAATATCTGGAGTCGTCACGCTGGAAAAAGTTTTCGTACCGGCTGGCGCGCAATCCGTTCATTTTGTTTGTGCTGGCGCCGCTGGCGCTGTTTCTGGTGCTGCAACGGGTGCCGAAGTTCCGGGCACCGACGCGGGAACGTTATTCGGTTTATTGGACGAATCTGGCGCTGGGCGCGATGGCGGCGGGGTTGATCTGGATTTTTGGCCTCAAGGCTTACCTGATCATCCAGATCACGGTGCTGATGGCGGCCGGTTCGGCGGGGGTGTGGCTGTTCTACGTGCAGCATCAGTTTGAAGGGGTTTATTGGGAACGGGCCGATGAATGGGATTATGCCCAGGCCGCGCTGCAAGGCAGCTCGTTCTACAAGCTGCCCAAGATCCTGCAATGGTTCTCGGGCAACATCGGGTTCCACCACATTCACCATCTCAGCCCGCGCATCCCGAATTATCATCTGGAAAAATGTCACCAGGCGGAACCGCTGTTCCAGACGGTCAAGCCCGTGACCCTGTTTGGCAGTTTGAAGTCCTTCACCTTCCGCCTGTGGGATGAACAGCAGCGCAAGCTGGTGGGCTACCGGCATCTCCGGACGGTGCGGAAGCAGGCAAAGCAGGCGGCGCGCAGCTGAATTGCTGACCATTCATTTAAACGAAAACCCCCGGTGGTGCCAGGCACCACCGGGGGTTGTTTTTTATTTGATCAAGTCAGTTGCTCAGGCCTTGCTCGCATAGAGCGCCACGAGCGCCGCACCGATGGCCTGGGAGAGATCGCCCAGGACGGCGGGAAGGATCTTGATGGTCTTGCGCTGTGGCGGCCAGAGATAGGGCATGGCGGATTCCGTGACAATGCGCAGATAGCGTTCGCGGAACTCCGGGGTGGTGGATTCCAGATCCATGAGCCCGCCGCCGATGATCACGATGCCCGGGTCCAGGGACATGGCGAGGTTGGCCACGTGAATGCCCATGACACGCGCCTGGAAGTCAAAGATTTCAATGGCGAGGGCATCGCCCTTTTGCGCCCGGCCGCGCAGGGAGAGGACCTTTTCCTTGATCGGCGCGGTGGAGATGGCGAGTTCGTGCGTGGGATGTTTTTTCAGGAACTGGGCCAGCAAATGCGGCAGGCCGGAAATGGTGGTGTAGGCTTCCACGCAGCCCCAGTCGCGACCGCAGCCGCAGGGGAGGGGTTTCTCATCGGTGCCGAGTACTTGCAGCGGTACCGGGGCGTGACCGGCTTCCATGCCGGCGAGGGTATCGCCATCCAGGCAGAGGCCCTTCTTATCCACATACGCCGTGCCCAGGCCGGAGCCGGGCATGAGCATCATCACGGAGGCGTCGCTGGTGCCGCGGGCGATCTTGGCCTCGGCCACGCCGCCGTAGTTGCCATCATTGCCGGCGGTGAGCGGAATGGGGCGGCCGGCTTCCTTCGCGAGGGCGGCACTGTAATCCGCATGAAAGTTCCAGCCTTCAAACGAGGCGGGCAGATTGGGGGTTTTTTCCAGCACGCCGTAGCTTTTGTATGGTCCGGGAATGGCGAGGCCCACGCCTTCGACCTGACTCCAGGAGAGCTGGTTGGCGGCGAGAAAGTCGTTGATGCCATTGATCCAGCCGCGCACGACGGCGGGGGTGCCATCCTGGGCGGCGGTGGAGGCCTGTTGCAGTTTTTTGGTGACGGGTTCGCCGTCTTCCCAGACGGCGGCGATCTTGGAGGTGGTGGCGCCGCTGTCCGTGCCGAGATAGATTTTTTTGCTGGAACTCATGTGTGCCGTTTAAATTGGGGACATGGGGGATAAAGGCAAGAAATATTCGCGCATTTCCCTCAACGGTGGGCCATGCCGGCAACCTCAAATCATTCGTCCACCAGTATGACCAATCCAGCGGCTTGATACGCGAAAGACGCGGCAACCCTGTTCTCCCTCTCCTCGGGGAAAAGTCGCCCTGTTGGGTATTGCACAACGGCAGATTCACCCCGCTTTTGACCCAAAACAGCATCGTGAAAGCAACGCTAAGCAATTGACAGGCAACATACAAACGATGGATGATCGGATTCAAGTCAAGCGGACAGAGAAAAATTTTACGTCAGGCCAGGTGGCGGCCAAAATGGGAATTGCACAAGCCTTGGTTCGGTCATGGGAGGATGGGAAAAGCCAGCCCGATAGTCGGCAGTTGGGGTTTTCGGCGAACATTTTTGGCTCTGGTTGGATGGCTTCGGACCAATGACGTTCCAGTCATTTGGCAGGCTCGGCAATCAATGCAGTAAACTGATTGGAAATATTCCTTTCTCGGGGTACGGATCAGTGGAAAGTTACACCGTCCTTGGGCGCTTCCTTGGATTGGTTTGGTCGTCAATCTGGCACTTCTCGTTTGGGAAGTTTCACAGCTTAAAAACGTCCAAATCCATATGTGATATGACGACGTTGGCTAACACAGCGCTGGAGCCAACGCCGATTATGCCGGTCAGTTTTCGCTTCGGCTTTCCGGTTGGCGGGAGTCATCGGCGGCGTGGCTCAGCTTTTGGTCGGGCGTCTCCTCGCGTCAATCCTTGTCAGGAACGAAAATGTCCTCGATAGCCACCTTGAATACACCAGCCAACTTGAAGGCGAGAGGAAGACTTGGGTCATACCGCCCAGTTTCAATCGCGTTGACTGTTTGCCGCGATACTTCCAACTTCTCAGCCAGATCAGACTGCGACCATTCCTTCGTCGCTCGCATTTCACGCAGCTTGTTTTTCATTTGTAGCGGCGATTGACCAGCATGTAACCGACGAAAACCAAGGAGGCCATCAAGATGATCGTGCACTGATAGTCCAGGCCGTGACTCAACCAATCTGGGAGATGAAGCCCAATCAACTGCACTTGCCACAAGGCTATCATCACGAACATTGTTCCAAGACCCGCAAAAAGCCATGCTTTATAGTAGATGAGTCGTTGCATTTCATCGACCAGACGCATTCTTTGGGCGGCAGATCGCACATGCATAAACCAAATAGGAATGGGCGCGAGTGCGACGACAGCTCGCAGAGCAACGTCTGCATCGACATGGTGAGGCAACCACCAACGCGAGACGATCGTGGCGATGAAAGCCGCGATGCCCCATTTGGATATCGGGCGGGTTGCAATTGGCGGAGTTTGAACGGCTTCAATGTTTTTATTCATAGTGACAACACTGTAAAGCATCCTTTCCAAATGTAAAGCGTGTTTTACATTCTTTTTCGCTCAAGCGATTCCAATGAGGCCGGAGCGGCCTAGCAAAGCGCTGGAGCCAACGCCCATTACGCTTGGCGATTTCCGCTACGGATTTCCGGTTGGCGAAAGTCATCGGCGGCGTGGCTCAGCTTTTGGTCGTTCGGCATCATTTACCGCCTTGGAACCGGCCGGAACCGCCTGGCGCAAATTTCCAAGTGAATCGCAACAGCGCGTGATGCAAATTGGCGGAATAATCATGAGGGTTTGATTCCATTCAAAAAAGCCGCTGGTGACCTTCGGTGAAAACTTCAGTAAGAGGGTTAAAAAGGGTATGGTCAGGTAGTGCCAGAGCTTGCTTGAATTGCCGGCAAAACCGGGGTGTATTGGGCTTGAAACAGGGCCTTAGCCGCCTGATTCCGACCCTCGCCTAATTTTTAAACTTTACGGCTTATTTATGGTTTTTCTGGCTCACAAGCCATAGGTTTAAAGCATAAAATCTGAATTTCATCCTCACATGAATTAGGGCCGGGATGAGGACGAGCGTTGACACTAACATTTAGACCATCTTCACGTCGGCTGCTACTTCTTCAATGGGCTGGCCGGTCACATGGCGTGCCTGGCGCTTGGGCAGCGCGATTTTGGAGGCGCGCGGATGACGGGCGGTTTCGGCGGCAAGCCGTTCGCGGATGCATTCGGGCGGATCGCGGCGGCCGGCCTGCTGCCAGTCTTGCCATAGCGTGGCGGCGCACGCATCGGGATCAAGGTGCTGTTCGGCCGTTAGGAATTCAAAGACCAGTTCGGCGAGGCGGGCGAGGGCAATGCTGTCGGTTCGGCCGGTGCGGGTGTAGAGCCAGTCGCTGAATTTGAAAAAAGCGTGGAAGGCGGACGGCACGCCGGACCAGATCAAATGGGTGGTGCGGATGAAATTGCCGCTGTTGCCGACCATGTCCCAATAGCGGGCGAAGCGGCGCAGGCGCTGGAGGGTGGCAAAATCGAGCAGGCTGTTCTCGAGAATTTCATACGGCGGATGGGGCGTGTACACCATGCCAAACGGCTGATCGTGGCGGCTGATGGGCGTGCCGCGCAGACGTTTGAGAATGCCCACCTGGATTTCCTGGGGGCCCATGGTGACCAGCCGGTTGAAACCGGTGGCAAAACTTTCCAGCGTTTCGCCGGGCAGGCCGACGATGAGGTCGGCATGGATATGCACGCCCGTCTGGCTCCGCAGAAATTGAAAATTATCCGCCATGCGGTCGTAATTCTGCCGGCGGCTGATGTGGGTGCCCACCTCGGGATTGAAGGTCTGAATGCCGACCTCGAACTGGAGGGAACCCGGCGGAAAGCGTGCGATGATTTCGCGCAGCTCGGCGGGGAGGCGGTCGGGGATCATCTCGAAATGATAGAAATGGCCGGGCTGATGCCGGGCGAGAAAGAATTCCAGAATGGCGCGGCTGGTGGCGAGATTCAAGTTGAAGGTGCGGTCCACGAACTTGAACTGCTTCAGGCCGCGATCGAGCAGCTTTTGCATTTCGGCCAGGAATTTCGGCAGGGACACCTGGCGGACGGGCACATCCAGCGAGGAGAGGCAGAATTCGCAGGTGAAGGGGCAGCCGCGCGAGGCTTCCACATAGACGATGCGATGGGCGAGGTCGGCCTCGTTGTAGAGGTCGTAGGGCAGGAGGATCTGCGTGAATTCCGGGAGCCGGGCGGTAATGATTTTCGGCAGCGGCGCGGCGGCCGGCGCGAGCAACTGGCGGCAGACGCTGGCAAACTCGAGGTCGGCCTCGCCGGTGATCACGTGGTCGGCGAGCTGGACAATGGCCTGGGCATCGGTTTCAAAACTGACCTCGGGTCCGCCGAGAATGATCTTGAGGCCGGGCCGGAGTCGTTTAAGGGTGGCGATGACCTCGGCCGTCTCGGTGGTGTTCCAGATGTACACACCGAACCCGATGATTTGGGGTTCGAGGGCGAGCAGGGCTTCAACGATTTCGAGGGGCCGCTGATTGATGTCGAACTCGCGGAGCCCGGCCCGGGACTGGATGTCGCCGAGGTTGGCGAAGAGGTAACGCAGCCCGAAGGCCGTGTGGATATACTTCGCGTTGAGGGTGGTGAGGACGATGTCCGGCATCGCCCTTAAAATAGCAAGGCGGGGCAGCGGAGCAAAGGTGAAAGGTCCTGGCGGACGATTACCAAGGGCGGGGGAATTTAAATCGGCAGGGAAAACATCCAACAATCCAACATCGAACGCCTAACATTCAATGATCTCGCGGAACTCTGGAAGATACAGCTACGGCTTAAGCTCGGGTTTGCTGCCGGGCTTCATGCCTCGCTCTTGGTTTTCTTGTCGGCGGTGCCGGTCGTCAGCTTATTCAGCTCGGCATCGAAGTCGCTCACGTAGAGGCGATCCTGCACGATGCGGTATTTTTCGAACTCACTTTCAGCATGGGCCTGGGGGATTTCGGCGGTAACCTTGCCGGCATCCTGCAAGATTTCCCGGTCGGTGGCTGCAATGAAGCGGTTGAGGCGGGTTTCCCAGTCGTGCATGGTCATGGGGATCTGCCGCAGGGCCATGTCTTCAGCCACATCCAAATAGGCGGAAACGAGTCGTTGCAGTTGGGCCATTTCGTTTTCCGTCCGATAGTTTTTCGCCACGCTGACATCGAATTTCTGGATTTTGCCTTTTGGCGCGTCCTTCCAAGAGGTGAGACCCATGTGGTCTTTCCCGGCATCAGCCCGGTGGAAGATGAGTTCAGCCGCAGTCTGTCCGTGGATGGCCCAATGCAGTTTGTTTTGCACTGTGGCAAAGAACCGCTTGGTGGCTTGGGCGGTGACGTCGTAGTCAATGGAGGTGGTGTAGATGTCGGTGATTTTCTGATAAAACTTGCGCTCGCTCAGGCGAATTTCCCGGATGCGCTGCAACTGCTCTTCAAAATACTGTTTGGTGAGAATGGAGCCGCCATTTTTCAGGCGCTCGTCATCCATGGCAAAGCCCTTGATGGTAAATTGCTCAATGATGCCGGTGGCCCATTTGCGGAACTGCACGGCGCGCTCGGAGTTGACCTTGTAGCCAACGGCGATGATGGCGGCGAGGTTGTAATGCCGGGTGTCGTAGGATTTGCCGTCGGCGGCAGTTATCCGAAAATATTGGATAACTGAATTTTCTTCCAACTCACGGTCGGAGAACACGTTTTTAAGATGGTAGCTGATCGTCCTCACATCCACATCGTAGAGGAGTCCCATCATTTTCTGGGTGAGCCAGACATTTTCTCCGGCGTACACGGTTTCCACGCTGCCCTTGCCGCTGGCGGCCACAAAGGTGAGGTATTCCGCCGCCGATGAGCGAACCGGGGGGATCGCCATCTGTTTTTCGGCGCGAACACCCGGAGTGGGCTTGCTTTTGCTCATATGCGCTGAGGTCGGAGATGGCGTACCCCTTGGCGAGTTTGTTGAGCGTGGGAACGAGTTCCTCCCGATGCGGCGGAGAAACGCTGGTCCGCCGCCCAATGTTGCGCTTCAAAGTCGAGCGCGGAGCCGGTGGACGATTGCTGATGGTTTCCCGAGGCCATAATGGGGGGAAGATTGTGGGCCGGAAAGCCTATGGCGTCAACTTTTTGAAAGGTGGTATTGGGCATTTTTCCCTTTGCCAGACGGGGGTTTTTTGCGAAGTTGACGGTTTGGTAAACATTGCCCCAGGAAAACTAACCGGTTGTGAATGAGAAAAAACACAGCGTCTTTTTCAAAGCCTGGCCCCTGATTGTGGCATTGGGGGTGGCGCTGGCTTTGGTGGGCGGGCTTAATCTGCTCTGGTGGCGGTTGAACCAGAAGGAGGAGCAGTCGGTCGGGTGGGTGGAGCATTCGCAAAAGGTCATTTCCCTGCTGAACGAGATGCAGAATCATTCGCTGGACCTGCTGGTCGGGCAGCGGAGTTTTGCCCTGACCCGGGATCACGAATTGCTGGGGCCGTACAATGCGGCCACGAACGCCTTGCCGGAGATCATGGGCAATCTGAAGGAGCTCGTGCGGGATAACACCAATGAATGGTCCCTGTATCTGCAACTGGAGACGCTGATCACCCATTATGTCAAAATCAACCGGGAACACCTGGACCTGCTGGTGAATGGCGATCCGATGGCTCCGGACACGGTCTTTCGGGAGCAGGTGCAGGACAGCATTGACAGCATCCGGGTGATCCACCACAAAATGGAGGCGGAGGAAAATGCGGCGGAAAATGCGCAGCGCAGCGATCTGATGCGGACGGTGAAGGATGTCACGCAGCTGAACCTGGCAGGCGGGGTGATCGGGGTGGTGATGATTTTTGTGGCGGTGGCGGCGTTGTGGCGGGAGAACCGGCGTCGCCGGGCCGTGGAGATTGCGTTGCGGCTGTCGCATGACGAGTTGGAAAAGCGCGTGCAGGAGCGGACGGCGTCGCTGCGGGAAAACCAGGCACGTCTGCAACTGGCGCAATCCGCCGCGCGCATTGGCACGTTTGAATGGAATCTCCGGACGGGCGATATCATCCGCTCCAAGGAACTGGCGGCCATGTACGGGCTGCCGTCGGACCGCCTGACCCAGGCCCGCGAGGAATGGCTCAAAATGATTCATCCGGATGACCGGCCGTTGGTGGAGAACTGGTCGCAGCAGGCGCGGGATACGGCCCAGACGGTGGAAGGCGAATGGCGGGTGATCTGGCCCGATGGCTCCCTCCACTGGCTGTTTGGCCGCTGGCAAGTGTTTCAGGATGAAAATGGCCGGCCATTGAACATGATTGGCGTGAACATGGACATTACCGAGCGGAAACGGCTGGAGGAGGACCTGATGCGGGCGAGCGACAATGAGATGCGCCGCATTGGTCATGATTTGCATGACGGGGTGGGCCAGCAGTTGACGGCTTTGACGCTGTTCAATGCTTCCTTGCGGGCGGGCTTGGGCGAGACAGCCTCGCCGCTGGCGACCGGTCTGCAAAGATTGGGCGAGGGGTTGCATGAAATCGTGCGGGAGATCCGGGTGCTGTCCCACGGGCTGGCCCCGGTGCCGATCCGGGAGAATGGCCTGTCGGACGCCTTGCAACAACTGGCGTCGGACACGTCCGCCATGACTCGGGTGGAATGCGAATTTGTGGCCGGCGGCTCCATTTCGCTGGAAGACCGCCAGCAGGCGGCGCAGTTATACCGGATCGCCCAAGAGGCGGTGAACAATGCCCTCAAGCACAGTGGGGCGAGCAAGATCAGCATTTCGCTGCAGACTCTGGCCGGGGGCTGGGAGCTGGTTGTTGGTGACAACGGACGGGGATTTCAGGACAATGGCCGGCAGGAAACCGGATTGGGGCTCAGGGCCATGCGCCACCGGGCCGGGCTCATGGGCGTGCGGTTCAAAGTCCAGTCCCAGCCGGGGAAAGGCACCCGGATCATATGTTCCGGCCAGGGCCGGAAACCGGTTAACGCAGAAACCAAGTTTTAAACATGATGGCCAGCATTGAAAACAACGCGGGTTCAGCTGCCGGGCGCCGGCGCCGGATTCTGGTGGTGGATGATCACCCGCTGGTGCGCGCGGGGTTGCTGCAACTCATCAACCAGCGGCCCGACCTGGAGGTCGTCGCCGAGGCGGGCGGACCGCGCGAAGCCATGGGGAAAATCACGGCAGCGAAGCCGGATCTTATTATTGCGGATATCACGATGAAAGATGGCGGCGGGCTGGAGTTTATCAAGGATGTGCGGGCGGTGCATGGCGAGATTCCCATGCTCATGGTTTCCATGCATGACGAAAAGGTGTATGCGGAGCGCGCTTTGCGCGCCGGCGCCTCGGGCTACATCATGAAGGAGGAAAGCGCCAGCCATCTCATTACGGCCATTTTGCGCGTCCTTGACGGCGGGGTGTATTTGAGCGAAACGATGTCCGTGCGCCTGCTGCGCAGCGTGTCCAATCCCAAGTCCCGGAACACGGGTTCCCCGTTGCAGACGTTGACCGATCGGGAATTTGAGGTGTTTCAACTCATCGGCCAGGGGCATACCACGGAGGAAATTGCGCGGCAGTTGAGCCTCAGTCCCAAGACGGTGGATGTGCACCGCGCACACATCAAGGAAAAGCTCAATTTGAAGAGTGGCACCGCTTTGATTCATCAGGCCGTGCAATGGTTCCAGACCGGAACGACCGGCGAGTAAGGCCCGTTCGGCAGCTACCCCACGGCCTACGTGGCCGGTTTTTTGAGGCATTTTTTCACCACCGCCAGAAAACGGTTTGATTGGCGCAAATTGGGGTGTGCTTTTGCGGGCTTCCATCGGCATAGCTGGCTTGCCTGCAATGAAATGCATCTAAAGGAATTACCTATATCGTTCTATGAATTAAGGGTACCTAGGAGGCAGAGTCTTGCCAATTTTCTTCCCCCGCTACCGTGCTAAATTGAAGCATCATAACGCAAGCAACCAGCCAACCAAGCGTGAGCATTATATCGGCCATGGCCGGATATTTTGGCCGCCGGCGGCGCATGCGGTCGGTGACGAGCGTGGCGCGGCAGTATTCGCGGCGGTTGTTTCCGCAGGATCAGCCGGTCTGGAGCATGGTGGCGGAAGATCGGACGAATGAGTGCGTGGTCTATATGACTTATGATCGCAAGGAGACAACGCAGACGTTGTCGCCACATCGGTTTTTCAAGGTGGAGCTCCCGAATTTATCGGTGACCGCCTTGCAGGAAGATTATTATCCGGCGCAGTGGGGACCCTACCATTGAGCCGGCTTTTACCGGGCGCAGAAGGTGATGTTAATGGTGTTGTCTGACGTTGGGGCGCACACTTCACCGCTTTTAAACCCTTTTGCGCCCGGACTTTTTTTGTCCGCATGGCCGGTTGGCGGCCGCAGGTATTCCAACTTCTGACGTCTGACGATTGTTCGTAGCTCAATCCGGTTCCGCATCGTCCGGGCCATTTTCATGATAAGGCTGGCCGGCCTGATAACTGGCGAGCAACTGCTGGTTGACCGCCGCCTGCTGGAAATCCCCGGTTGAGTTTTGCAGTTGCAGCGCCCGGCGGGCGGTAGCCACCGCTTCACTATAACGTCCCGCTTCCGCATAGGCTGCCGCGAGTGTGCTGATGGGAGTGGCCGATTTGAACCCGGTGAGCTGGCAGGCCTGTTCGGCCCGGGCCACGGCATCGGCGCCGCTGCGGAGCCGGTGATTCGGGCAGGTGGCCAGAATCCACGCCAGATTGTTTAGGGCATCCACCGAGTTGGTGTCCGCCTGGATGGCCAGCCGGAGCTGGGCGGCGGCGCGGCGATAATGGCCCGTCTGATAGTACAGGGCGGCCAGTTGAATCCGGGTGTCGGCATCCGGCTGCCCGCGTTTTTGAAAAATGATGCCGGCCTGCAACTGCAGGATGGCCGGGCGGATTTTACCCTGCTGCTGCAGGATCTGGGCGTATTTTTTATGAGTCAGGGAGTCACCCGGCCGGAGTTTCAGGGCGGCCTGGTAATGTTCCGCCGCCGAGTCCAGCCGGCCTTGCATGGCCATGGCCTGGCCGAGATTAAGGCGGATGTTGGCATCTTCCGGACTTTCGGCGAACGCGGCGTTAAACTGGTCGACGGCGGCGGTGAAATCCTGCCGCCGGGCGAGGATGCTGCCGAGATCGTTGTGGGCATCGGCCGCCGCCGGGTTTTTGGCGAGGGTATCGCGCATCAGGGCCTCTTCGGTCGCGAATACATTTGCCCGTTCCATGGTCAGCAGGAAAGCCGCAGCCAGCAGGACGGTGGCTACGCCGGGGAACAGTTTTTTCCCGGACCACCCGGTGGCCATGGCGGCCATGGCGGCCACGGCGGAGACGGGAATGATCAGTGGCAGATATTGGAGATGATCGGACACCTGCCAGCGGGTCAGGAACTGGGCATCAAACAGACCTAGAGAGGGGAAGAGGGTAATGCCAAATCCCGCCAGCAGCAGCAGACCGTGGCGGCCCCAGCCCCGGCGAAACCGCCAGCATAGTCCCGCGCCACCCAGAGCGAGCACCAGGGGCAACCAGGCGGACACGGTAGAGGTATCTGTTTTCCAGACCGGATAAACCAGGTTCAGATTCACCGGCAGCAGCGCTTTGGTGAGATAAAACCAATACACCTTGCCGGCGATGGCCAGCCGGGTGATAAAACCGACCGGGGCCAGCACCTGCCCGGCGTCCGCCAGCGCCTGGTGCTTTTGAAACCAGATGGACATGAGTCCGAAGGTGATCGCCAGCGCAAAGAACGGCAGGGTATGCCAGCAGTCCAGCCGCGTGAGCCGCCGCCGCTGCCAGAGGGCGACGGCCAGCAGCAGGGCCGGGAGAACCACGGTGGATGTCTTGGCCAGCAACGCCAGCACGAAGGCAATAAAGGCCAGTTGATACCAGCACAGGCCGGTCCAGGCGCGGGGCGGGCGGTCTTGCGGGCTCCGGTACAAGGCAGTGGCTTCGTATTGGAGATAGGCCCAAAAGCTTAGCAGGAAAAAGGGCAGGGACAGGGTGTTCTTGAGCTCGGCAATGCGGGCCACGGAATTGACCGCCACCGGATGTAGCACGAACAGGGCGCCCGCCAGCCAGGCGCCGGGAATTTTCAGGCAGCGCAGCACCTGCCACAGGAGCACCGCGCTCAGCCCGTGCAGCAGGATGTTCACTGCGTGATAGCCGCCCGGGTTGGTACCCCAGACCAGCCGCTCCAGCCAGAAGCCAAGGGTGGACAGGGTGAAATCAGTCTGAAACCAGATGTTGAGCGGAGTGAATTCCCCGGTGACCAGCGGGTTGTCGCTTTCGACCAGCCGCTGGTCATCCATGATGAAATTCCCGGGCAAAACGGGCGAGTAGGCCGCCAGGGCCAGAAGAAACAACAGCACCGCAGCAGGAACCCACCGGAAAGCGCCCCGGCTGAAAGCCCATGCCCCATCCTCCGCCACAACCGTGCCGGTTGGGCGGAAATCAATCCCCAATGTTTTTAGCATTACCAGCCTGTCTGATTAAAATTTTCCGTCCGGTCACCCGTGCCAGTAAAGCGGGTGGCGGACGTTGCTGACTATTCCAAAATCTTGACCGGTTTCGGCAACTTGGTGTCCGTATAGGCGGTGCGCCAGTTACGCTCGGCGTCCTGATACGCCAGACCGATATAATGGCTGCACTCCACCATCACGAACTCGGTGACGAATGGCGATGCGGCCTCCCGTCCACCGTTGCTGTCCGCCAGCGGCAGGAGGCCAGCCGGGTGCGCCAACGATCCGGTTGCCGAAGCGTCCCGGTGAAACATGGCTCTGATGGATCCCATCAATTGCATCAATGGCACTGTAACTGAACGGGATAAATTGAAAATGGGCGATAATGTGCGATATTTGCAAAGAATGCCGGCCGGGTTGCCAAAGATTCACCGCCTGCCGGCTAGGGAAATTCTTTAATTCGCCGGTCTGGCGGGCGTATGGCCGGCGATTCCGCAAATGGCTGATACTCCTTTAGGCGTATTGTAAACGGCCGTTTTTTCGGTAAATCTAATTGGATTCTATGATTTGTCTTATGAACTGGCTGCGCCGGATTTTGCCCGGGCTGCTCTTTTGTACCATGTTTGCGTGCTCGGCCGAAGCGCAGTCGGCGGGGCCGACGAACCCCATCCTGTTTGTCACCCAGATCCCGGTGCCGGCGGATTTCACCACCATCGCCTCCCTGTTTGGCAGCCAGCGTCCGGATGTGGAAAGCTGCGGACGCGGCGGGGATCTTTACATCCGCTATGCCGACGGCACCCTCCGTAATCTGACTCGTGCGGCGGGTTTTGGTCGCTCCGGTTTGCAGTCCACCAACGGCATCGCCGTCCGTCAGCCCACCGTTTACTGGGACGGCACCAAGGCGGTGTTCAGCATGGTCATCGGCGGCCCGCTGCACCAGTTTGACATCAGCCAGACCAATAATTTCTGGCAACTCTACGAAATCACGAATTTTCTCACTCCGAATGCCACCCCGATCATTACCAAGGTGCCCAACCAGCCAACGAATTTTAATAATGTCTCGCCGGCTTATGGCACCGACGACCGGATTCTGTTCACCAGCGACCGGCCGCGCGACGGTTCGCCGCAGCTGTATCCGCAGCTGGATGAATATGAGGAGGCGGCCACGGTGACCGGCATCTGGAGTCTTAATCCGGCCACGGGCAACCTCTTTATGCTGGAACAATCACCCAGCGGTGCCTTTTCCGTTACGGTGGATAGCGCCGGCAGGGTGTTATTTGTGAACTGGGATCATTTGCAACGCGATCAGCAGGCCGATGGCGATAATGCCTCCACCAACGTTGTCTATGGCACGTTTGACTGGTCGGATGAATCCGCCACTTCAGTCGCCACCACCAACCGCGTGGAGTTGTTTCCCGGGCCGCGCTATGACAGCGGCATTTACACCGCCCACACGTTCAACCATTTTTTCCCCTGGCAGATCAATGAGGACGGCACCGAGGAGGAAACCCTCAACCATGTCGGCCGGCATGAACTTGGCGGCAGCTACGGCCGCGAGGATCGCACCAACGATCCCAATATTTCCGACCTGTATTACTTCGGCGCGAATTACAATACCAACCCCATCTCCAACTTCACGCAAATGCGCGAGGATGCCGGCCACCCCGGCAATTATCTGGGCGTGGACGCGCTTGAATTCGCCACGCATAGCGGCGGGCAGCTGGTCGCCCTCACGGGCAGCACCAACCTGACGGCGGATTTCATGCGCCTCACTTACCTGACCCCGCGCGTCACTGCCACGCCGGCACCGGATCCCACGAATCCGCCGCCCGGGCACTCGGGGCTTTATCGCACGCCGTTGGGTACCACGGATGGCCATCTGATTGCGTCGCACACGTTCTACACCGGCAGCGCCGGCAACATTGGCACGGATTATTTTCCGGCGGAGAACTACGCTTTCCGGCTCACGCAAATGGTGTTTAGCAACGGCTATTATGTCCCCGGGCCGCTGCTCACCACCGGCCTGACCAACAACGTGACGTGGTGGAATCCGGACGAACTCGTCACCATTACCAATCAGGCGCTATGGGAATTTGATCCCGTGGAAGTGGTCGCCCGGCCGCGCCCGGCCCGGCGTTTGACCGCCATCCAGTCGCCCGAGTCCGCGCAATTTGCCGCCGCCGGCGTGGACCCGGTCCAGTTCAAGAACTGGCTCCAATTGCACAACCTCGCCCTGATCATTACGCGCGATGTCACCACTCGCGACCATGCGGATTTTCAGCAGCCCTTCAATTTGCGCGTGGCCACTTCCACCCACCAGACGGTGGGGCATTCGGGAATCATCTATCCCGTGGAATGGCTGCAACTGTTTCAGGCCGACCAGTTGCGCAGTTTGAACTTTGGCTATCCTGACAGCCCGCGCCCCGGCCGTCGCGTGCTGGCACGCCAGATGCACGATCCCATGCCGGACAATTTGCCCGTGCTCTCCAACGCCCCGCCCGGTAGTGTCCGGCTGGGCAATGATGGTTCCATGGCTGCCCTGGTGCCCGCTCGACGCGCCCTGACCTGGCAGTTGGTGGATCCGAATGGCACCAATGTGGTTCGCGAACGGTACTGGCTTACTTTCCAGCCCGGGGAAGTGCGCACGTGTCCCAGTTGCCACGGCGTCAACACCCACGACCAGGCCGGCCATGCTGCGCCCACGAACAGTCCCCAGGCCCTGCTGGATTTCCTGGCCTACTGGAAATCCCGCTACGCAACCCAGACTGGCGTGACCAACATTGGCGGCAGCAATTATCTGGCTCTCACCTTCCAACGCCGTTTGGCCGCCACCAACCTGACCTACACGGTGCAATATTCGCCCGATCTGACGCACTGGACCCCGGGCTCCCATTACAACGCCACCAATGTCACGCCCAACAGCGCCTACACGGCCGAAGTCGCGCGGGGCGGGGTGACCAATGAAGTCATCACTGTGCGCGGGACGATGCCGGTGCGCGGAACGAACATGCAGTTTTATCGCGTGCAGGTGACCTCGCCTTGACGGCATTGTTCAAGACACGGATGCCTCCGCTCGGTTACTTCTTGGCAACGGGTTGCTGCGGCAAACTGAGATGGCGGCAAAGGTTGGCCAGGAGGCGGAAATGACGTTCGGCTGCCAGAGAACCGATTTTACCAAGCAGGGCGGAGCCCGGCAGCACCGCGAGAAAACCCGGCCGGATAAGCGAGGCTGCTTTGAGTCCACTGGCGGCAAACTCCGGGTCGCCCGGTGTGATCGCCTCGTCAAAGCCTGCCACGCGTTGGTGTGGTTGAGTGCTGACGCCGCAAACTGGAAAATCGCCGAAAGGCGGCAGCCGCCGCAGCAAAATAACGGGACGGTTCTTGATCTGGCCATCGGCCTGGGGCAGCGGGGCGAGGGCGATGTCGCCTTCGTTCATGAGCGCAGATCGGCGACGGTGTATTCCGGCTCGTTGGTACCATAGGCTCCCGCCAGCTGGCCGGCGGATAGCTGCGACCAAGCCTGGCGTTCGGCGTCGGGCGGCAGTACCACCACCACCAGCCGCGCATTGGCTTCAAGCTGGCAAGGTTCATCAAACGGAACTTTCTCGCCATCAAAATGGGCAGTCAGCGCCATGGTTGCCATTAGGGCGCCACCGAACAGAGATTTCCGCCGCTGGCAACTGGTGACGACGGGCCATTTAATTTTGTTTCGCCCTCCGGCGGGAATTGGGTATGCTCCCCCATATGTCACCCGATGAAATTTTGCTGGAAGCGGAAGAAAAGATGATCAAGACCGAGCAGGTCGTGCAAAATGAATTTGCCGGCGTGCGCACGGGCAAGGCCTCGTCCTCGCTCTTGGAAAACATTCTCGTGGATGTTTATGGCTCCATGATGCGCATCCGTGAGCTCGCAGCCATCACCACGCCGGAACCCCGCATGCTGGTGTTGCAGCCGTGGGATAACACCACCATTCAGCCCATCGAAAAGGCCATTCAAAAGGCCAACCTCGGGCTCTCGGCCGTCACCCAAGGCAAAATCATCCGCATCGCGTTTCCGGAATTGAGCACCGAGCGCCGCCTGGAATTTGTCAAAATCACCAAGAAGATGGCCGAAGACAGCCGCGTGGCTGTCCGCCATGTCCGTCGCGATGCCATGGATTTGCTCAAAAAGCACGGCAAGGACAGCGGGGTGACCGAAGACGAACAGAAGCAGGCCGAAAAGGATCTGCAGAAACTCACCGATCAGTATATCGGCAATATTGACAAGCACCTGGCCGCGAAGGAAAAAGAAATCCTCACCGTCTGAAGCTGGCAGTGCTGGCGTAGCAGTTTTCTGGCTGCCAATTCCGGTTGGCGGCCAGTTTCATTTTTACGGCCCCTCGGTTACCTCGCAGGAGCGGGAAAACCGGTGGCGGTTGTCCGCCAGTTTCCGGTAGCTCCAGTCAAAGATCTGCCGGCCCAGCGGGGCATTCGCAAACAGGTGTACCGGCCGGGCCCACGTAATATACCGCAGGGCGTAGCGATAGGTGTCCGCCCCTTTGATAATCTCCCCGTTGTCCAGCAGCAGGTGCAAATCTTTTTTCAACGCCCACTGGCTCAATCCCGTCTTTTGTTTCACCCAAGGGGCCTGCAGCGGAGCGATGCCGAGGCCGTGCTTCAGCAGGCGTTTCTGCCAGAACCGGGCCAGTCGGCGGCAGATGCCGCAGGCGTCGTCATAGAGAATCCAGCCGGAATGGATGGGCTTGTATCTGGGCTGGGGTTTCTTCACGCGATATTTGAGCTGGGAGATCAGCGGGGGACGGTGTTGGTGGCGGCCGGTTCAAAGCGGATGACCGTTTCATCGGCGCGGGCATAGCCCAGCTTTTCCCGGGCCAGCCGTTCGATGGTGCCGGGATCATTCCGCAGAGCATCCATTTCGTCGTGGAGCTGCTTGGAGGTTTCCGCCTGTTTCTGGAGCTCGGCATCGAGCCGGAGAATATCCCGGCGCATGCGCTCGTTTTGCTGGATGACGGGCAGGTAGGCGCGTGCCACGATCAGCAGAATGGCCACGGCAATGAGCAGCGCGACCACCTGGGTGAGCCGACTCCAGATCCCGGTGTCTACTTTGACTTTCACAGCCTGAGTTAAGCAGGCGCAAGCCGTTGATGAAAGCGAATTTCATTGCCCACCACCCGCTTTTGCCATAATGATTTAAGCCCGAAGGGTCGCCGGTGTTTTTTTTCTGTCAAACCTGCCTGGCGGATTTAATCCTGTGGCAGGCTGAATGGCTTGGCGGCAGGACCGGATTTTTCGGCCGGCCTCGGTTTTTTTAATGTGGGTTTTGGCTGTTAATAATTAATACAAATAAACCAAATATCATCGTCCTTTCATTGAAAAAAGCGGACTTTGATGATATGCTGACGGGATAAAATTGAATGATTAAGGTTTTTTTCCTGATTTTTGAGACCGAGCTGACTTGGGACCGGATTGTGGTGGCGCAGCGCAGTGTCAAAAGGATTTTCTTTTTGCACCTGCTGCCCATGGTGCTGATCGCATGCGCTGTCGAAGGTGCGGGCATGAAGCATTGGGGGCGCATTCATCCGGACATCCGGCGGACCATTGAATTTTCCCGGGCGGATATCCTTCTCTACGAGGCGTTCCAGCTGATTTTTTCCATCCTGATTGTTTTTGTATGCACCCGGCTGGTCAATATCATGGGCCAGACTTTTCGCACCCGGGCGACGGTTCGCGAGTCGTTTACGGCGGTCGCCTATGGGCTGAGTCCGATGTTTCTGCTCCGGTTCGGCGATGCGTTTCCACAGATCAGTCCGTGGGCCACCTGGGGCGCGGGGATCGTCCTCTCCATCTGGATCCTTTACCAGGGCCTGCCCCGGGTGATGAATCCGGACCCCACCCATGCCTTTGGCCTGTATTTGATGACAGCCATGGTGCTCATCCTCGTCACCGGTCTGGCCCGGTTGCTGACCGCGCTGTATTTGATGCAGCACATCCGTCACATTGCCGCCCACATCAAGACCTTTCTCCCCGGCGTCCATTTCTAAGTTTCCCATGCCTCTCCCTTTGGAACAGCAAATTGCCGCCGCTCTCGGCGACCTCGAACAGGCCGTTAAATCCATGGCCACCGCCAATCCCAAGCCCGATCTCATGCCCCTGTTTCGGCGGATTGATGACCTAACCTCCCAGCTGCCGCGCAACACCGACCCCATGCTGCTGCACTATTTGCACAAGCGCAGCTACCAGAAGGCCAGCCTGTTTCTGGCCGGCCGCGACGCCGAAAACCAGCTCGGCAACTGTCGCCACGTCTGAACGGCACCGCCGTTCCGGGCGTGTCCCATCCTTGCCACGCGCCGACTCTCCACGCTAACTTGGCTTATGCTCGACGACACCATCGCCGCCATTGCCACCCCTCCCGGTGAGGGCGGCCTGGCCGTCCTGCGCCTGTCCGGACCCCGCGCCTTTGCCATTGCCGATAAATGTTTTATCCCCGCCGGCAAACGCAATCGTCTCCCTTCCGCCGCTGATTCGCACACCCTGCAATTCGGCAAAATCCTGCGCGCCGGCGAGGTGATTGATGAAGTCCTGCTCGCTGTCCTGCGCGCCCCGCGCACCTTCACGCGCGAAGACACGGTGGAAATTTCCTGTCACGGCGGCATTCTCCCCGCCAAGCTCATTCTCGATACGCTGCTGCTCCATGGTGCGCGTCTGGCCGAGCCCGGCGAATTCACCCGGCGCGCCTTTCTGAACGGCCGCATCGACCTCGCGCAGGCCGAAGCCGTGGCCGACCTCATCCACTCGCGCACCGAACTCGCCCTCGCCGCCGCCAACGAACAGCTCGCCGGCAAACTTTCCGCGCGCATCAACCTGCTGCGCGACGACCTCATGCTCACGCTGGCGCACGTGGAGGCGCACATTGATTTTCCGGATGAGGACATTGCGCCGGACACGCGGGATCAGTTGCTCGCCCGCCTGGACAACGGTGTCCGCTTCATGGATGAACTCCTGCGCAGCGCCACCGAAGGCCAAATCCTGCGGCGCGGCATCCGGGCCGCGATTGTCGGCCGGCCCAACGCCGGGAAATCGAGCCTGCTGAACCAGCTGCTCGGCCACGACCGCGCCATCGTCTCGCCCGTGCCCGGCACCACGCGCGACACCATCGAGGAAACCGCCAACATCCGCGGCCTGCCCGTGGTGTTCATCGACACCGCCGGCCTGCGCGAAGGCACCGATGACATTGAGCGCGAAGGCATCCGCCGCAGTCACGCCTCCCTTGCGGCCGCCGAACTGATTTTACACGTGCTCGATGCCGGCGACCCCGCCACCGAAACCGACCTGAATTACTTTACCGAATTCGCCGGCAAGAAGCGCATCATCATCCGCAACAAAACCGACTTGCCCGTGCGCCTCGCGCTGCCGGAAACCCTCAAAGCCCCCGTCGTGGATGTGAGCTGCGTGAGCGGGGCCGGGCTGGAAGCGTTGAAAGACGCCATCAAGGAACTCGTGTGGGCCGGCGAGATCAACACCGGTCTGCTCCAAGTGATGATCAACTCCCGGCATCAGGGGGCGCTACTGCGCGGCCGCACCGCCACCCGCGCGGCAGCCGAAGCCCTGCGCGCCGCCGCCACCCTGGAACTCGTCGCCCTCGACCTTCGCGAAGCCGCCGCCGCCGTCGGCGAAATTGTTGGCAAGACCACCACCGAAGATTTGCTCGACTCCATCTTCAGCACATTTTGTCTGGGGAAGTGAGACGACAGACTGCCGCCGTTACGAAAAAGACCCGTTGCCGACGATGTCTTTATATTCATCCGGCGTCAGCACGCTGAAACGGAGAATGTTATTCTGCTCGGCCGGGGAAAGGTTGGCGTTGGCCGCCTGAATTATTCGAAAAATGCGATCTGCGGGCTGAAGGGTCTTCCATGCCGGCGTCACGACCCGGACGATTTTCATTTTGCCAATCTTGGAGTCAACCACATACAGGCGAAAATTCGCACCTTTGGGTAAAACGTTTTGCACCACGGACTTGATTTTGGCCCGGGGAAAACTGTCCGTAATTTTTTTGGTCGCAATCGCACTCATGGCACTAATTCGCTAAGGAACTTATAAAGCTGGTTCAACTCGTTGTAAAGCCGGTTCACTTCGCGGCTGGAATAATCCGCCGTCCGGTATCTCAATCCCGGCCCCCACTGATCTACGAGGGCGGAATAAATGCTTCCATTTTTGCCTGGGCTTTGATGTCCTTCCGAAGCCCGGCCTCATTGACCAGCCTGTCCCAGTCATGAACCTCAAGATTTCCCGGCAGATAGACGGAATCCTTTCTCTGGCAATAGGCGTACTTTAACTGGCATTCCACCGCGTAACCGGCCAGATAAATCGCCCCGTTGTTGCGGCGATTGGCCAGCAAACATTCGGCATCTTTAATCCGCAGGCGGGCGACCACGCTGAACACCTTTCCCCGGGTCCCTCCCTTGGTTGTGCGTGGTACGGTCATGAATTTACCTGACGATGGTTGCCAATTGCCTGACCCTACGCATTCGTGCTCAGCTTGTACGCCAGCCCGGCAGCGCCGGCGAGGGCGATCAGGTTGGATCGGCTGATCAGCAGCAACAGGAAGACACTCTTGAAAGTACCTTCCTCGTTTTTTTGGGACTCCTTTTCCTTCGCCGGATCAATGTCATTCTGTGCGTCATATTGCGCCTCCGTCATTTTGCCGCTGGCGAGGTCCTGGTCTTGGGGAAGAGTTTTGTCATGAAACTCTTTCACGTCGTCCGCGCTGACCGCTGCGGGAGTCACCGTGTTGCCATCTTCCGATGCCTGTTTCGCGAGGAAATTGCGGATCTCCGTTTCCGACCCGGTGGGCACGGCCTGCACCACCTGTTTGGCTGACTGCACGTTGAGGCTGTAGGCGGTTTCACCCTGGCCAAAAAGCGCGAGCTCTTCGTGCCACCAGCCGAGGGCGATCAGATATTGTGAGCCGATCAAGCCGCACAGCACCAGCACCGCCGTGATGCCGCCGAGTTCCTTGCTGCCTTCGCCTTTGCCCATGACCTCCGCCAGCCAGCCGGCCAGGCCGCCCACGCCCAGGGCCAGGAACTTGGCCACAATCCGGTAATGGACATCGCAATACTTCAGCACCAGAAAATAAACGAGCGTGCCTGCCAGCGTGCCAATCAAGGCGCCGAGCAGCGCCATGCCGAAGCTGGATTTTTTGACGGGCGCGGCGGTGGTGTCGCCGGGATGACGCGCCAGCCCGGTGATCGCCGGCGGCGCCATCGCGGCGTCTGCCGCCGGGGCCTCGGCGGGAGCCGCGGCGTGACTGGGCGCGCTCATGCGCAAACGGGGCGCAGCGGGGGCAGGGGCTGCGACCATGGCGATGACCGGGGCGGGAGCTTCGGCGGTAACTGGCGCTGGTGGCGCCATTTGCTGCAAGATGGCATTGGCCTTGCCGGTGCCATCCCGGCCGCAAATCGGGCAGGTTACCGCGTAGGGCATCTGCTGATTGACCGGCTCCACATCAAATTTGAACTTCTGGCCGCAGTCACATTGCACCTTGATTTCGATCATAAAAAGGTTGAGGGTTGCCAGATAATGGACAGTCATTCCTCAAATTCAAGCCCGAATTAGGGCTAAGTGGTAGAACTGCTTACACTTTTGCGACCAGCTATGGCAGCCCATCCGGGCAGCATTCAACTGGCGCGGCCGTAAACTTCTTTGGAGAGTTCATCCAGGCGTTTGCGTTCGGCGGTGGACAATTTTTGGATGCCGCCTTCGGCCACCTTGTCGAGCAGGCGGTCGATCTCTTCCTTTTTCAGGCGGCGTGTCCGGTTCGCTGCGTAATCACGCGTTCGCTCGTCGCCGCCGGGCCCGAAGTCGGCGGGGCTATCCGGTTGCAACCGCCGTTCCAGCCGGTGCCAGGGATCAAAAATCAGCACCAGCAGGATCAGCCCGGAGAGCATCAGCACGGTGGCGAACATGGCCGGTGCGGCGAAGATCATTTCGGGATACAGGCAGGCCGCCGTGAGCAGGCCCACGATGGCCCCGCCCAGGTGCGCGTCATGTCCCACATGGTCCTTTTGGCGGCGATGGGCGATGAAAGATACCACCAGAAACACGATCGCATAGAGATACGCCGGGATGCCGAACGGAATCAGGAACAGGCCGATGCCGCCGCCCGGCAGCAAAAAGATGGAGGCAAAGATCAGGCCGCAAACGCCGCCGGAGGCGCCCAGCGCGCGGTAGTCGTGATGCCGGTGAAGAAAGAGCGACAGCGCCGAGCCACCCACAATCGAAGCCAGATAGATCACCAGCAGGCAGCGGGCTCCGTACAAAATCTCGAGGGCCTGCCCAAAACAGTAAAGGCTGTAGGCGTTGCCGGCAAAATGCATCCAGTTGGCGTGAATCAATGCGCTTGTGACCATGCGCGGATATTCGCCATGGCGAAGGATGGCGTAGGGATTGAAAATCCACCGTTCGCGCAGGTCGGGCCGGCGAAAAGCCGCCCACGTGGCCACGCCGGTGACCACGAGTATCAACATGGTAATGGGTGTCATGACCCGACGGTATTAAGGTTTAATCAAGACAACTCCTCCGCCAACCCTGTGCCCGGTCCCACCTCAAAAAAAGGCCGCGCCAGAACCGGTTCTGGCGCGGCCATGAAACAACCGCTTACGCCGTCGCGACCAACTGGCGCAGCACGAAGGGCAGGATGCCGCCGTGCTGGTAGTAATCAATTTCAATGGGCGTATCAATCCGGCAGCGCACGGCCACGTTCTCAACGGTGCCATCCTTGCGCGTGATCTTCAGCGTCAGATCCTGCTGCGGCTTGATGTTCGCGTCCAGACCCACGATGTCGTAGCTCTCGCTGCCGTCCAGCTTCAGGCTCTGCGCCGTGGTGCCTTCCTTGAATTGCAGGGGCAGCACGCCCATGCCCACCAGATTGCTGCGGTGGATGCGCTCGAAGCTCTGCGCCACGACCGCTTTCACGCCCAGCAGATTGGTGCCCTTGGCCGCCCAGTCGCGGGATGAACCCGTGCCGTATTCCTGGCCGGCAAACACGATCAGCGGGGTGCCGCGCTTTTGATATTCGATCGAAGCGTCATAGATGGAGAGCTTCGTGCCTTCGGGCTGGAGCAGCGTGTCGCCGCCTTCCTGACCCGCCAGCATCAGGTTCTTGATGCGCACATTGGCGAACGTGCCGCGCGTCATCACGCGGTCGTTGCCACGACGTGAACCGTAGCTGTTAAAATCTTCCGCCGTCACACCGTGTTCAATCAGATACTTCCCGGCGGGCGAAGATTTCTTGATGGAACCGGCGGGCGAAATGTGATCCGTCGTCACGCTGTCGCCGAACACCGCCAGCGCGCGGGCGTTCGTGATGGGCTTGATGCTGCCGGGCGTGAGCGAGAAGTTCGTGAAGAACGGCGGCTCCTGGATGTACGTGGACTGGCGGTCCCATTCATACACGTTGCCCGTGCTGGAGGGAATCTCGTTCCACTTCGGATTCTGCGCGGCAAAATCCTTGTACAAACGGCGGAACACATCCGGCTGGAGCGCCGTGGAGAGCAGGTCGCGCACCTCGCGGAGCGACG
>CAIJGS010000313.1 GCA_903820285.1 uncultured Verrucomicrobia subdivision 3 bacterium | reverse complement strand
CTTCATCCCGGCATTCTTCGCAATGTCCACCCATTGGGTGGCATCGAATTTCGCGGGATTAAACTGTGCCGGCAGTTGCTGGTAATCCGCCATGGGAATCCGGCCGCGGTTCATGATCCACTCCGCGCCGCTGCGGGTGACGTTGGTGCCGTTCCAAACGCCGGCGGGCACGGAATAAACGCCCCAGTGAATGAACATGCCGAAGCGCGCCTGGCGCCACCATTGCATGCGCTGCTCATGCGTGGGACCGTATTCCTGCTGCCACTGCTGCCAGGAGGGGTTGGCGGGATCGCCCGTGGCCGCATAAGAAAAGGATGGGGCCGGCTGATTGGTGACGGCAGGCTCGGCCATGACCGCCTGGTAAGAAAACAAAATGGTCGCCACGGTCAGGCCGATGGACAGCACGGGGGGGGAATTAAATTTCATAAGATTGGTTGCTCAAGCTATGGTGTTGACGCCAGCCATAGGGTCAAGGTTTCCTTACTTGAACGTTTGTTCAATGGCCCGAACGGGCGACCACCCTTAATCTGAACCAGATTCACCGCATGAAAACACATCCCGTGTCAGTGATTTTGCCACTTTGCCTGCTGTTGTTTTTCATAGTCAGCCAGCGGGTTCGGGGAGAAGTGAATGTCGCCGCCCTGGATCATGACCGCATTCTTGCGGCAGCCACACTTGCGCTGGCACAGGCGCCGGTAACCATCACCAGCCGGACGGCCAGTCTGAGCGAAGGCGGGATTCATGATTTTTATTCCAATGGCGATTACTGGTGGCCAAACCCGAAGACCACCAACGGACTGCCCTATGTTCAACGCGATGGCCAGACCAATCCTGGCAACTTCACCGAGCACCGCAAGATGCTCCGTCAGTTGAGTGATGCCGTGGCGGCGCTGGGTGCCGCTTATAAGATCACTGGCGAGGACCGCTATGCCGTCAAGGCCGCCGGCTTGCTTCAGGTGTTCTTTCTGGATGCCGCCACGCGTATGAATCCCAATCTCCAATTTGCGCAGGCTGTGCCGGGAGTGTCGCCGGGACGCGGCACGGGCATCATTGACACGCTGCATCTCATCGAAGTCCCCAAAGCCATTGAAGCCATGGAAAAATCGCCGGCTTTCACGGCGGATGAAATCAAGGGCCTGAAACAATGGGTCGCCGATTACATTCAATGGCTGACCACCAGCAAGAACGGTCACGACGAAGCGCATGCCGGCAACAATCACGCCGTGGCCTACTGGTTGCAGGTGGCCGTGTTTGCGGAGTTCACCGGCGACACTGCGCAGCTGGCCGAATGCCGCCGCCGGTTCACGCAGGTGTTTGTGCCCAAGCAAATGGCGGCAGATGGCAGCTTTCCGGCGGAACTGCGCCGGACCAAGCCCTACGGCTATTCCATCTTCCAGCTCGATAATATGGTGACGCTCTGTCAGGTGCTTTCTGTGCCGGGCAGTGCCGATCAGGATTTGTGGGCCTTCACCCTGCCGGATGGCCGCGGCATTCGGCCGGCGGTCGCTTTCCTGTACCCGTATCTGGCCGACAAATCCACCTGGCCGCACCCGCCGGATGTCATGGCCTGGGATGGCTGGCCCGCCCGGCAACCCGCCCTGCTCTTTGCAGGACTGGCATTTCAGGAACAAAAGTATCTCGATCTCTGGCAAAAACTTCCCGCTGATCCGGTCAATGAGGAAGTGCGCCGCAATGTTGCCATCACCCAGCCCATCCTGTGGTTGCACACCCCGGCGGTCGCGAAATAAACGTAACCTTTCGCCCGCCAATCCCCACTAGTTGAGACAAGATCACCAACTGCTTTTATGAACCGTCACTTCCCCTGCCTGCTCGCCCTCGGCGCCAGTTTGACCTATTCAACGGCCCACGCGGCGGATGCTCCTGAGATCCGCACCCCGCCGGTGTCCCCTGCCCCGCGCATCAACGGCCCGGGCATTTTTGGCGTGCGGCCGGAGCATCCGTTCTTTTACCACATCCCGGCCAGCGGCGACCGGCCGATGCAATTTTCCACCGACAAACTGCCCGCCAGCCTGACCTTGAATCCCCAGACCGGCGACATCAGCGGCTCCTTGAATGCAACGGGGGAATACCCGGTGATATTGCATGCCAAAAACAATTTGGGCACCGCCGACCGGAAATTCAAAATTGTCGTGGGCGAAACTATCGCCCTCACTCCGCCCATGGGCTGGAACAGCTGGAACCATTATGCCTCACGCATCACGCAGGACATCGTGCTGCAAAATGCGAAGGCCATGGCGGACTCCGGCCTGGTTAATCATGGCTGGACCTATATGAACATTGACGACACCTGGCAAGGTGCACGCGGCGGGCCGTTCAACGCCATTCAGGGGAACGAGAAATTTCCGGACATCAAAAAACTTTGTGACGATGTCCACGGCCTCGGGCTTAAGATCGGCATCTATTCGACGCCGTGGACCACCTCCTACGCCACGCATATCGGCGGCAGCGCGGAAAATCCCGAAGGCACGTGGACCAAGCCCACCGGCAAAAAGGTGGTCAATAAAAAAACCCTGCCCTGGGCCATCGGCAAATATTCCTTCGCCACCAACGACGCGGCGCAATGGGCCGCCTGGGGCATTGACTATCTTAAATACGACTGGAATCCCATCGAATATCCCGAGACGCGCGAGATGTATGACGCCCTGCGCCACAGCGGCCGCGACATCGTGTTCAGCCTCTCCAACAACATGAACATCACCAACGGTCCCACCATTGGCACGTTTGCCAACAGCTGGCGCACCACCGGTGATATCAAAGCCAACTGGACCTCCATGAGCACGCGCGGGTTGGGCCAGGACAAATGGCGTCCCTACTCCAGCCCCGGCCACTGGAACGACCCGGACATGCTGGAAATCGCCACCAAGGAAAAGAACCAGCCCGGCCTCACGCCGGATGAGGAATACCTGCACATGACCCTCTGGTGCCTGGTCAATTCGCCGCTGCTGCTCGCCAATGATTTTGCCGAGATGACGCCTTTCACCCGCAACCTGCTGGAAAACGACGAAGTGCTCGCCGTGAGCCAGGACTCGCTGGGCGACCAGGCCGTGTGTATCGCGCAAACGGAAACCACCCGCGTCTATGCCAAGAAACTCGAGGACGGCTCCCGGGCCGTGGGGCTCTTCAACCTCGGCACCAATGGCGTGGCGACGGTGACGGTGAAATGGAATGAGCTGAAGATTCAGGGCAGCCAGGCCGTTCGCGACTTGTGGCGGCAGAAGGATTTGGGCATCTTCCAAGGTGAATTCTCCCTGCCCGTGGCATCCCACAGCGGGGAGCTGGTTAAAATTGCGCCGTGAAATTATTGTTTGCCCCCATTCTCTGTGGATTGATTTTGTTTGCCGGAGTGGCGCCGCTAATGGCGGCACCGGTCACCGTGGTCGTGGATGCCCAAGATGTGGGCACGCCGATTGCCGCCAATTTCACCGGGTTGAGCTTTGAAGTTTCCCAACTGGTGCCCAACGATGCGGGAGT
The DNA here is from genome assembly GCA_903820285.1 of uncultured Verrucomicrobia subdivision 3 bacterium. Classification (GTDB taxonomy): domain Bacteria; phylum Verrucomicrobiota; class Verrucomicrobiia; order Limisphaerales; family UBA11358; genus UBA11358. The sequence goes on along the minus strand of CAIJGS010000313.1, from coordinate 14,799 downwards.
CCATTACTTTCGTCCGGAAAATGCACCGCTCATCCAGCTATTTCACACCTTGGGGATCCGGAGTCTGCGAATTGGCGGCAACACCTCGGACCGGGATGCCCGCCATCTTCCGGCCATTGCGGATCTCGACAGCCTGTTCGCCTTTGCCCGCGCGGCGGATGTGAAGGTCATTTACTGCCTGCGCCTGCACGGTGGCGATCCGGCGGACGCGACGCAAACCGTAAAATACATCATGGCGCACTATGCCGAGCAGATGGATTGCTTTTCCATTGGCCAGGAACCCAGCGCCTATCCCAAGGAAGTCGTGGATGACCGTCCCGCCGCCGAGCGCATGGGAGCAGCTGCTGAAAAGTATCCGTACACCGCCTTTGCTGACGCGTGGCGTAAATTCGAAATCGCCATCACCGCCGCGGTGCCCGGGGTCAGACTCTGCGGCCCCTCAGTGCACAACAATGCCGCGTGGGCGCAGCATTTCATCACGGACTTCAGCCACGGCCATAATGTGGCGCTCATTACCGAACACCTTTATCCCGGGGGCGCCGGCGGCAAGGTGCCGACGCCGGAAATCGGCCGCGACCGGATGCTTTCCACCAATTTCACGCACGCCTATGAAAAGCTTTACAATGGCTTCGTGCCGCTGGCGGCCTCCAACGGCCTCCCCTGCCGGCTCGAAGAGGTGAACAATTATTTCAACGGCGGTGCCACCAATGTCAGCAACACCTTTGCGTCCGCCCTGTGGGGCCTCGACTTCATGTACTGGTGGGCGGCCCATGGTCTGGCCGGCGTCAATTTTCATACCGGCGACAAAGTGGCGGCCGGCAGCGAATTGCGCCCCTCCAAATACACGGCGTTCTTCACCTCCACCAACGGCTTCAACGTGCGCCCGCTCGCGTATGGCATCAAGGCCTTTGCCATCGGCAGCCACGGGAACCTGCTGCCGGCGGTCATCACCAATGAGGAAAACCTCAACATGAGCCTCTATCCCGTGAAGGATGAAGCCGGTCATCTGTCCCTCACCATCATCAACAAGGAACACGGGGCCGGTGCCCGCAGCGCCACCGTGAGCATCAACGAAACCCATGCCTACTCCGGACGCGGACACCTGATGCTACTCGCCGCGCCCGCCCAAGATCCGGCCGCCACGGAAGGGGAAACCCTCGGCGGTGGGGCCATTGAAAATGACGGCAGTTGGAATGGCAACTGGACGCTGGTGGAACCCAGCAGCACCGGCACATTCACCGTAGAAGTCCCCGCCTGCTCGGCGGTTATTTTAAAGCTGTCGGCGAATTGAGCGTCGCCGGAGCGCAGAGCATCTGCTCTGCGAGCGCCTCAGTATCCGGATTGGGTGTATCCTGACACTACCCCCTGAGGCTAAATATAGATGAGCGCCACCTCACCCCGCCCTCTCCCCCATTTACCAATGGCGGAGAGGGAGAGAAACTCGTTGTGCGAACGGTTTGCGTGAAAACCACGGCTCCGGTTTGGGGGACACTGTCAGGATACGCCCGCCTTCAATTTCCCGCGCCGATACCGACCGTCTTAAACATCAGTTGGGCGGCATTTTGCGCTACCTCGTCCGCGTTCAATAACTTGAGGTCCGCCTGCAATCCGCTCTGCGGATATTGGCCCGCCGCCCGCAGCAGGAGTTCCGCCAGCGTGCCACGCTTGGCCGGATGAATCTGCTGGAACGGCCAGGGCTTGGCCGGATCGGCATACTGCCCCAGATATTCGGCCACTTTCTGAATGCTCCGGCCATCCGGCGTCTGATAGTGCCACAAATCCACGCCGGCGTTCTGGCCCAGACTCGCCAGATCCAGCAGGGCGCGCAGATTGAAGGTGCTGTAATCGAAGGACAGCGTCCGCGCCAGCTCCAGCGGTTCGCGACCATCCGGTTCCAACGGCCGGGCAATGCGCTTTTCCCGCGCGTTCAGCAGAAATTCGCGGGCCAGATCATTCTTCCCGGTGAACCGGGCCAGCGCCACCACCTGCGTGTCGTAAAAGGTGCCGTGATTATTTTTGGCCGCGCCTTCACCCTGCCCAATTTTGCTCGTGGTGAGCCAGTCCAGATAACGGCTGGCCCAATCTACCATGCCCGACTGGTCCGCTGCCGTCCAGGACTTGGAACCGGCGAGCAGGCCAACGCCATCCACCAATTGCACCAGGCCGCGCGCGCTGATAAGGCCGGTGGGACGCCCCTCCGTTTCACCGGGAATGCCCTGGCCGTATTTGAAATTCGGATTCATCCGCGTGGCCGAATCCAGAAACCAGACGCGCAGCAGTTCGGCCGCCTTGGCCGCGTATTTTTCATCGCCGGAAAGATAATAAGCCAGGCCAAGCTGATGCGCATCGGCACACAGTTTTTGAAAACGGCCGGAGTCCGAGTCCTGGCCGGACTCGGGATTCCGCTGGCCATCGCGGCGGACATACTTGCCGGCCGGCGAATTGGTGTCGCGCCAGAAATACGGCGCCTGACTCATGAAATCATGTTTATCACCGCTGGGTGGCACCTGTTTTTTATCCATCACGGAGGCTGGCTTCAGCGACAGCATCCGGCCGGCTTCCGTCACCAGTTGTTTGAACGCCGGCTGATAAGCCGCCGACCCGCTGGCCAGCCCGGTCTTTGCCGCCAGCAAGACCTGCGGGTCGGCACAGTAAACGGTGGGAACGGTTAAATCGGCAGCATGCAGGGCGGCCGTACAAAAAATACTGCCAGCCAAAAGCAGTGGCTTCACCGGGAAATTCAGGGGCATATGCCAGATAAGACCGCCACCGCGCGCCATTTGTTACAACCGGCCGCAGCCGGCCGCCACTTTTCCAAAAGCCGGCAATTCGACAAGATTAATAAACTATCTACTTGGTCGTTTATGTCGTTTACGGTGCTTTTTACATGGTTTGTTACCGGTTTTTATTTTTTCTTAATATCTATTGACTTGGTAGTTTATTAAGCGATACATTGTCCCTGTTGCAGCCAGTTGAAGATTGGTTGTGAACAAATAACGCCCACCGGACGACTGGAGGTTTAACCTGAAACCATTTTTACACCATGTCGTTTGCCCAGCATACTGTCCGCCGCGAGACCACACCGGCCCCGGCCCTTTTAGGCCGGCTCCTGCTCGCCAGCCGCTTTGATTTTCAAACGAAGGCTTGGAGCCTGCCGGCTTATACCAATCCGCAAGATGCGGAAACGACGCTGGCCCTGTTCCTGCGCGGGTTGCTACCTGCGGCGCACCCGGCCGAAACCCATTTTTCCGACCCTGCCCCGGGAGGTGCCCTGAACTCACCCCCGGTCCGGTCCGGATTCCGGCGGTGGCGTGAACGGGTAAAAACAAACCCCAACCACACGAAAGGAAAATAATGAAATCAATCCCCCACCAAACGGGATTCTTCGCGTCCGTTACCGCCGTTACCACCCTGATCACCGCCCTGGCCGGCACCGCCCGCGCCGACGTGGTCACCGACTGGAATCTGATCACGCTCAACGCCACCAAGACCGCCGGCCAGAACAGCAACCTCGGCTCGCGCATCGATGCCATTGAAGCCATCGCCGTCTACGACGCGGTGAATTCCATCCGCCAGTTTGGCAAGCCCTATCACTACTACGCGCCGGACACCGGGTCCGCCCAGGCCGCCGCTGCGCAGGCGGCGCATGATGTGCTCATTAACTATTTTCCGTCCCAGGCAACGGCGCTGAACGCGGCGCTGACCAACAGTCTGGCCGCCATCACGGACGGCCCGGTTGGCAATGGTCAGACCGTGGGTGCCGCCGCCGCGGCGGACATCATCGCCTTGCGCGCCAATGACGGCTCCAGTCCGAACGTCAATTATCCCGGCCCCAGCACGATCGCCCCCGGCGTTTACCAACTCACGCCCAACATACCGACGGTCACTACGCCACCTTTCACCTTTGGCCCGGGCATCAACCAGCAGTGGGGCACGGTGCAACCCTTCGTGCTCGCCACCACCAACCAGTTCCGCCCCGGCCCGCCGCCGGCGCTGACCAGCGTGGATTACACGAATGCCCTCGTGCAGGTGCAATCGCTCGGTTCCCTGGCCAGCGGCACTCGCACAACAGATCAAACCCACATCGCGCAGTTTTACAAGCAGGATGCGGAGTTGACCGTCAATGAAGCTGCCCGCGAACTCGCGCTTACCCACAATCCTTCCCTGGAGGAAGACGCGCTGATCTTCGCGCTCACGGACATTGCCGTGGCCGATGCGCGCATCGCCGTCTGGGATGCCAAGTATACTTACCTTTTCTGGCGGCCGATCACCGCGCTCAATGCCAGCGCCGATGGCACCGTGAACAACAATTACAGCGCGTGGCAGCCGCTGATCGTCGAGCCCAGTCACCCCGATTATCCCAGCGGCCACAGCGGCACGGTGAACGCGGGCTTTGGCGTGTTGCGCGCGTTTTTCGGGGATGAAAACACCTTGGTACTCCACACCACCACCGCTGGCGAACCGCCCCGGCTCATCAATTCCTTGAGTTCCGGCCAATCCGAAAACGGTTGGAGTCGCATTTACGGCGGCATTCACTACACCTTTGATAATACCGCCGGGCAAGGCATCGGCAACCAGGTGGCGGCCTATGTGCTCGCCAACGGGCCGGGGGTGATAGCGACCAACAACATCAATGCCACCTCCCAACTGGGCATTGGCTCGTATCCGGGCATTACCGTCACCGGCAAGGTGGGGCAGGCGTACCGCATTGACTACGCCACGCAACTCTCGCCGACGAATTGGACGACGCTTAAATACGTCACCCTGCCCACGGCGTCGCCGTATCTGATTTTGGACAACTCGCCCCAGAGCGGGAACCAGCAACGTTTCTATCGCGCAATAAGCGTTTCAAACTAAAGGAGTGATGCCACCGGCGGGGGACCTTCTCCGCCGCCGGTGGCATTCAATTTTCAAAACATTTTTAAACCGCAACAAGGCCTGAACACTGATCCACTATGAAAACATCCTTCCCGTCCAAATCTGGCAGCCATAACACCCTCTCCGTGGACCGCAAAAATCCGCCGGCCCGCTCCGGCACGAAAACCGTGACACACCGCTACGAACGGCGGAAGATCCGCGAACAATTGCGGCACCTCGATTGGGCACTCGTTGGTGAGGACTGAATAATAATTGTCCCAATGATCTGGCGTGGCTGGCTTGGATGCCCTCCGCCAGCACTTTGGGGTGGCAGGCTCCCGGCGTGGGTTGCGCCATGGGAGCGCCGGGAGCCTGCAAGGTTTTTCAGTTTGCGTAATCAGTTTGGGGCAGCATTTTCCACGACGAACTGTTGCCTGAACAGACAGGCAACCAGGACCATTGCTTCATTAAGTGCCACCAGCCGAGGCAGCCATGTTTTTGCCCTAGTCTTTCTTTCTACCCCTGACGCTCGCCCGCCCACCCATGATTCGCCGCCGCGATGGCGTAGAAGAGGATGCTGGCGATGGTTTCCTTCGGAATAGGCGCAGGTTGCAGATAATTCATACCCCCAGGCCGCTCGGCGCTGGCGTCAGCCTGCTCGAATTGGGTGTGCAACCGGTCGGCCAGCTGGCCGGCGAGGACCAGTCCGGCCTGGGTATCGTTGGTGATCAGGGAGGGGAGTTCGTTTTCTATTTTCATATTAATTAAAGTCAGGCAACCGTTCCGGGTTGCAGGCGGGGTTTGGATTTTGGAAACCAGCGGGCCAGCCACCGGGAAGCCCCCACCATGAAGCGGGCAGAAATGCCCAGCCGGTTGCGCCGTTGAAGCGAGGCGCCATGGGCTTCCAGCAGCCGGACCATTTCTGCGCGGCCAAACATCGCGGCGAACATGAGGGGGGTCATGCCGCCGCCGTTGTCCGCATCAATGTCCGCGCCATGCGCCAGGAGGTGTGCGGCAATATCCGCATAGCCCTTGAATGCCACGCCGCCGAGCGGTGTCTGGCCGCGATCGTTCCGGCGGTCCACGTCGGCGCCGGCCGCCAGCAACATGCCGGTGGTTTCCAAGTTGCCATTATAACTGGCGAGCAGCAGGAGCGAGTTGCCCTTGAGATCCGCCAGATTCACCGGCAGGCCATGGCGCAGCATATCCGCGAGCGCGGCGGTTTCGCCGTGGCGCGCAAAATCAAGCGCCAGCGTTTGCAGTTCGGCGTAGCGTTTTTCTTCCGCTTCGGTGGTGGCAGTTTGCATGCGGTGGCGGGGTTGATGGTGACGCTCAGGCCGGTTGATATTCCAGGTTCACCGCCTTGGCCACGCCGGCGGCATAGGCGGGATCGGCCTTGTGGAAATGCGCAAGCTGGCGGCGGATGATCGCCTCCGGCACGCCGTGCATAGAGGCGGCAATATTGTCGAAAAGCTGCTGCTGTTGCGCGGGGGACATGATGCGAAACAAATCGCCAGGCTGGGTATAATCATCATTGCCTTCGCGGTGGTTATAGCGGTCGGCATCGCCGGAGAGCTTCAGCGGCGGCTCGGCAAAGCGGGCATCCTCCACCGGGCCGCCAAAGCTGTTGGGTTCATAGTAGGCATCGGTGACCTTGGGAATATCGAGGCGCATGGGACCATCCGCATGGTAGGTGTGGACGGGCGATTTCGGGCGGTTGACCGGGAGCATTTCGTAATGGGTGCCCAGGCGATAACGGTGCGCATCGGCATAGGAAAAGATGCGGGCCTGCAACATTTTGTCCGGCGAGAAACCGATGCCGGGCACGATGTTGGACGGACTGAACGCCGCCTGTTCCACCTGGGCAAAATAGTTCTCCGGGTTGCGGTTCAATTCCAGTTCACCCACCTCAATCAGCGGGTATTCCTTGTGCGACCAGACTTTGGTGAGGTCGAAGGGATTCCACTCATATGTCTCGGCATCCTGCTCCGGCATGATCTGAATGCTGAAGCGCCATTTGGGAAAATCACCGCGCTCGATGGCTTCGAACAGGTCGCGCTGCGAGCTTTCGCGGTCCTTGGCCACAACCGCCTCCGCCTCGGCATTGGTCATACACTGAATGCCCTGCAGGGTCTTGAAATGAAACTTCACCCAGTGGCGTTCGTTCTGCGCGTTGATGAAACTGTAGGTATGACTGCCGAAACCATCGACATGGCGCAGGCTTTTGGGCAGGCCGCGGTCGGACATCAGAATCGTCACCTGGTGGAGTGATTCGGGCGAAAGGGACCAGAAATCCCACATGGCAGTGGTGCTGCGCAGATTGGTCTTGGGATGACGTTTCTGCGTATGAATGAAATCGGGGAATTTGAGCGGGTCACGCACAAAGAACACGGGCGTGTTGTTGCCCACGAGATCCCAGTTGCCTTCCTCCGTGTAACATTTCAGGGCAAAGCCCCGCACATCGCGCTCGGCATCGGCGGCGCCGCGTTCACCGGCCACGGTGGAAAAGCGCAGCAAGACGTCGGTTTTCGTGCCGGGTTTGAAAACGGCGGCCTTGGAGAACTTGGTAATGTCGTGCGTAATGGTAAGGGTGCCGAAGGCGGCGGTGCCCTTGGCATGGACCGTGCGCTCGGGGATGCGCTCGCGGTTCTGGTGGGCGAGTTTTTCCAGGAGTTGGTAATCCTGCATCAGCAGCGGACCACGCGGGCCGGCGGAGAGGGAGTTCTGGTTGTCGGCAATCGGGTTGCCGCCGGTGGTGGTCAGGGTTACAGGCTTTTGGGACATAGACAGTATCGTGTTGTTTCGATTTACCACACTACACCAGATTTTTAACTATTGTTGAAATACTTGTTTCCTCTAATTATCATAGTTTCAAACTATGGAAATGTGGCAGCTCAGATATGCGGTGGCCGTGGCGCGGGCGGGCAACTTCTCGCGGGCGGCGGAGCAATGTCATGTCTCCCAGCCGTCGTTGAGCCAGCAGATTCAGAAGCTGGAGGACGAACTGGGCGAGCGGCTGTTTGACCGGCTGAAGCGGCAGGTGAAACTTACGCCGGCGGGCGAGGTGTTTCTACGCCGGGCGGTCCGCATTCTGGAGGAAGTGGATGCCGCCAAGCGCGAAGCCGCCGATGCCACGGGCCTGCTGCGCGGAGTGGTGACGGTGGGCGTGCTGCCGACCATTGCGCCCTATCTGCTGCCGACGGTGCTGGGCGAGTTCATGAAACAGTATCCCGGCGTGGAGATTGTGGTGCAGGAAGATACGACGGCCCATTTGCTCAAATTGCTGGCGGCCTGCGAGGTGGATTTTGTGCTGGCGAGCCAGCCGATTCAGGATACGCGGCTGGAGGTAATGAAATTATTCACCGAGGAATTGTTGCTGGCCCTGCCGCCGGGGCATCCGCTTGCCCGGCAGCGCATCGTGAGCGCCACCGCGCTGGAGCGCGAACAGCTTATTGTGATGAAGGAAGGGCACTGTCTCGGCGACCAGGTGCGGGGGTTTTGCGATCGACGCGAGGTGCACCCTAACATCAGTTTCCGGAGCGCGCAGCTGGAGACCATCCAATCGCTGGTCAGCGCCGGGATGGGGCTGTCCCTGATTCCCGCGATGGCGGTGCAGAGCGGGCGGAAAGATTTGCCGGCATACCGGCCGCTGGCGATGCCCAAGCCGCAGCGAACCATTGTGGCCGTGTGGCCGAAGCAACGGCCTCCAGCCCGGGCGGCGGCGGAGTTGTTGAAAATGATTGCGGCGCGCTCCGCGAAATCCGGTCGCTGAGCGGATTATTCCGCCATTTTGATGGTTTCCGGGGAGGGCACGATGCCATGCCGACGATCACCGGCAAAGGTGGCGGTCCAGGAAGTGAGCTCAAACTGGGTCTTGCCGGCCATCGCGGTGGCTTCCAGCAGTTCCCATTGGGTGAGATTCCACGCCGTGAAAGTGTGCCGGTAAAAGTGCCAGCTATCGGTCAAACCCACGCCGGGCAGCAGGTTGGCGCGGACGTTTTCTGACAGGACAGGTTGCAGATTATCCCAGTCACAGTCATTAAAACACAGGTGCCCCTTCACGGTCAGCTGCTTCAACCGGGCCTCGGCACGCGGGCTTTTCACGGTGGCGAATCCATCCAGAAAATCCTCGGTGGAATGCAGCACGAGAAATGGCGGGACGATGGTGGCCTGGATGTGCGTCTGGTTGGTGAGGGCGGTCAGACAGTCCAGCAACGTCGGATTGGCCACGGCAAAGGGCACATTCACGCGCCGGAAAAAATAAAGTTCATCGGTCGCGCCCGGCATAAGAATCACGCCTTTGACGATGGAATTGGACTGGAAGGATCCCAGGATAATCCCCACCGTATTCGTGCGGGAGAGCAGCGTGGTGTTGGTCACCAGCGGCATGGCGGCGAGGGTATCCTGCCAGGGTTCGGCGGCGGTGGCGCGGGAGGCGGGAGCGGCGATGCCAGTCAGGGCGAGCAAAGCGGTTAGCAAAACGATTTTCATGTCATCAATTGCAATTTACGTTCGGACAACTGGCGGTTCCAGCGGTTGAAATAGCCAAACAGGCGGTACAACGCCTCCACCTCGGTCAGCAACTCATTGCGACCGGTGGCATCGGCGGCGATCCAACGCGCGTCGAGGGATTTCAGGTCGTCGGCCAAGCGGTGATTAAAAGCATCCAGTTTTGCCGACAAAGCGTCCAGCTTTTCCAGCCAAGCCTGGCTGCGCTCAAAATAATCCACCAGCAGGAGCGGCGAGGTGATGGCAGCCTTTTCAACGAGAAAGAGGTCGGTCTGCCGGCATTCCGTGGAGACTTCAATGAACAGGCCGGCGAGCGCGGCGGGAATCTGCTGGATGTCCGCCGGCTTGGCGCCGAGTTCCAGCTCGAGCAGATGAAGCAGCCGGGATTTGGGTTCACCCAGGCAGAGCTGGGCGGCATTCAGTTCGGCGAAGGCTTGGGCGGCGACCGCTTTATCAGCGTCGCTGGCGGCATGGATTTTATCTGGATGCACCCCGCCGGAACGGGCGAAGAACTTCTGCCGGATGGACTCGGGATCCAGCCACGGCCGACGCGGCTCGTCCAGCAGGGCAAAATAATCCGTCATGCGGAATCAGGCGCTAAAACTCTCGCCGCAGGAGCAGCTCGTGGCGGCATTGGGGTTTTTTACTTTGAACCCGCCGTCGAGCGCGCCGATGAAATCCAGCTCACTGCCGGTCACATAGAGGGCGCTTTTGGGGTCCACCACCACGCGCACGCCGCCGCTTTCCACGAGGATGTCGCGGCTGGCGGGACCGTCCTGCAAATCCATTTTGTACTGCAAACCGGAACAACCGCCGCCGACCACGGCCACGCGGAGCACGCCGTTGGGACGGCCCTGCCGGGTGAGCAGCGACGTCACCTTCTGCGCCGCGTTGACGGTGAGCTTGATCAGGCGTTCATCGCCCACGCGAATATTCGGCTGGGCGGCATTGGCGGTTACAGTCCTGGCAATCATTAGTATGCGCTACTCTACTCTGCCTCAATGGGTGCGTCAATGGATGTACCGGCAATTCATTCGGCCTCGTCTTTGAACCAAAACTCCGCAAGCGGGCGGCTTTTGGCAATCAGGTATATTCCCAGGGCCATTTGCAGGGCATTCCCGATCTCATACCCTCCCATGTTGGCCATCAGGCCGGAAACCAAACGGGGGATGTCACCAAGGCAAAAATAAAGCCCCAGAACCTTGATCAGCACATTAGCGAGTTGCTTGGATTTCATAATGAATGGCGGAGCACAAAATTTTTCCACCCTTGATGTTGAATCGGTGGCGGCGGGAACTCAAGCCTGCCACTCGTGAGCCTGATTCAGCCCCCCGATTCTCGCCAGAACTGGCGATGGCCGGAGCGGGTAAACCATGCGATGGTATGGTGAAATACACCCTTTTTCATAATGTCTTATTTTGCCCTGACCCGGTTTTGCCGCGCCATTATCCATTCCTTGCGCCCCACCAACCAGGGTAAGCACAAGTGGTCATGGCTGTTCAGTTTACTCCTCGTGACGACAACCCCGGCCTGGGCCAATCAGCCCGGCGGCGGCAATGGCACCGGACCGGCGGTAACGCTGGTGAACAGCGGCAATGGCACCATCACCATGGCCAACGGCCTGATCGCCATTGTCTGCAACACCAATTCGGCCACGATCAGCCAGATCAATTACACGTACAATAACACCGGTTCCACGGTGACCAGCCAGTTTCTATCCGGCGGGGCGAATGGTGGGCAGATGTACTGGTTTGGCACAGCGGCGGTCTTCGGCACCGGCACGTTTGCCTATTCAATCGTGGCGAACACCACGAATTACTGCGAGATCAACCTGATCAGCACCTCGCCCACCAACGGCGTGATGGAGGTGCATTATTCCATGTTACGGGGTTCGCCGGGGTTTTATGTGACGCCCATCCTGATGCACCGGAGCGGGGATGCCGGGTTCGCCATCGGGCAGTTGCGGCCGAATATTTATGCCGGCTCCATTTTTAACTGGATGAGTGTGGATGCCGCGCGCAACCGGCTGATGGAAGTTTCCGGCGGGCTTACCGTGGTGGTGCGGGGTTCGCCGGTGGAGGATTATCTTTGGACCAACGGCATCTACGCCGGGCAATACGAGGATAAATACAAATACACCGCCGACCTCGGCACGGAGCGGGTCTGGGGCTGGAGCAGCGTTGGTACCGGCGGGAAAAATGTTGGCCTCTGGAACATCTCCGCCAGCGTGGAATGTTATCCTGGCGGTCCCATGGAACGCGATCTAATGGAACACATCGGCACGACGATTCTGAACGTGTTCACGGGCGGGTATTACGGCTTGGGCAGTGATGATGCCATCGGCACCGGTGAAGTGTGGACGAAGGTTTACGGTCCGTATTTCATTTACTGCAACAACGTCACCAACAGCCTCACCGCCATGCCGCAAGCCTCGCAGGCGCTCTATGGCGATGCCCTGGCCCAGCAGGTGGCGGAGCAAAGTGCGTGGCCGTATGCTTGGTTTAACAACACCAATTACGCACTGGCCACGAACCGGGGCACGGTCAACGGCAAAATGGTAATCAGTGACAGTGGCAATCCGAACGCCTCCGCTGGCGGCCTGTGGGTGGGCTTGGTGCAGCAGCCATTGACCAGCACTAGCTCCTATGACTTCCAGCAGTGGGCCAAGCCGTACCAGTTTTGGGTGAAGACGGATGCCATTGGGAATTTCTCGATTCCGAATGTGATCGCGGGCACCAATTATACGCTGTACGCGTTTGGCCCCGGCGCGGCAGACACATTCATGTCGCAAAGCCAGACAGGCGGGAGCCCTCCCCTGCTCTATGATGTGCCGGCCACGCCATTCAGTATCACGGTCACCAATACAGGAACCAATAATCTGGGCACGGTCACCTGGACACCGGCGCGGGTGGGGGCCACGGTATTTGAAATCGGTTATCCCGACCGCACGGGCCAGAAGTTTCGCCATGGCGATGATTACTGGGTGGGCGATATCGGTCCCAGCCCCACGGCACCGAGCCCGATCTGGAGCAAGTGGCTGGAGTATCCGTTCGATTTTCCGAGCGGTCCAAACTATATCGTTGGCTCCAGCCGCTGGAGCACGGACTGGAATTTCATCCAACCGGTCGTCACGGACAGCCAGGGCAATTACAATGCGTCCTCATCAACAATCACTTTCAATCTGCCGGTGGCGCCGACGAATGGCGCGCAGGCCTCGCTGTATCTGGGGCTGTCTTCGGATTATTACACCGCCATTGTGGTGAGCGTGAATGGCAACAATCTGGCGAACGTCAGCGGCGTGACGGGTTCACCCAACAACAGCATTCCTTCGACCGGCTACTATGTCGGGTATGGGGGCAGCGATACGAGTATTCGCGAGGGCAACAACGGCGCGTTTTCGGATGAGCGACTGACGTTTCCCGCTTCGCAGCTGCATGCGGGGTTGAACACTATCAACATTGCCATCCGCCAGATTGGCGGGAGCTATTTTGCGAACCACTGCATGTATGATTACGTGCGGTTGGAACTGGGCGGCTATGTGCCGCCGCCGCCGGCCAGCGTGACCGCTTTTGCCGGCAACAATGCGAACCTGGTTTCGTGGCCGGCCACACCGGGCGCGACGAGCTATAATCTGTTGCGCTCGACCAGCACCAACGGCACCTATGCTTCCATTACCAATGGCGTGACCGGCGCGGCCTGCGGCAGCGGCTCGAACAATGTGGTTTATCTGGACGCCACGGCGGCGAATGGCACGACTTATTATTACGCTGTGCGCTCGGTGAATCCGACTGGCAGCAGCACAAATTCGCCCGTCAGCGCGGGCGTGACGCCCTCAGTCGCGGGCGCGACCAACGTCCCGGCCGCGCCCACCGGACTGGTGGTTACCGGGACCGGACACCAGAGCGTGACGCTCAGCTGGACCGCTTCCACTGGCGCGAGTTTTTATAGTGTCTGGCGCTCAACGTTGGTCAGTTCCGGCGGCGGCTCATCCAATACCCTGAGCACCATTCTGCTGGGCAACACAAACACCGCCACCACGTATACGGATACGTCACCAACCGACGGTGCCATTTACAGTTATTTTGTTACCGCTACGGGACCGGGCGGAACGAGCAGCAATTCCACGCTGGTGGCCACCCGGGCGTTGCCGCCGGTGCCGGCGATTCTGCCGGTGTCACTCACGGCCAGTTTTGTCCAGACAACGAATATCACGCTGAACTGGACGGCGGTACCCGGAGCGGTGGGTTATGCCATCTACCGCGCCACAAGTGCCGCCGGCCCATTCATGTTTTTGCAGAGCATCACGGAGACGACTTACACGGACTACGGGATGAGCACGAACACCATTTACTATTACCGAGTCACGGCGGTGAATGCCGCCGGCATTTCGGCCTACGCCACGGACAGCGTGAACAGTCAGCAGGTGGCGCCGACGAGCCTCGCGGCGGTGGGCACCAATGCGCAGGTGATACTGACGTGGTCCGCTACGACGGGCGCCACGAGCTACACGGTGAAGCGCGGCACCAGTCCCGGCAACGAGACCGTTACGGTCATCACCGGCTACGCTGGCACGAGCTGCACCAATTCCAGTCTTATCAATGGCACGACGTATTATTACATTGTCACCGCCACCGGCGGGGGTGGCACGAGCGGCAATTCGCCGGAAGCCAGCGCCACCGCCTCCGCCTCGGGCAACGGCACGTGGATTGCGTCGACGGGCGGCAATTGGAGCAACGGAGCGAACTGGAACGGCGACCTGCTGGCATATGGCTCCGGCTACACGGCGGATTTCAGCACACTCGGTCTGGCGGCGGATGCAACGGTGGTTTTGGACAGTGCCCGCACCATCAGCGGATTGAAATTCGGGGATACGGCGGCAAGTCATAATTGGTTCCTCATCGGGACCAACACGCTCACCCTGGGCACGGCCCCGAATATAAACGTGGTCAATCAAAGCGCCACTATCAGCACGCCGGTGGCAGGTTCCGCGGGATTGACGAAGACCGGTGTAGGCACGCTTAACTTGGGCGGCGCGGCGGAAACCGTTACCGGCGGCACGGCCATCAATGGCGGCACACTGACGCTTGATTTTTCCGCGACTGGTTCACCGACTACCAACCTGCTGCCGGCGGCCAACGCCCTGGTTCTCGGCGGCGGCAATCTGACGCTGAATGGTGTCAGCGGCGGCAACCTTAGTCAGAGTTTTGCCAGCACCGCATTGAATCCCGGCGGCAGTGTGATCAACCTGAATGTGAACGGTGCGAACGCGCTGACGAACACGCTCGGTGCCCTCACCGCCACGGTGGGCGGCACGGTGGAATTCATCGGCCCGGCGACGATGAATGCGAGTGGCAATGTCGCCGCCACGGGCACGAATCTTACAACCACGGCGGGCACGGGTTCGCTGGGCTGTCTGGGTGGTTTTGGGGTGGG
>CAIJGS010000312.1 GCA_903820285.1 uncultured Verrucomicrobia subdivision 3 bacterium | reverse complement strand
TGCGCCAGCGGCGACTGGTGCGGGATTACGAAACCACCGAGTCCAGTGCCGAGGCTTGGATCTATATCGCCATGATCCGAATCCAACTCCGCCGACTGGCTTGATTCCTCAGTTTTCATGACTTTTCAGACGCACTCTTAAACAATTCATTGAAGATTTGCCTGTGTTTACAAAGGCCGGTTTTGATTTTTCCATTCTTCTGGAGAAAGGCCGTGGGCCCGCTGGAACGTCCATAAAGTTCAAAAATTATGGGTAGCTGCTTGTCAATGGGAGTTGGATACGAGGGGCAGAATTGCTGCGGAAATACATTAGCAAAAATCTTCTGAATATTTGGCGACAAGTTGGCGTCCAAACGAACAGATCGTGCTTACGGATGCGTTGCGAAAGAATAAAAACACAACAAACATAGGAAAATGGGGTGGGGCGAACAACTTGAACTCACGTCAGGCTCATAACCTGAAGGCCGCAGGTTCGAATCCTGCCCCCGCAACCATTAGGTTCCCAAGAACCCCCTGTATTTACAGGGGGTTCTTGCTTTTTATACCCGGCTGGACTTCGTTTTTCAGCAGCCCTTTTTTGCATGGCCTTGACCGTGCCCGGGCTGGGCTCGCCGTTTCAATCTTCGTGGAAACCCGGCGGGATCGCGGCCTTCGCGTCTTTGGCAGGGATGATCGGACGTTCGGGTGGCAGTTCGCCGAAAGGCAGCACGTGGCAGCGTTTGGCCCAGGCATCGTACCGGGTCGACAATTCTCGGACTTTTTCAGGTTGAGTGGCAGCCAGATTGTTTTGTTCCGTGCGATCGGCCACGGTGTCATAAAGTTCCCAGGGCTGGCCGGCGCGGGCCACCAGCTTCCATTGCGCCAGCCGCACGGCGCGGTTGCCTTCGTGTTCCCAAAAGACCGGAGCCGGATGCGGACGTTCACGGCCCTCAAAGATGGGAAGCAGGCTGGTGCCTTCCAGCGGCTGGATGGAATGGCCTTCGTAGGTCTCCGGATGTTTGGCCCCGGTGATGTCTACGAGAGTGGCCATGATGTCCGTGACATGGCCCAGTTGGCCGGAAATGGTGCCGGCGGATTTGATCACGGACGGCCAGCGCGCAATGAAGGGCGAGGCGATGCCGCCTTCATGCGTGAAATGTTTGTAGAGCAGAAAAGGTGTGTCGCTGACATTGGCCCAAGGCACGCCATAGCTTTGCCAGACCTCGTCCGGTCCGGCGAAGACGGCGTGATTGCCATTGCCCACGGCGATGGTATGGCCGGTGCGCGACTGGCTGGGAATATCATACCAGCCGGGCTCGACCACTTCGGCGCAGGCACCGTTGTCGGAGAAGAAAATCACCAGCGTGTTTTGATCAATGCCACTGGCTTTGAGCCCGGCGAGAATTTGACCCACCCCGTCATCGAGATGACCTACCATGGCGGCATAGGTGGCCATCCGGTTGGCTTCCCAGGCTTTGTCCGTCACCTGGCTCCAATCCCGCACGCGGGCATCGCGCGGCGACAGCCGCCAGTTTTTATCAATCAACCCTAGCTCGATTTGCCGCTGATAACGGTTGCTGCGAATCGTGTCCCAGCCGGCCAGATACTGCTGGCGGTAGCGGGCAATGTCCGCTTCGGGTGCCTGCAATGGCCAGTGCGGTGCAGTATAAGCCACGTAGAGAAAAAACGGTTTGCCACTGCCGGCCAGCCGGTGAATGTCGGCTACTGCATTTTCCGTAATGGCATCGGTGTAATAAAAATTCGTTCCCTCCGCCCTGATAGGCGTGTTGCCACGGACAAGTGAAAACGGGTCAAAATAGCTGGTCACGCCGTGGATGGTGCCGAAGTAATCCTCGAAGCCGCGCTGGAGGGGCCAGCTGTCTTTGGTGTCCCAGTATGGCTCGGCGGATTGGAAGTTGAGCTGCTTTTTTCCGTCGAAGTGTATGTGGCTCAGATGCCATTTGCCGACCATGGCGGTATGGTAATCTACGCGGCGCAATTCCTCGGCGATGGTGAGGCTGTTCCGGCTCAGTTCGCCGCGATAGCCGGGAACGCCGCGGTCTTCCATCATGTTGCCAATGCCGGCCTGCTGCGGATACAGCCCGGTGAGCAGGGCGGCGCGGGAAGGACAGCAGCGCGGGGTGGTGTAAAACTGTTTCATTCGCAACCCTTCGGCTGCCATACGGTCGAGGTTGGGTGTGGAAATTTCCGAACCAAAGCAGCCGAGGTCCGAGTAGCCGAGATCGTCTGCGAGTATCACCACAATGTTGGGCGGTGGCGGACTTGCAATGGCGGCCGGGCAGGTGGCGGCCGGGAGACTGACCAATGCCAGAATCAAAACCACCTGCCAACTCCGGAAAAAATCAATGCTGCGTCTCGGGATCATACTTGATGCGCCCAAGGTAACGCGGTTGTGCCGGGCACTCAACCTTGCAAACCGATGACGAAATCTTTCATCGGCCTGCTTTATCTTCTCGAAAACCATCGGGCTGGACGGTATAAATCAAGTCAGCCATCGCACCCCGTTGCCAATAAAAAACCAGACAGATATATGAAGCATAAACCCTCCTCACGATTGCAAGTTTTCGGCCTGTGCGCCGCCTTGCTATTCACCATCGCGGCCAGCCCGCTTAAGGCCGAAGCCTTCCGTCCGCCGGCGGTTCCTCTGGTGGCGTGCGACCCTTATTTTAGTATCTGGTCGCCGGCTGACAAACTGACCGATACCGGCACCACGCACTGGACCGGGAAGGCCTGTCCGCTGGCCGGGCTGGTGAAGATTGACGGTAAAAATTTCCGGCTCATGGGCGCCGAGCCGGCCGCTGTGCCGGCGCTCCCGCAAACGGGTCTGGAAGTGTTGCCCACGCGGACCATTTACAGCTTTGAGGGCCAGGGCGTTCATCTCACGCTCACTTTTCTGACGGCGGATCTGCCGGATGATCTGGACGTGCTGTCGCGGCCGGTCACCTATCTGACCTGGGACGTGAATTCGACGGATGCGACCGCGCACAAGGTGGTGGCGTATCTGGATGCGCATGGATCCATCGCCTGCAACACGCCGGACCAGGCGGTGTCGTTTGAGCCGGCCAATGCCGGCAAGATCAAGGCCTGGCGCGTGGGCACAGTCGAACAGCCGGTGCTGCAAAAGCGCGGGGACGATCTGCGGATTGACTGGGGCTACTTCTACCTCGCACTTCCAGGTGGGAGTAAGGGAAGCGTCACCGCCAATACGGCTGACGCCACCCGGTCCGGTTTTCTGACCGACGGCAAACTGCCGGCGGCTGGCGAAGCGGCGGCATTGTCGAACAATGACCGCAACGATGCGGTGATCGCGTTCGCCACGGGGTTGAATTGTACGGCGGCCAAGGCCGGTTCCGCCTGGGTAATGCTGGCGTATGACGATCTGTATTCCATTCAGTACATGCGGAAAAATCTGCGCCCCTACTGGCGGCGCAGTGGCTGGGAAGCGGCCGATCTGCTGAAGGCGGCGGCGCATGATTACCCGGTGCTGCTGAAGCGGTGCGTGGCGTTTGATGCGGAACTGATCGCCGACCTGCAAAGCGTGGGCGGCGAAAACTACGCCCGGCTCGGCTCGCTGGCGTATCGCCAATGCTTTGCCGCCGGGAAGTTTGTGGCCGATGATAACGGCCAGCCGCTCCAGTTCTGCAAAGAGAACCATTCCAACGGATGTATCAGTACCTCGGACGTGTTTTACCCGATGTCGCCGCAATTCCTGCTGTTCAACCCCACGTTGGCGAAATCGTTCATCGTGCCGTTCATGAATTACGCCGCCAGCGACCGCTGGAAATTCCCCTTCGCGCCGCATGATCTCGGCACCTATCCCAAGGCCAACGGCCAGGTTTACGGCGATGGCGAGCACGGCGTGAACAACCAGATGCCGGTCGAGGAAAGCGGCAACCTGCTGTGCCTCTTCGCCGCCGTGGCGGAGAGCGAAGGCAATGCGAACTTTGCCGGGCTGTATTGGAAGCAGCTTGAACAGTGGGCAAATTATCTCAAGGACAAGGGCTTTGATCCCGAGAAGCAGTTGTGCACCGATGATTTTGCCGGGCACCTCGCGCATAACGTGAACCTGAGCGCGAAGGCCATCTGTGGTCTCGGCTCGTTCGCCAAACTGTGCGAAATGCGCGGCGACCAGGCCAAGGCCGATGAGTATTATGCGCTGGCCCGCGATTGCGCCAAGCGCTGGGTTGCCGAGGCAGCCGATGGCGACCATTATCGCCTCGCCTTCAACAAGCCCGGTTCCTGGAGCCAGAAGTACAACCTCGTCTGGGATCGCGTGCTTGGCTTGAATTTGTTTCCGGCGGAAGTCGCGCGCAAGGAAATGGACTTTTATAAAAAAATGCAGAACGAATACGGCCTGCCCCTGGATGACCGGAAGGAATATACCAAGCTCGACTGGATCACCTGGACGGCAACCCTGACTGAGAATCGTGATGATTTCGAAGCACTGGTCGCGCCGATCGTGCATTTCCTGAATAACACGCCGGATCGCACGCCGATGACCGACTGGTATGAGACCAAGTCCGGCCGCCGGGTGGGCTTCGATGCCCGGCCGGTAGTTGGTGGTGTTTTCATGCGGATGTTGTACGACAAACCTCTTTGGCAAAAATATGCCGGTCGTGATCAGACCAAAGCCGCCGGCTGGGCGCCCATGCCCAAGCTGCCCGGTTTCTCGGCTCTGGTGCCGGCGGCGGACACGCAACCGGCGGTATGGCGCTACACCACGCAGTCGCCACCGGCCAACTGGTTCGCCGTGGATTTCGACGCCTCCGGCTGGGCCGAAGGTCAAAGTGGTTTCGGCCGGACCGAGAATTCCGCCGCCGTCGTGCATACCGATTGGACCTCCGACGACATCTGGCTGCGCCGCGAAGTGACCCTGACCGGCAGCCCGTCGGATGACGTGCTGGGCTGGCTGCATCATGACGATGATGCGGAGGTTTACCTGAACGGTGTGCTCGCGCTGAGAACCACCGGAGCCACCGGCTCGTACGAGGATTTTTCCTTCAACCGCCGGGGCCGCGCGGCCATTCATCCGGGGAAAAATGTAATTGCCGTTCATTGCCGCAATACCGGTGGCGAGCAGTACATTGATTTCGGGCTCGTGCAGGCGAAGATTGCCAAGTGATGAAACCGCCCATTGTCTCCGCCACATCCGGACCAGTCAGATGGCTGGCTTTCGTTCTGGGGCTCTGTTTGCCGCTTATGGTAACAGCCGCCCCAGAGCGGCCGAATATCATTGTGATTTTGGCGGATGACATGGGCTATTCGGACATCAGCTGTTTCGGCAGCGAAATTCCGACGCCCCATCTGGATTCGCTGGCCCATGACGGGTTGCGCTTCACGCAGTTTTACAACACCGGCCGCTGCTGCCCCACCCGCGCCGCCCTCCTGACCGGACTCTACTCGCATGAGGCGGGCATCGGGCGGATGATCGAGGACGACGGGTTGCCGGGGTACCAGGGACACCTGAATGATTCGTGCGTGACGATGGCGCAGGTTTTGCGCGAGGCCGGATATTTCACCGCCATGACCGGCAAATGGCATGTTGGCCAGAACCATGGGGTGTCGCCGCACAATCGCGGCTTTGATCGCAACCTGACGGCGCCCGTCGGCGGATTTTATTATCCCGAAGGCGAAAGGGCGGAGTTGTTTTTCAACGGCGGCAAAATTGCGAATGATGATCCACGCCTGCCCAAGCACTGGTATTCCACGGATCTCTGGACCCAATTTGGCATCAAGTTCATTGATGAGGCCACGGTGGCGAAAAAGCCGTTCTTCCTCTACCTCGCCTTCAACGCCCCGCATTTTCCATTGCAAGCGCCGCCGGAAGACATCGCCCGGTTTCGCCACGGCATTTACACCAACGGCTGGGACAAGCTTCGCGAGGCGCGTTACGCGCGGCAGCAGGCCTTGGGTCTGATTGATCCGCAGTGGGCGCTTTCGCCGCGTCCGCCCGAGGTCAAGGCCTGGGATTCGCTCACGCCGGCGCAGCAGGATCGCTTTGACCAGATCATGTCCATCTATGCCGCATGCGTCTGGCACCTGGATCAGGAAGTGGGCGTGCTGACGCAGGCTCTGAAAGAGCGTGGTCTGCTGGACAATACACTCATCCTGTTCATGAGCGACAACGGCGGCAACGCCGAATCCGGTCCGAACGGACGGCTTGAAGGAGCGCATCCGGGCGCGGCGGATAGTACGGTGTTTTGCGGCCAGTCGTGGGCCACACTGGAGAACACGCCATTCCGGCTCTACAAGCATTTCAATCACGAGGGCGGCATCGCGTCGCCGTTCATCGCCCACTGGCCCGCCGGCATCAGCGCGAAAAATGAATTTCGCACCGACCCGGCGCATGTGGTGGATGTGATGGCAACCGTCGTGGATCTGGGCGGGGCCACCTACCCGAAAGATTTCAACGGCCGCCCCATTCTCCCGATGGAAGGCCGCAGTCTCCGGCCCGCCTTTGGCACGCAGACCATTGCCCGGGATGCCCTCTTCTGGGAACACGAAGGGAATGCCGCCGTTCGCGTCGGGGATTGGAAACTGGTCCGCCGGGGCGCCAAGGGTGCCTGGGAATTGTACGACCTGAAGGCCGATCGCACGGAGTTGCACAACCTCGCCGCCAGCCAACCGGCCAAGGCAGGTGAATTGCTCGCCCTATGGGATGCCTGGGCCAAGCGCACGCATGTGCTGCCCACGCCCGAATCCAAACGGGCCAGGCAAAATCAAAATGCGAATGCTCGCCCGGCCGGGGCCGAATAGGCCCGCCTGACTCTTTCCCTAAAATTATGTGTCTGCTTTTCAAACTCCCCTTGCGCCGGGGCCTGAGTTTATGCACGAGTCTTGCCTTGGCAAACCTGGCGCTGGCGGCGGAGTTTGACCCCGTGCATCTGGCCAATCCGCTGCAAGGCACGGATTCCACCGGCTCGTTTTCGCATGGCAATACCTATCCCGCCATCGCACTGCCGTTTCCCATGAACACCTGGGCGCCCTACACGCAGCCGCAGAATGATTCGTTTTATTACCAGTATAACCACCATGAAATTCGCGGCATTCGCGAGACGCATCAGCCGAGCGTCTGGATTCCCGAATACGGCGCCTTCGCTCTGATGCCCGTTTCCGGCAAGCTGGTGGTGGATGAAGCGGACCGCGCCTCCGCCTTCGACCACGCCAATGAAGTGGCGCAGCCAAGCTATTACAAAGTCCGGTTGGATAAGTGGCAGGCCACCGTTGAACTCACGCCCACCGAACGGGCGGCACGATTCCGTTTCACGTTTGCCGCACCGGGAGATTCCTTTGTCATCCTCGATCTGTTCCCAAGCGAGAAGTTTTCCTCGGTGGAAATTTTACCGGCGGAAAACAAGATCATTGGCGTGGCTCGCAATAACCGGGGCGCGGTGCCCGACAGTTTTGGCAATTACTTCGTGCTGAGCTTCGACCGTCCATTCGTAGCGAGCGGAGTGTGGTCCAACCGCACCGTGCTGGCCGGTGTCACCAGCTTGCAGGGCCCACACGTCGGGGCTTATCTGCGCTTTGATACCAGCACCAATCCGGTGGTGGAATGCCGGGTGGCGTCTTCGTTCATCAGCCCGGAACAGGCGGCCCGGAATCTGGAGCAGGAGATTGGGCACGCCAGTTTTGACACGATCCGCCGGCAGGCCGAAGCCCGGTGGAACGAAATGCTGGGCCGGGCCCGCGTGGAAGGCGGCACGGAGGAACAGCAGCGCACGTTTTACAGCGCACTCTATCGCAGCATATTGTTTCCGCACCGGTTTTATGAACACGCTGCGGATGGCCACCCAATTTACTACAGCCCTTACGACGGCAAACTTCACTCCGGCTTCGCCTATACCGATACCGGTTACTGGGACACCTTTCGGGCGGCGCATCCGCTCTACAACCTTCTGTATCCCGAAATCAGCGCGGAAATTGTGCAGGGCATCCTGAACGCCCGGCACGAATGCGACTGGCTGCCACAATGGTCCAGTCCCGGCTGGCGCAATGCCATGATTGGCAACCATGCCTTTTCCATTCTCGCGGATGCCTGGGTCAAAAACATCCGCCCGTTTGATCTCCCGGACGCGGTGGACGCCGTGAAGCATGATGCCCATGGTGAAGCCATCTTTGGTCACGGCCGTCAGGGGTATGATTATTTTGACAAGCTGGGTTATGTTCCTTATCCCGAAATCCCGGATGCCACCTCCAAAACGCTGGAGTACGCTTACGATGACTTTTGCGGCGCCGTGCTGGCCTCGGCAGCCGGCCGTCCGGCGGATGCCACCGCCTTCGCCCACTCCGCGATGAATTACACGAATGTCTTCGATGCCGGTACTGGCTTCATGCGCGGCCGGCACAAGGACGGTTCGTGGCGGGAAAATTTTGATCCCATCGAATGGGGCGGTCCGTTTGTGGAAGGCAATGCCTGGCAATGGACCTGGAGTGTAATGCAGGATGTGCCCGGGCTCATCCAGTTGCTGGGCGGCGAAGACCGCTTCACCCGCAAGCTGGATGCTCTGTTCGCCGCCGGGTCGGAGGTGAAGATCGGCACCTACTTTGGCATGATTCACGAAATGAACGAAATGGTCGCCCAAGGATTCGGCCAGTACGCGCATTGTAACGAACCCGTGCACCACGTCGTTTACCTGTATGCCCTGGCCGGCCAGCCGTGGAAGACCCAGTTCCGAATCCGGGAGGTGATGAACCAGCTCTATCAATCCACCCCGGATGGCTTGTCCGGAGATGAAGATAATGGCCAGATGTCCGCCTGGTATGTTTTCAGCGCGCTGGGTTTTTACCCGGTGTGTCCGGGCACGGATGCCTATGTGCTCGGCAGTCCTATTTTTGACCGCGCCACCCTGAAGGTTGGGGCCGGTCGCCAATTCATCATCGCCGCCCCGGCCAATGGTCCGCAGCGGCCGTATATCAATTCAGCGACACTGAATGGCGTGACGTTTGAAAAGGTCTACCTCACTCATGGTCAGATCACTGCCGGTGGACAATTGCAGTTGAACCTGGAATCCAGCCCGAACTTCCACTGGGCCACCGGTGAATTCAGCCGGCCAGCCGCGCCAATCAGTAGTTTGCCAGGGCGATAGGGCAAGTTACTTCACCTGCCACTCCAGTATGCCGCCGGAGAATCCGTGCTGGAGACCGGCTTCAATCCGCAGCGCCGAGGTTTTCACGGGGGCAAAGGTCATCGTATTAAACTGACCCGTTATGCCGGCGGCCGGGCCGGCACCGGGCAGCAGCTTCCAGTCACCGCCGTCCTGATACAGCACCCGCCAGGTGTTCGGTACGCGGCACTCGCCTTTGCCGGTGTCATCAAACCAATAGACGTTCACGCCGGAAACCACCTTCGGCTGCGGAAAATCATATTGCACCCACTCGGTGGTGCCCCGGTGATCCCACCAGGTGAAGCGCGGGATGCTTTCATCGTTGGAGGCGGTGGGAATCAGGCCATCACCCAGCGCGTCCAAGGTATCGCTTGGGCAAGTGAACGAGGCGCTTGTCGCATATTCGGACTTATGCGGCACGGCTGACGCCACCCATCGATGCGCGTCCGGCCCCGAGCCAATCGTGGGGAACGCCGAAATGCGCAGACGAGCCGCGCCCATCGGCAGCAGTGTCACGGATTCCAAAGGCTGTTCGCTGCGGGCGGGGCTGGGTTGCAGCACGGCGCAGAGGCCGTGTTTATCCAGCGTCCATTCCGGAATCTGTTTGCCGCTGGCAATGATCTGAATGGGCGCACTTTCCGGGCTGAACGGATAATCATCCGCCGGCCACGCCGAGGTTTTGACCGTGAAGGATGCCGCCGGGTTGGTCTCAGCCAACACCAGTCCAAAGTTCCACGGAGTGGTGGGATATAGTCCAAATGACGGCCATTGCACCGGGTCGGCGGTGGGTTGCCAGCTCGAATCGCCGATGGCAGTCTTGGCGCTGTCCACGCGTTCCACGCGCTCCCCGATTTTCAGGGAGAAGCTGAGGGGACCGTAGTTGACGCTGACGCTGTCATGGTTGGCGGCCCAGCGCTGCACAGACACTTCCATGGGCAGTTGCAGCGTCACCGTGTCGCCAGTAGTCCACTGGCGTTCGATGCGCACAAATTTACCGGCTTCCGGCTGGATGCTCTGCGGTTGGCCGTTCACGGAAACCACGGCCGTTTTGCTCCAGCCCGGGATGCGCAGGTAGAGCGGAAAGGTCACGGCTTGGTCGGCGTGGATGGTAAAGCTGATCGTTTGCTCGAAGGGATAATGCGTGGCTTCTGCAATGCGCACCTGCGTGCCGTTACCGACTTGGGCGGTCACTTCACTGGCGCTGTAAATGTCCGCGCAGAGGCCGTTGTCCGGCGTGGCGAGCCAGAGATGTTTGGTGAAATAAGGCCAGCCCATCGAGTGGTTATGCTGGCAGCAGCGGGAACTAAAGGGATTCATCAGCAGGAACGGGCCGCCGTTATTAATGCCAGGGGCATGGTTTTTGGCATCGCTCACGACCAGATTGGGCGCGGTGAGATAACGCAGCGCCCGCATGTCTTCCGTGAGCGCCGCCGGATAGGAATTAAAAGCCACGTTCTCGCAGTTATCCGCCCAAGTCGGATCACCGCTCATCTGCACCAGCAATTCATCGGAGAACATTTGTTCGACCATGCCGCAGGTTTCGACGGCCTGACGCGGATCGGCATAACCGGGCCGGCAGACTTCATCGCCGCCGAACATGCCGCCGGGCACCTGGCCGTAACGCTTGCGCAGTTCGGTGAAGTCGGCATACGACGCCGTCAGATCGGACTGATTATGGGTCTGCAAAAAGTACGTGGCGGGTTCGCGAAAACATTCGGCGTTGTTCACGTTGTGCCAGTCGGGGAGAGTGCCGGGCATTTCCCAGTTGGCGGTCACGCGATGAATCTTGTCGGCCAGCGTCAATAGATTGCCGTCGCCGGTGCGGTTGTAGAGCCAGTAGATGCTGTAGAGTTCATCGCCGCCGCGCATCTTCTGCCAGTAATGGGTCAGGAGCAGGTTGTCGGGAATCGTCAGTTGATAGTGGAAATATTTCGTCATGACATCCAGCACTCGGGCGTCCTGGGAATGTTCATAATACGTTTCGAGGCAAAACAGCATGAGCATGTTGGCCCAGAAATCGCGTGAGCCATCGTCATCGAAGCGCTGGTCGGGACCGAAGTCGCCATTGGCGCGCTGGCTGTTCATGGCGCCCTGAATCCAGATCTCGCCCTCGGCGATCATCTGGGGATCGTTCAAAATATAAGCCAGCGGCAGGTAGCCGCGCAGCCAGTAGGGAACTTCCTCCCAGCCGTATTTTCCTTTGCCGTCGCGACTCAGCCAGGCGTTGTCATGCTTATCGAGCCACGCGCTGATTTCGCCGAGATGACCGCTCAGGCCCGCGCGCTGCCGTTGCAATATCACGTTAAGCCAGCCTTTAGGTTGCACCGCGCCGATGGGCAGGGGAATGAACCGGCTCGGCTCGAGCGGGGCACGGTTGCCCAGATAAAAGCTGTTGGTGGGCGTCAGGTCGGGACCGGCCACAATATCCACACCGGCTTGCACTCCGGTCGCGCCGATGACCAGTGTTGCCGTCCAGCACGCCAGGAGGTTTTTGCTCAAATTGCGATTCATGATTATAAAATACGGTATAGCGGAACGAAGGTTGCCGGAAGCGGGAAATGTTACGGACTGCTCAGACGGTAAAACCGGTTTCCGGTGCCGATGGGCAGGGTCACGCCAAACGAATTATTGTTGCTGCCGGCGGCGTTGGTGACTGCTGACCAGACGACCGGCAAGTTCAGATTGGTGGTGGCGTATAATGCCCAGTCATTGGCCCAGCCCGGCCAAGTGAGGGTCAAGGCGTTTGAGCTGACGTTCATTCCCAGTGCGGGCAAGGGTAGCAAAACGGCCACGGCGACCGAGTTGGCGCTGGCGCCGCAGGCATCGGTGGCGGTGAGATGGTAGAAGTTGGTCTTGCCGTTGACCGCCGCGGTATCCACGTAACTGCCGGCAGTGAGGTTGCTGGCGGTGAGTTGATACGTCAAACCGGCATTGGTGGAACGCCACATATTGTAGGTGGCAGCCCCGCTGGTCAGTGTCCACGTTAAGGAAATCTGCCGGTTACCGGCACTGCCCGCCAGACCGGTTGGAGTGGCCGGCACGGTGCCACCGGTCAGGGAATATTTGCACTTGAGCGCCCGCTCAAAACCGGTCCGGTCGGTGTCGGCCAGCGCGGTGTTATAAATCTGCACTTCGGCGATGTCGCCGCTGAAATAATTATTCACAGTTTGCAGCGCCCCGAGCATGAGTTGGTTGGGCGACGTAAGCGAGGCGGTGTTGCCCGTACTGATGGCGACCAGGGTCCCATCCATATACAGGTAGATCTGGCCGGTGCTGGCGGTGCGCTTGAAGGTCATGATGTGCGGCAGCCCGTTGTTATAGCCGGCGGCGGACACCGCCGACACATCGGGATTGCCGGTGCCAGCGCAGACTTGTCCGTTGGCAAACAGGCAGGAGCCGAAATCATTTACTGTCCCGGAAACTTCGCCATTTATCAGTCCAGCACCCTGATAAAATAACGAACCGGAGCCCAGTCCCTGCGTGCTTTGAAAAACGCAGATGATGGTAAAATTATCCTGCACCGGCCGGAGGAACCACAGGAAACTGCCGTTGGTGGCGCTGAACCGGACCACGGGCATGCCGTTCATGGCATTGGTCACATAAACCGGCTGGTTGGTGCCCAAAGTTTGGATGGCATTGTAACCGTTGCTGCTCACATCGGACCATACGGATATGGGGGAACCACCCGTCAGGGCAGTGAAGGCATCGGCTTTCAGCCAAACGGTGAGGGCCGATACATTGACGCTGGCCGGGGCCGAGTTGGTGCTTTCGCCGATGCTGTTGGTGGCCGATACCACATAGTAATACGTCCGGTTGTTGGTGGCGCTGGTGTCGGTGCACGCGTTGCCGGTGAGATTGGTGATCGTTGTATAAGGGCCGGCACTCAGCAGGGCACGTTTCACATTGTAACCAGTGCCGAGCGGGGCTTTGGGCCAGCTGAGCTGCACCTGATTGTTGCCGGCGAGGGCGGTCAGACTGGTCGGCGCTCCCACCGGGGCGGAAACCAGATTGCTGTACAAGGCGGAAACCTCGTTGCTGCCCAAGGTGCGGCTGAATACCCGGACTTCATCCAGACTTCCATTGAAATAACCGCCACCCGAGGAGATGGCGCCAAACAATAACCTTGATGAACTGTTCAACGTGTTCCGACTGGCCGTGCCGGTGGTTTGTAGACGACCGTCCACGTAGATGGCAATCGCGCCGCTCGCCTGCTGCCGGGTGGCCACGCAATGATGCCAGGTGCCGTCGTTGATGGCCGAGGTGGAGAGGAAGGTGGTGTCAGGATTGCCAACGCCAATGGCAAATTTGCCGCCGACCAGGGCCGTGCCGAAATCATTCGCGGGGCCGGAGGCGTCGCCATCCACCAGGCCGGCGCCATTGTACCATTGGCCGGTGCCGGCGGTCTGCGTGGTTTTGACCCAGCAGGCGATGCTGAAATCATTCGCGACGGTATTCGTGATCTGCACGTAGCTGGTCGTACCATTGAAAGTCAGACAACCCTTCACCCGGCCGCTGGTGCTCCACGTGGCGTTGGTGACGGTGCCATTATTGACATTGCCGGAGAGGTCGGCGGCGCTGGTGCCGCTGGTGGCATCTAGCGGCCAGTAGCCGATGTTGTCCGTGGGAACCGCGAGCGCCGGGTCGGTTTGCGTCGGATCCGCCGCCTGCAACGCTTCAAACGAGGAAATGCAATCCCAGGAATAAAAGTTCGTGCCGGCCGGGGTGGTTTGCGGCCACTGGCACCAGGAGAGATTGTCGGTGCGGCGGCCATTCCAGGCGGCAATCGCATTCGTTTGCAACCACGGTCCATAGATGCCCTTCAAATTGCGATCACGGATGAACCGGTTCATCCAGCGCAGGAAAATGGCGTTGAAACCGGAGTTGTTTCCCGCAATGCCATACTGGGGCAGCACGCCGGCGCCGGTCATATTCAGCAGGGTAAACCGCGCGGCCAGTGTGGCATCATTGGTCTGGCCGACGAAATTGGCCGCGCCGAGAAACGTGCCCTGATTGTAAGTGCTCGCCCAGGTGCTGATGGAGCCATTCGTTCCGATGTTGTCGTAGATGGCGCCGTTGGCAGTATTGAACAGTACTGAACGTTCCCAGTAGTACACATTGGTGGCCTTGGTCCAATAGTTGGTGTCGTTGTAAATCTTGTAGAGCAGATACGCTGCAATGGCGCCGGGGCCATTTACGCAGGCGTTTTTGGACTGGTCGGCGCTGGTCCAATACAGGCCGCCGCCGAGAGCGGTGTCCCAGGCGCGCGCAAAACACGCGTCAAAATTCGCCTTGGCGATGTTGCAATAATTGGTCATGCCTGTGTCCTGCCCCCCGCGCGCAAAGGCCATGACCGCCCACATAATGTCGTCGTTGTAGATGTCCCAGGTCCAGCTCGAGCCATTGTTTTGCAGGAAACCGTTCAGCAGATTCGTGATCATGCTTTTGGCGGTCGCATTCGTGGTCCATTCGTAGGTGTCGATCACGCATTCGATGGTCTCGGCCTGCCCCCAAAAGTACGCCGCACTGCCGTCGGTCTGGCCATTCTTGAAAAAACCGTTCGTGCCGCTTTGACTGTAAAAGGCGGAATTGTAGGCGCTGAAAACCGTGCTCGCATCCGTGCTGGAAAAGGCCCGGACGGAATGGCCCCCCAGCAACACCGCGCAGGCCACCAAAATGCGAACCAGCTGCCCGGCAATGTTCATGCGGGAAACCGGTTCGCAGCGACAAAACGGATATCCAGGTTTTTCAAACCGGTCATTCATGCGGTTACAGCGGGTGGCGATTCTAAATAGTCGCAGATCGGCCGGGCCAAGTCCTGTGGCATGAAATGGCCACGCCGGCCAGTCCATGAGATTGGCGGCCAAACGGATAGGCCGGCCGCTGGAGGCAGAAACAGAACGCCGGGATCATGCCTTTCGGCTGATCCCGGCCGGCGGATACTTACGGCGTCGGCGGCCGGTTCGCCGGGGCGGAGCCGAAATCATGATTGGGCTGCGGTCCCATGGTCAGCACCAGCGTGCCGCCGTCCGTGATTTCAGTGTGGGAAATCCAGCTCCGCGTCAGGGCTTTGCCGTTCAGGGTGGCCGACTGGATGTACGGGTTTTGCGGTGAATTGTTTTTGGCAATGACCGTGAAGGACCGGCCCTTGGCAAACTTCGAATCGAGCTTCAGGGTGGCCTTGTCCACCAGCGGACTGCCTAGCGCATAATTTCCGCTAGCCGGATCCACCGGGTAGAAACCGAGCGCGGTGAAGACATACCAGGCAGACATCTGGCCGCAATCGTCATTGCCACAAATGCCGGCGGGCGTGTTGGTGTAGAGTGTGTTGGCCACCTGCCGCACGCGCGTCTGGGTTTTCCACGGCTGCCCGGCGTAGTTGTACAGGTAGGCGACATGATGCACCGGCTCGTTGCCGTGCGCATACATGCCGATCACGCCCGTCACGTCCGGGATCATGGCGAGGTTCGGAATAGTTTCGGTGGTGTCGAACATTTCATCCAGCCGCGCAGTGAACTTGTCATCGCCGCCGAGTTTGCCGATCAGGGCGGGCAAATTGTGCAGCACGAAGAAATTATACTGCCACGCGTTGGCCTCGGTGTATTCGTTAAAGTTAATGCTGTTGATTTCATTCTGGCCGAACGGCGTCACCCAGCTGCCATCCGCATTTTTGCCGCGCATGAAGCCGGTGGACGGATCGAACACGTTTTCCCAATTTTGCGAACGTTTGGCATATTTTTCGGCCAGATCATTCTGGCCGAGCGCCTTTGCGAGGCGGCTGATGCAGGCGTCGTCGTAACAATATTCCAGCACCTTGGAAACGCTTTGCACGCGGTCGCCGGTGGGAATGAAGCCGCGGTCGCGGTAATCGTTGAGCTGTTCGCGATCCAGACTGGTGGTGGCGATCATGTCGGCCAGCGCTTCATTCACGTCAAAGCCGTGAAAGCCCTTGAGGTAAGCCTCGGTGATCACCGGAATCGCATGGTTGCCAATCATGCACCAGGTTTCCTTGCCACCTTCGGGCCACACGGGCAGCGTCTGGTGGCCAAAAATGTTATAATGGTCGAGCATGGTCTGGACCATCCCGGTGACCCGCGCCGGCTGCACCAGCGTCAGCAACGGGTTTTCGGCGCGAAACGTGTCCCACAGCGACAGGGCAGTGTAATAGTCGTAGCCCTTGGTCTGATGAACTTTTTCATCCGGCCCGCGAAACTGGCCATCCACATCGCTTAGCAGGGTGGGTGCCATTTCTGCATGGTACAGGGAGGTGTAGAACGTCTGCTTGAAGTTGTTGTCCGGTGATTCGATGGCGAGCACGCCAAGGGCCTTTTCCCACTGCTGGCTGGCGGCTTTGGCCACGGCATCAAAATTCCAGCCCGGAATTTCCGTGTGCAGATTGTTACGGGCACCCTCGACGCTTACCGTGGAAATACCCACACGAACAAGGATCTGTTCGCCGGCGCTGGTCTTGAAATCAAAATGTCCCTTCGTTTCCTTTCCCGCCGTCTCGCGACCGGCCACATCGCGGTCGCCCTGGGCAACGCCGGCTGAATCAAAAGGCCGGGAAAATTCCATGACGAAGTAGTAGATTTTGGCGCCGCCCCAGCCATCGCTCCGGCGGTAGCCACTGGCGGTGTGATCGTCTTCCAGCTTGAGCTGCGCTTCCAGCACGTTGTTGCCGATGCCATGCTGCAAATCCAGCACCACGTGGCTGGCGCTGGAGGCGGGGAAAGTGTAGCGATGCAACCCGGCGCGGGCGGTGGCGGTGAGTTCCACCTTCACCTGATAGTCGGGCAGATAAACTTCGTAGTAACCAGGGCGGCTGGTTTCCTGGTCGTGCGAAAACCGGGCGCGATAGCCGTCGCCGGGCTTGCCACCGGGCGTGAGCTTCAGTTCGCCGGTGGTGGGCATGAGCATAATATTGCCCAGGTCCGGACAACCGGTGCCCGTCAGATGGTTGTGGGAAAAGCCGAGGATGCTGGTGTCCGAATAATGATAGCCGGAGGATCCATCCCACGTGTTATCCCGCGTATCTGGCGAGAGTTGCACCATGCCAAAGGGCAGGGTGGCACCCGGGAAAACATGGCCATGGGCATCGGTGCCGATCATGGGGTTCACGTAATCCACTGCTGGTTTGGCGCATGCGCTTACTCCGGTCAGTCCCAGCGCTAGGCTGGAAATGAGGGCCAGGGAACAAATGGATGTCGGCACTGCAATAATCGGTTTCATGTTTGGGTTCTTCTTATTGTGTCGGAAATGCGCGCGCTAAGCATGTGGCCATTTCATGCCACGTTGCGGGTTCGTCATTTTCTGCGAACGTATCACCATGAACCCCGTATATCGCCGAGTCATCGTATTTTAGTCGGGCGTTTTCCTTTCCGAAAAAATATCCGTTCTCAGCGCCCAATTCCAGTTTAACTCTTCGCCAATCTACTAAACACCATGTCATCAATCTTTCTCCAACGACGGTGGCTGCCATGGCCTTCCTTCCGCCGTGCCGGTCTGCTCTTTCTGCTTGGCCTGGCGGCGGTTCAGGCCCAGGCCTGGCAGATGAAGCAGGCCGCTCTGATGACCCAATGGGCGGCCTTGGTAGACACCAATGCGCCGCTGCCGGAATATCCGCGGCCACAGCTGGTCCGCACCAACTGGCTCAATTTGAATGGCATCTGGCAATTTCAGCCGGGCGCCACCAATGATGCGGTGCCAACGGGCCAGACGTTGACGAATCAAATTCTGGTTCCTTATCCGATGGAGTCCGCCATTTCCGGGGTGATGAAGTATTCCGCGTTCTCCTGGTACCGTCGTGCGTTTTCCGTGCCAACCAATTGGAGCGGGCAGCGGATCATTCTGCATCTCGATGCCGTGGACTGGCAGTCCACCGTATATGTAAATGGCCAGAGCCTGGGCGTGCACAAGGGCGGCTACGATCCCTTTAGTTACGACATTACCCCGTATCTAAATGGCGGCACGAATGAACTCATCGTGCAGGTTTACAGCCCCGAAGACGCCAGCGGCGAGCCGCGCGGCAAACAGACCCTTTATCCGGGTGGCATCATGTACACTTCGTCCTCCGGCATCTGGCAGCCGGTGTGGTTGGAGCCGGTAGACGCCTCGGGCGTCAGCGGATTACAAATCATTCCCGATGTGGACAATGCCCGGCTGCGCCTCACGGTAAACACGCTGGCGACCAACGGCGTCACGGTGTCCGCCACAGTGCTATCCAATGGTGTGGTGGTTAACGGCCTGACCGGCAATCCGCAGACCGAACTGGACGTGCGCATTCCAAATATGAACCTGTGGTCGCCGGAAAATCCGTTCCTCTACGACCTCAAGGTATCAGTCATTCACAACGGTGTGACCAACGACACCGTCACCAGTTACTTTGGCATGCGTAAGATTGCCATCAATGTAGTGAACGGCACACCGGAGATGTTCCTGAACAATCAGGCGTACTTTGAAATGGGGCCGCTGGATCAGGGGTTCTGGCCGGACGGACTTTACACCGCGCCCACCGATGCCGCGCAGGCGTATGATTTGCAGATGACCAAGGCGCTTGGTTTTAACATGGTGCGCAAGCATATCAAGGTGGAACGGCAGCGCTGGTATAATTGGGCGGACAAGCTGGGCCTGCTGGTCTGGCAGGACATGCCCAGCGGCAATTCCTACACCGGCAGTCCGCAACCCATCAATGCTTTGCAGTTCATCACCGAATTGTCGGCCCTGGTCACCAATCACTGGAACAGTCCGTGCATCATCATGTGGGACACATTCAATGAAGGGCAGGGGCAGACCGACACCGGCCAGACGAACACGCCGTACCTGGTTTCGCTGGTCAAATCGCTCGACCCGTATCGGCTGGTGAACGAAGCCAGCGGCGGTGCCTATTTCAATGCTGGCGATGTAATGGACAATCACAGCTACCCGGCCCCCGGCAATCCCACCAGCACCACGCAGGCACCGGCGGATGGCGAATACGGCGGCATCGGTTTTCAAATGGCCGGGCACCTGTGGAATCCGGCGCTCGCCGGCGGCAATTACGTGGGCGCGAACACCACCAATGACATCGCCACCATTTATGATTCCTTTGCCGATGACCTGGTCTATTACAAGTCCAGCAACGGCCTGAACGCGGCGGTCTACACGCAAATCACCGATGTGGAAAATGAATGCAACGGGTTGATGACCTATGACCGCATCCTGAAACCTTCACTCGGCCTGATCTACGCCTCCAACCGCAAAGCCATCACGGCGCAGGTCTATCTCAGCACCGTGCTGCCGGCCTCCCAAACCCAGGCGCGCAACTGGAGTTATACGACGAATACGCCGGCCACCAACTGGTACGCCTTCAATTACAACGCCGCCGCGTGGAGCAACGGACCGGCGGGGTTTGGCACCACGATGACGCCTGGTGCCGTGGTGGGCACCGTCTGGAACTCCTCTAATATCTGGCTCCGCCAGACTTTTACGCTGGGCACGCTGACTCCGCAGGACCGGTCGCAACTGGCCTTCAACGTGTTTCATGATGAGGACTGCCAGATTTATCTCAACGGCGTCCTGGCAGGATCCGCCTCCGGCTACGTGACCTCTTACGGCCTGCTGACGATGAACACAGCGGGACAGAATGCGCTCGTCGCCAACGGCACGAATGTCCTTGCCGTGCACTGCGTGAATACCGGCGGCGGCCAGGACATTGATGTCGGTATCTCCAAGCAGGTGTTCGTTGTGAACGCCTTGGTCGTTTCCACGGATTATCTCGGCTATTGGCCCCTCGATGAAACCAACGGCACCGTGGCCTTCGACCTGACCGGTTATGGCAACAACGGCGCGGTTACCGGCGCCGCCTGGTCGGCCAATGGCAAGGTAAACGGCTGCCTGAATTTCAATGGCACCAACAATTACGTGCAAATAGCGAACACCATCAGCAATGACTTCTCCATTTCATTCTGGGTCAAAACCACCCAGACCGGCGGTACCGGCCAATGGTGGCAGGGCCGGGGATTGGTGGATGGCTTTGTGTCTTCCGGAGCCAATGATTTCGGCACCGCTCTGACCGGCGGCCAGTTTGCTTTTGGAACCGGCAATCCTGACACGACCATCCGTTCCACGAACGTGATCAATGACGGAGCCTGGCACCAATGCGTGGCCACCCGGCAGCAAAGCAGCGGCACCCTGTCCGTTTATGTGGATGGCGTGCTGTCGGCCACCGGCACCGGTGGCACCAATTCACTCATGTTACCGGCGAATTTGCGGTTCGGCGCCATCCGCACCGGGGTGAATTTTTTCAATGGCAGCCTCGATGACATCCGCGTTTATAATCGCACCCTGGGCAATTTGGAGGTGCAGGCGTTGTATGGAAACAGCGCGGCCCTGACCGTTGCCCCCACCAATCTGACGGCCACGGCGGGCAACAACCAGGTCATATTGAGCTGGGCCAATGTGCCGAATGTCACCGGCTATGATTTGAAACGGGCCACCCACAGCGGCGGGCCGTACACCAACGTGGCCAGCATGCTGGCCACCAGTTATATTGATGCCACCGCCACCAACGGCACCACCTGGTATTATGTGGTGGCGGCCGCCAATGCCCTGGGGGATGGCACCAACTCGGCCGAAGTCAGCGCCACTCCTTCGCTGGCCGCCTCCTTGCTCACCTGGTTTGCCGCCGACCGTATCACCGGCCTGGCCAATGGGGCGGCGGTATCCAACTGGGCTGACCTGAGCGGCAATGGTTTTAACGCCACGCAGCCTGCCGTCGCTCAACTGCCCACTTATGTGACCAATGCCGTGAATCATCTGCCCGTGGTGCGGTTCAATTCCGCCAGTTCGAACTACCTGGCTTTTCCCCGCCCGGTGCAGGATGACTTCACGATTTTTTGCGTCTTTCGCAGCACGCAGGGCTACGGTTCCGGCACGCTATATTATCAGGGCGCGGGCCTGGTAAACGGGGAGGTTTCCGGCGTGACCACCGATTTTGGCTCCTGTCTGTTTGCCAACGGCCAGATCTGTGCCGGCACTGGCAATCCCGATGTGGCGGCGCTGTCCGGTACTGGCTATAACGATGGCCTGCCTCATCTGATGACGTTCAAACGCACCGAAGCCACCGGCGAGGTGGACTTGTACCTGGATGGAACATTCGTGGGCAGCACCACCGGCAGTACCAGTTCGCTCACGGCTCCCAATCAGCTCGTCCTGGGCGCGCTCCAGACCATTATCAATTTTTTCAACGGCGACATTGGCGAGGTCAAAATTTTCAACTCCGCCCTTTCGGACACCGACCGTGTGAATCAGGAAAGCGGGCTGGTGCAGAAGTGGGGCATTCCTGTGCCGCCCCCGCCGACCGGCGTGACGGCTACGGCGGGCAATGCCGCGATCCAGATAAAATGGAACAGCTATCCCACTGCCACCAATTTCAAGGTGAAGCGCGCCACCGTCAGCGGCGGACCTTATGCCACGCTGGCGAGCCCAGTCGCCACCAATTTCACCGACGCCACCGTGGTCAACGGCACCAATTATTATTACGTGGTCACCGTGGTGACGCCCCTCGGCGAGAGCACCAACTCGGCGGAAGTAAGCGCGGTTCCCGCCGCTCCGGTGCCGGTGGCGTGGTTTAAAGCCGATGCCATCACCGGACTCGCCAATGGCGCGGTGGTGTCGTCATGGAGCGATGTCACCAGTAATGGTTTTGCCGCCACGCAGAGTACCACTGGCAAGCAACCCGCCTACCTCACCAATGTTATTAATGGACTTCCCGTGGTACGTTTCAATTCCACAAATGGCACCTTTCTGTCCTTCAACCGGCCGGTACAGACAAATTTCACCCTGATGATCGTCTACCGTTGCAGTCAGACCAATCAGGGCACCACCACCACTTTTTTCGGCGGCGCGGCCCTCGTGAACGGAGATCAGCCGAACGCCCAAAATGATTTTGGCACTTGCATCAACGGCAATGGCCAGGTGATCGCCGGCACCGGCAATCCCGACACGGCCATCATTTCCGGCGGCGGCTTCAATGATGGCAATCCGCATGTCGTCA
Organism: uncultured Verrucomicrobia subdivision 3 bacterium; assembly: GCA_903820285.1. Lineage (GTDB taxonomy): Bacteria > Verrucomicrobiota > Verrucomicrobiia > Limisphaerales > UBA11358 > UBA11358. The sequence continues at coordinate 12,443 of CAIJGS010000312.1, read as the reverse complement.
CCTTCACACGAACGAAGAGCACCGGAGCCCTGGCCCTGTATGTGGATGGGACCCTGTCCGGGACCGGCACCGGCAACACCAACGCCTTGACGGCGCCGACCACGCTGGCCATGGGCATTGTGCCCAGCGGCGGGGGAGCTTTGAATGGTGATCTGGCGGAAGTGAAAATCTTCGCCTCCGCCCTGCCGGATCTGAGCCGCATTGCGGAGGAAAACAGTCTGGCTTGCAAATACAATCTGTCTTTGGGCAGCGTCACTCTGACCGCTCCCGCCGGCCTGAGCGGCGTGCCGGGCAGCCGGCAGATTGTGCTGAACTGGTCGGGCGTTTCGGGCGCGGCCAGCTACCTCGTGAGCGCCGCCACCAATGCCGTTGGCCCGTTTCTTCCGCTGGCCAGCGGAGTGGGTACGAACAGTTACACCGATGTATCCGCTGTCAATGGGCAGACCCGGTATTATGAAGTCACGGCGGTGAACGGTTGCAACGTCAGTGCCAGCTCCGTTGCGATTGCCGTCTATCTCCCCAAACCAGTTTTGACGCTGGCCCCGGCGGGCGGCAGCGCCCTGACCCTGAACTGGCCGCTGTGGGCCAATGGCTGGTCCCTGTATGTCTCGACCAATTTGAATCCCCCGGTCAGCTGGCTGCCGGCCACCAATGTGGCGGCAACCAACACCGGGCAATATGCGGTCTCGTTGCCGGTGACCGCCACGCCCCGGTTTTACCGGCTCTCCGCGCCATAAACCTACCCGAATCGATGCTGCCCGCTGCCGGCGATAGGTAAACTTCACTTTACGCCCCGGCATTGTGGGTTAAGCTGAAGCATATCTTGACGCGACATTTTTTCATTTTGTTCGTGGTAGCCTGGACCGGTTTATTCTCCGGACTTCCGGGTGCCGTTGGCGCCGATTTCGATCTGGCCGAAAGTGCCGGGGCCATCCGCGTCTGGCATGGCGTGGACTGTCTCCCATCCGATTCGGTCACGGCCATCATCCAGACCCGTGACGGTTTTCTTTGGGCGGGCACCACGGCGGGACTCGTCCGCTTTGATGGCGTCAAATTCACCGAGGTCCCGCTGGAATCCGCCTCCACCAACGCTCCAATCCGCATTACCGCCTTGTGCGAAGATGGCGCGGGCCATCTTTGGATCGGTTCGCAACAGGACGGCTTGTTCCAGCTGGCTGGCGGCCAGGTGACGCGCTTCACCACCGCTGCCGGGCTGCTCTCAGACAATGTCACCAGTCTGGCGGTGGATGGTGCCGGCCAGGTTTGGATCGGTGGCAAAGCCGGCTTGAATCTCTGGACCGGCCGGGAATTCAAGGCCTTCACCCTGCGGGACGGTCTGATGGATGAATCCATCACCGGCTTGAATATCGCCCGGTCCGGCACCGTCTGGATTACCACCCGCACCGGCATGAGCCGCTATATTGCCGGCAAAATCACCCCGTACGTTTTTCAGACGGACAGCCAGGGCCGCAGCCCGGAATATCTTGGTACCTATGAAGACCGGCGCGGCAATCTGTGGGCCTTCGGCGACACCTATCTGATTAATCTGGCCGAAGGCAAACGCTTCAATTATTTCCGCAGTTCCGAGTCCGAGTCCTTGCGCATCTGGAGTCTGTGCGAAGGTCGGGACGGCCGCATCTGGATCGGCACCAGCGGCCGCGGCCTGTTCTGCTTCGAGGATAACCGGTTTCAACCGGTGGTGTTGGATGAAAACCGCTGGCCCTACGACGTCCGCGCCCTGTGCGAAGATCGCGAGGGCAACCTGTGGCTGGGAACGTCCGGTGGCGGGCTGGTGCAATTGCGGCCGCACTCCATGCACATTCTGCGCGCCGGTCAGGGTCTGCCGAACAGTTCTTCCACCGCCATCGCCCTGGACGCCACGGGCCGCATCTACGTCGGCCTCCAGCATGGCGGCCTGTACGAGGGGGAAAGCGGCCGGTTTGAACGCGTCGGCGGTAACGATGGTGTGAAAATGCAGAATTTCGTTTCGTCCATTTGCGTGGCCGGCAACGGCGCGGTCTGGTCCGGCACCCTCGGCGACGGACTGTACGGGCTTAAGGCCGGCCGGGAAATTCACTTTACCACCGCCAACGGGCTGGCTGATGACAATGTACTGGCCGTTTGCACGGATGTCGCCGGGGATGTCTGGGCCAGCACGGGGGCCGGCACGTTGCATCGTTTTGGCGGTTCGCATCCCGTCCGCCTGGATGCGGCGCAGGGGCTGCCGGAAGCTCCGGTCACGGCCATGCTCGCGGCCCCCTCCGGCGGCCTTTGGCTGGGCACCCGGGCCGGCGATATTTTGCGGGAGAAAAATGAACGCATCCTCGCCATACCGGGAGCCACCAACCTGGCCGGTTGCCCGGTGCTGGCCTTGCAGGAGGGCGAGCACGGCCTCTGGATCGGCTCGGCGGGTGGCGGGTTGGCCTGTTGGTATAATGGGATAATGTCCGTGTGGACCACCAATAACGGACTCCCGGCCAATCACATCGCCGCCGTGGTGCTGGATCAGACGAAAAATCTCTGGCTGGCCACCGGTGCGGGCATCTACCGGGTCAATCGTGGCGATGTCCGCCGGGCGCTGGATCACCCGAATCTGCCGCTCAAATGCGAGCCCATGTCCCCGGCGAAAACCCTGCCCGAATCCACCACCATTGCCGGCGGCACCCGGGCACTGCTGGCCCCGGGCGGTGAGTTGTGGTTCGCCACGTCGGAGGGGGTCATGAACGTGAACACCCACCAGTTTGAAAGCGAACCCGGCCGCGTGCACGTTTATTTGGAAAGTGCCGCCTTCAACGGCCAGCCCGCTTTTTCCCTGCTGCGGGGCGGCCTCTGGTCCTCCGCCATCACCAATGACCAGCCGCTCCTGGCGCCGGTGGATCTGCGGTCGCTGGAAATTTATTTCACCGCCCCGAATTTTGCCGCCCCCGGCGACCTCCGGTTCCGGCACAAGCTGGAGGGTTTTGATGCCGACTGGGTGGACGATGCCGGCGCGCATTTCGTGCGCTACGGCCGGCTGTATTACGGGCGCTATCGCTTCCACGTGGCCGCCCGCAACGCCAGCGGCGTCTGGCAGGAGGCGGCCGATACCTTTTCCTTTGTGGTGCCAACGCCGTTCTATCTGCAACAGTGGGCGATCTTCCTGTTTGTGGCCGCGGCGATCCTGCTGGTCACCGGCATTGTCCGCCTGGTTTCCCACCGGCGTTTGCGGCTGACCCTCGCCCGCCTCGAACAGCAGCAGTCGCTCGAGCGCGAACGCATGCGTATTGCCCGCGACATGCATGATGAAATGGGCTCCAAACTCACGAAAATCTCCTTCCTCAGCGAACACGCCCAGGTGGATGCCGCCGCCACCGGTCCGCTCGCGGACAAGATCCAGTCCATCGCCCAAACGTCCCGGGAATTGCTGCAAACCATGGATGAGATCGTGTGGGTGGTCAACCCGCGCAACGACTCGCTCGAAAACGTGGTCGCCTACCTGAGCCATTACGCCTCGGAATATTTTCAGAACACGAGTGTCGAATGCGAACTGAAACTCTCGCAGGAAATCCCCGCCTATCCGCTGTCCTCCGAGCTGCGGCACAACCTGTTTCTTACCTTCGAAGAGGTCTTGAACAACGTCCTGAAACATTCCGGTGCCACCAAGGTGAAAATTGAGATGAATTTATCCGCGCTCGAATTTGAAATCAAAATCGCGGACAATGGCCGTGGGTTCGCGCAGGCCGCCACTTCCGAAAATGTCCCCTCGCGGCGGGGCGGGGGCGGCAACGGCCTGAATAACATGCGGCAGCGCCTGCTGGACATCGGCGGTGAATTCCGGATTGCCAGCGATGCGGGGCAGGGGACCGAAGCGACCATGCACATCCGCCTGAACCCGAAAGCGGCCAAAAAATCATGAAAAAGACCATTACCGTGTCCATTGTGGATGACGAGGCGGATTTGCGCGAACACATCGCCGGTTATCTCGCGGCGGCGGGGAACATCCGCTGCGTGAGCGCCTATGCCAGTGCCGAAGAAGCCCTGAAGCATTTGCCCACCGACCAGCCCGACGTGATCCTGATGGATATCAATCTGGGCGAAATGGATGGCATTGAATGCGTGCGCCGGCTGACCGTGCTCATGCCCAAGGCCCAGGTGCTCATGCTCACCGTGTTTGAGGACACCGAACAAATCTTCCGGGCTCTGAGCGCCGGCGCGAGTGGTTACCTCTTGAAACGACTTTCGCCCAAAAAATTGCTGGAGGCCATCGAAGAGGTGCTGACCGGCGGTTCGCCGATGTCCGCCTCCATCGCCCGCAAAGTCGTCCAATCCTTCAAAGCGGCGCCCGCCACCGTGGACGAATCGGCCCATCTTTCCGAGCGCGAGCGCGGCGTGCTCGATGGTCTGGCCGCCGGTCTGGCCTACAAGCAGATCGCCGACCAACTCGGCATCAGCATCCATACCGTGCGAAATTATATCCGCCGCATTTACGAAAAACTGCACGTCTGTTCCCGCACCGAGGCCGTGGCAAAATTTTTGCGTAAATGAATCTTCCTAAGTCATGGGTGTCGCGTACCGTCCGCCGTTGCGGCCTCGCTGGCTTGCTCCTGGTCGGCAGCTTCGCACCGGCCGCGCAACCCGCCTGGTCCGCCGGCCAAGCGCCGCTGCTGACCCGTTGGGCGGCCGACGTTGACCCCGCCAATCCGCTGCCGGAATATCCGCGCCCGCAACTGGTCCGGGCCGATTGGCTGAGTCTGAACGGCCTGTGGGATTATGCCATCACGCCGGATACCAATTCCCTGGCGCCGGTGTTCAGCCGGAAAATTCTGGTTCCCTTTCCCGTGGAATCGGCCCTGTCCGGGGTCATGACCAATTTTGACGAGCACAGCAAGCTGTGGTATCGCCGGAGTTTCACGCTCCCGGAGGCCTGGCGCGGCCGCCGCGTGCGCGTGCACTTTGGCGCGGTGGACTGGCGTTGCGAGGTCGCCGTCAATGGCCGGGCCATGGGCCGGCATCAGGGCGGTTATGATGCGTTTGCGTTTGATATCACCGATGCCTTGCACTGGACCGGCGCGGAGGAAATCTCCCTGTGCGTGACCGATCCCACCGAGGGCGACCAGCCCCGGGGCAAACAGTCGCGCAAGCCGGAAGGGATTTTTTATTCGGCCAGTTCCGGCATCTGGCAGACCGTCTGGCTCGAGCCCGTGCCGGAGGTTTGCATTGACCGCCTGAAAATTACGCCGGATGTGGACGCCCGCGTGCTCCGCCTTTCCGTCGCCGCCGATAATTTTTCCGACACCCTCCGGGTCAAGGCGGTGGCTTTGGTGGATGGCAAGGAGGTTGGCACTGTCACCGGCCAGGCCAATGCCAGTCTGGTGATGAATCTCGCCAATCCGCATCTGTGGTCGCCCGATGATCCGTTCCTTTACGATTTGAAAGTCACCCTTCTGGATGGCGATAAGACGAATGATGTCGTCTCCAGTTATTTTGGCATGCGCAAGATCTCCCTGCAGAAGGATGATCAGGGCATTACTCGCATGGCCTTAAACGGCCAGAACACGTTTGAGCTCGGCATTTTGGATCAGGGCTTCTGGCCCGACGGGCTCTACACCGCCCCCACCGACCAGGCGCTTCGGTCGGATATCGAATTCCTGAAACAGAACGGGTTCAACCTCATCCGCAAACATGTGAAGGTGGAACCGGACCGCTGGTATTATTGGTGTGATAAACTGGGTATGCTCGTCTGGCAGGATATGCCCAGCGGCAACAATTCCACCGCCGATGGCCAGCGCAATTTTGAGAACGAACTGCTCCGCATGGTGGACGGCTTGGAGAATCACCCCGCCATCATCGTTTGGGTTTTGTTCAACGAAAGCTGGGGACAGTATGATACCGAACCGCTCACACACTGGCTGAAGGATCAGGATCCCTCCCGCCTCGTGGATGACGCCAGCGGCTGGACGGACATGCGGGTGGGTGATCTGACCGACCGGCACAATTACCCCGGCCCGGACGCCCCGGCGCCCGACCCGCACCGGGCCTCAGTCCTGGGCGAATTTGGCGGCTTCGGCCTGACCGTGCCCGAGCATTGCTGGTCCACCAACAGCTGGGGTTACGTGATGCTCACCAACCAGAGTGATCTGGCCGACCAATATGTCCGCGCCCTCAAGCATGTCTGGCGGCTGCATACCTTCAGCGGACTGAGCGCCGCCATCTACACCCAGACTGCCGACGTGGAAACCGAATGCAATGGCCTGCAAACCTATGATCGCGCCGCCATCAAGATCGCCCCGATTGTGCTGCTCTCCGCCAACCATGGCAGTTCCTTTTTGCCACCCCGGAAAATCATCCTGGCGGATGCCCTGTATGGCCGCACGAGCTGGCTGTTTACCACCAACCAGCCAGCCACGAACTGGTATCAGCCTGGCTTCAGCCCGGCCGAGTGGAAATCCGGTCTGGGTGGCTTTGGCAATACCGGTACCCCTGGTATCTACCAGAATACCACCTGGGACAGCGCCGACATCTGGCTGCGCCGGGAATTCACCGTGGGCCCCGGCGATCTGGCCGGGCTCAAGCTGCAGTTATTTCACGATGAGGATGTGGAAGTCTATTTCAATGGTGTGCTGGCCCTGAAAAAGCCGGGATTCATAACGGATTATGATGATTTCCCCATTGCACCGGAGGCGCTCGCCGCCCTGCGGCCGGGGGCCAATACCATTGCCGTCCATTGTCATCAAACCACCGGGGGGCAGGGGATTGATGTGGGCATTATCATTCCCCAGGCCGAACCGGTGCAAAAAAACCTGCCATAAACGGAACGCCAGAGCGAGCTGCCGGATTCGAAATTGCCATTGCTGGACTGGCCATTTGGCCTGCTTTCTGCGGGCGGAGTCGCTGCTTGCATTCGGCCGTTTCCGGAAAGCATTTTATCCTCTGTTAAGCCCTCCTGCTGAAGGTCATCAGGTCGAAATACCCTTATAACAAAGGGTCAAAATTGGCTGTGGCCATTTTATGCCACATGACATCACCGATGGGTGATTTATAGTTCTAACATGTTCCACCCGTCGAATTGCGCCATAGCTGGCCGCTTCTGTCTCTAGCCATTTTGACCGGGAACTAATCCAAAGCAATAAGAACCAAATGAAAACACCCAAAAACTCAACCTTATCAAAACGCGGTCGCCTGCCGGCGCTGTCAGGTTTGTCCCTGGCCGCCGCCCTGCTCGTGCCCGCCGCTACCTCCTTCGGTCAAGCCTTCTGGAGCGGTGGCACCAGTGACTTTAATGTGGGCGCCTCCTGGGGCGGCTCGGTTCCCACCGGCAATGCCTCTAATGACAGCGGCTCAAACAATGTTGTTTTAATTCAGCCGGGTGATCCGGTTTGGGGCCATGGTGATACTTTGTCCGCGCAGGGCAACAACACCTCTGGCGCCTATTTGCAAACCGGTTCCACCAATAATACGGGTTATCCCAGTGGCGGCAGTTGGCTGCGCTTGGGCATCGGTACCGGCGGGGCGGGCTATTACACTTTGAGCAACGGCACGGTGAATGTCGCCGGCCAGACGCACTTGGGTGAGCATGGCTTCGGCTATTTGGAGATTGATGGCGGTACCTATAATACCGGTTTCAACGGCAACCCCGGCATTTGCGCCGGTGACGGCGATTTCGGCGTCAGCTCCGGCATGCTGGTCATCAACAGCGGATCCGTCAGCAACGTTAACAATGAAACCTGGTTTGGCCAAAACAACAGCGCTTGCACCGGCTACCTGATCATGAACGGCGGTACGTTCAAGGTGAACAGCTGGTTTGTTTTTGGTCGTAACAACGGCCAGGGCTACGGCACGATGACCGGCGGTACGCTCACCCTGAACGGTGGCGGCCAGTTCCTGGTCGGCGGCGGCGGCGTTGGTTCGCTCATCCAGAGCGGCGGCACCATCAACGTCTTCAACCAATATCTCGTCCCCCAGAGCGGCAATGCCACGACCGTTACCGGCACCAACACCCTCAGCGGTACGGCGGTGTTGAATGTCCATAACTGGCTCGCCGTCGGTCGTAACGGCGGTCGCGGTGAATTGAACATTTCCGGTGGCGCGGCCATCACCCGGGATAGTTCCACGGACGGCGGTTCCCATTTTGACATCGGCGCCAGCGGCATTGGCACCGTGAATCAGAACGGTGGCTTCATTACCAACATCACCAGCGCCCTGTACCTCGGCGAAAGCGGTGCCGGCACCTGGAATGTCAATTCCGGCACGGACATCCTCGCCAACGTGGTCATGTGCGTGAACAACTCCGCGAGCGGCGTGCTCAACTTGAACGGCGGTCTGTTCCAGACCACCGGCATTTCCAGTACCACCTCCGGCAGTGCGGCCAGCCTCCTGACGATCAACGGCGGGACCCTGCAGGCCAATGCCAATAACGCCAGCTTCATTTCCGGCCTGACCAGCGCCTCACTCGCTGCCGGCGGCGTCACCATCGATTCCCAGAGCTATAACATTACGATTCCGCAGGCCCTGTCGGACGGCGGTGGCGGCGGCCTGACCAAGGTCGGCAACGGCACGCTGACCCTCACCGGCGGCAACAGCTACACCGGCAACACGGTGATCAATGGCGGCTCGCTCATCACCGGTTCATCCTCCTCTGGTGCGGGCAACTTTACGGCCGCCGACGGCACTGGCTTTGGCATTATCGTCCAATCCTCCGGTGGCGTCGTCAACGCCAATAACCTCTCCCTCGGTGTTTCCACCGGCGCCACGCTCAGCTTTGACCTCGGCACCTTTGGCAATCCCACCAGCGCACCCCTGAATGTGGCCAATACGCTCACCGCCAGTGGCACCATCACGGTGAATGTCAAGGCGGCGGTCATCTCGGCTGGCACCATTCCACTCATGCAATACACCACGCTGGCTGGCTCCCCCACCTACGTGCTCGCCAGCCTGCCGCCCGGCGTCGTCGCCACCCTGGCCACCGCCGGCAATGTTTTGGAACTGGTCGTGACCAGCGCCGGCGCTCCCCGCTGGGATGGTAATGTCACCGGCGTCTGGAGCTTTGGCACCAATCAGGACTGGTATGACCTCGCCACGCTGGGCCTGACGGTCTATACCGATGGCAAGCCCGTCATTTTTGATGACAATGCCGCCGGCACCACCACGGTCAATCTGACCGCGACCGTCGCTCCGGCTTCCATTAACTTCAATAACAGCAACTTGCCCTACACCATCGCCGGCACCGGCAAAATCGGTGGCAATATTGGCTTGAACCTCAACGGCACCACCAACGTCTCCATCCTGAACACCGGTGGCAATACCTTCACCGGTCCGGTGGTGATCAATGCCGGTACGCTGATCGTGACCAATCTGGCCAACGGCGGCTCCCCGAGCCCGCTTGGCGCGTCCTCCTCCAATCCGACCAACCTGGTCCTCAACGGTGGTACGTTCCAATACAGCGGCGCAACCGTCACCGCCAACCGCGGCTTCACCATTGCCTCGACCAATTCAACCATTGATACCGAAGGCAACCTCACGCTCGGTGGCAATGTCACGGCCGCGCCCAATATCGCCGGTGGCGGCAGCGCCTTCTTCAAGACGGGTCCGGCCCAGCTGAGCCTGACCGGCAGTGGTGACAATGAGTTCGCCAACGGCCGCAACCCGGGCGTGCAGGTGTACAACGGCACCCTGGTCCTGAACGGTACCGCCGGCAACCAGACGAACCATACGGTCAACGACTTCTATGTCGGTTCCACGCCCAATACCGGTGCCTCCTTGGTTCTGACCAACACCCTGTTGAATGTGGACAGCTGGTTCGCCGTTGGCCGCATTAACGGTGGCATTAACAACACCTCGAGTGTCAGCCTCTATAACTCGGTCCTCAAAGTGGGCAATGTTTCCATCGGTTGGGACGGCGGCCAGGGCGGCAACCTCTCCTCGCAATTCATTACCCTGAACGGCACCTCGGCCCTGACCAACTACGGCGCGGTCAACCTGCCCGAAGGCGCCAATTCCTCCATGACCTTCACCATCAAGGATAGTTCCGTATTCTGGGTGCAGAATCCCTCGTACATTGCGCTCGCCAACAATTCCACCGGCACGGTGGTTGTGGCCAACTCCGGCTCGCTGGTCTCCGCCGGCGGCTGGTTCGATATCGGCCAGGGCAATAACAGTGTGGGTTCCGTGCTCGTGAAGGATTCTGCCAGAATCACAACCACCGGTGACTTCAATGTTACGGATACCGGCAACGGTGCCACCGCCTCCGCCACCATTCAGGACAACGCCTACCTCTACGCCAACAACCTCTGGGTGGGCAAGGCCACGGGCGTCACTGCTTCCATGACCATCGCCAACAACGCCAATGTGGTTTCGGGCAATGGCCTGACCATGGCCACGCGTTATGACGGTACGCCGGAAGTTTGCACCGCCAACCTGAACCTCAACGGCGGTTCACTTACCGTCAACCTGGTGCAGGGCAACATTGTTTCCGGTACCTACTACGGCAACTTTAACTTCAATGGCGGCAAGTTGATTGCCCATCCCACCTCCGGTTATTCTGGCCAGAACTTCATGTATAACCTGGCCGCGATCAACGTGCTGTCCGGCGGCGCGAACATCGAAGTGGACAGCAACAACATCAGCGCCATCAACCAGCCCCTGCTGGGTGGCACCGCTGACGGCGGCCTGACCAAGCTCGGTACCGGCTCCCTCTACTTGAATGCCGTCAACACCTACACCAACACCACCACGATCAGCGCCGGTACCCTCAGCGGTACGGGCACGATCGCCGGTCCGGTCAATGTCGCCTCCGGCGGCACCCTGGCCGCCGGTGCCGGTGCCATCGGCCTGTTCAACATCAACAACGCCCTCACCTTCGCCTCCGGCGCCACCGCCGTGATCAAGGTCACCCCGGCCAGCAATGACTCGATCCAGGGTCTCACCAGCGTGGCTTACAACGGTGCGCTCGTGGTCACCAATACCAGCGGCTCTCCGTTGGTCGTGGGCCATACCTACACGTTGTTCAACTCGGCCAATCCGGGCACGGGCAACTTCAGCTCCGTCACCATCCTGCCCGCGGGCAGCGGAACGTTCAATCCCGCCACCGGCGTGCTGACCATCACCTCCAACGGCAGCAGCCTCACGGTCAACCCCGTCTCGTACGCGGGTGGTAACCTGATCCTCACGGGCTCCGGCGGCACGGCGGGCGGCACGTACTCCGTGCTCACCTCGACCAACCTCACGACCCCGCTCGCGGCCTGGACCACCAACACCACCGGCACGTTTGGTGGCACCGGCAGCTTCTCCAACAGCATCCCGGTGAACCCGGCCCAGCCGGCCGCGTTCTTCGACGTCAAGACGCCCTGAGTCTGATTGCCGATAAAATCACCAAGGGCGTCCTTTCGGGGACGCCCTTGTTTTTGTAGTAACTCAGCCGATAGGCCGGTGAGCGGGCTTGTGTACTTAGCAAACGCATGAAGTTTGGGTGGTCTGGCGGTAGGTCAGGCGTTTGCCTGCAAAGCATTGAACGATCTTTTCAATGCGTTCCCCCTCCGAAGCATGGCGCGTGTTCCACCGGAAAGCGAATTCGCTGGCGTAGCGGGGCAAATGCTCGCGCGAAATGTGGTGCCAGGCGCCGACGATGGCCCGTTTGAACAGGGCAAAGAACGACTCCGCAGTGTTGGTCGAGGTGCGCGAACCATCCGGGTGCGGCTTTTGGTATTCGCCCCGCGAGTGATTGACCGTCCGATGGGCCTGCCAGGCCTTCAAGGGGTTTTTGTAGCCCGGATGCTCGTCCGTGTTCACAATGGCTGCTGGGCTGACGCATTCCGCCAGCGCCGCCCCTAAATTATGTTGCGAGACCGTCGCGATGATTTTCACCCGGGCCAACCCCTGGCGTTCGAGGAGCGCGACGACGGGCGTCTTGGGCCGCCCCTTGGGGCCCACGAAGGTCTCATCGACTTCCACCGTCCCGGTCAACTTCGGCAGGGCCGCAGGCGGGGGTGTCATGGCCCAGCGCAGCCGATGGCACATGAACCAGGCCGTCTTGTAGCTCACCCCGATCATGCGGTGGAGTTGATTGGCGCTGAGGGACTTCTTGGCGGAACCCAGCAGAAACAACGCCAGCAGCCACTTGGCAATGGGCACATGGGAACCCTCCAAAATCGTCCCCACCGTCACGGTGAATTGCCGCCGACAGGCCCCGCAAAAATAAACGCCCGGGCGCACGCCCCGCGGACTGCCAGCCCGCGCCGCCAGTTGGGAGATCCGCTTCTCCCCCGCGTTGTGGCAGTGCGGACAAATCACCCCGCTCGGCCAGCGCAACCGCTCCAAGAGGCGGCGAGCCCGATCCTCATCACCAAAGGCTTCCGTCAACTGCACCATAATCGTTTTGTCTGCCTCCGTCTTGGCTGTATTCATGCCCCAGCCTGACCTCATCCCTAGGACATCCGCTGTCCAATGCGTTTGGGAAGTATACAAGCCCG
>CAIJGS010000311.1 GCA_903820285.1 uncultured Verrucomicrobia subdivision 3 bacterium | reverse complement strand
TGGCAGCTTTGATAGAGATAATCCGGTTGTCCAAGAAATCGCCGCCAAGATGGGGCGAAATTCAAACAGTCTGGCCATGAAACTGTGCAATCTGGCTTCGCTTGATCCGGTGCAGCGGGCACGCGGAATCAAAGGCCTTGATGGCGCATCTAAATTGGACCAACAGATGTGGAATGAATTTCAGGGAAATCTCCCCGTTCTTGGCGCAGAGAGCGAGCAACTGTTGCACGATTTATTTACCAAGGACGAAGCCAAGGAAGTTGATTTTCTAAACCGCGATAAGCCGCGCTTGATTGCCCCCAAGGGGCCGACGGAAACCCAAGCCACCGTCAAAGTCCGTCGCGGCCAACAGTTCTTCCGGCAGGCTGTGCTCAACGCTTATGACGTCCGGTGCTGCATCAGCGGTATCAACGTTCCCGACCTGTTGGTAGCCAGCCATATCAAACCATGGGGAAAATTCCCAGACGAACGTCTTAATCCCCGAAACGGACTATGTCTTTCGGCCCTGCATGACGCCGCGTTTGATGAAGGCCTAATCACACTCGACGATAATTTGGGTGTCCGCTTGAGCAAGCAGCTTAGCATTTATTTTCCCCAGCCCTCGTTGGAACAAAATTTTGTGGCCTACGAAGGCAAGCCCATCCGGTTACCGGAAAAGTTGGCAGAACCGGACGGCGAATTTATTCGTTACCACCGGGAACACATTTTCCAAAATTAAGTCGCAGAGCGACCGGCCGCCCCTAACCCGGCATTTCAACGCCGGGTGGGGCGCAGCCACGGAGTCAGTCCCGGCGGGAAGGCTGACCGCCGGCGGGAAGGCCCACCCACCCTTAAAACTGCCAGCCATTCACGTCCGCGCCGCCGATCCCAAGCGGCCCCCGCCAGCCTCCATCATCAATCCTCGCCTTCACCCATCACCCTCCCCATTCGTGTTAAATCGAGTCCATTCGCGGTTAAAAATCTTTCAAAACGGCGTCCGCCCTAATGCGTCTTTAACGATAAAACATTGGCCTTTTCCCCGATTGGGGAAATTTTCCCGGCCATTTTCCACCCCACCCCATTTTCGCCCAATGTTGACGCGGGTTTCCTGAAATCAGTTTTCCTGATTTCTCAAAGTTTTCATTTTCCGCCCCCCATCATCCCCAATAACCACGGCTCTCCCGACCAAGTGCGCTGTGAGCGCGTATTATTTTTTCCGGACCTGTGCCATACTCGTCTAAAAATCCATGAGCCGGCCGCCACCAACCATCGGAGCGCGGGTCTGTGACCCGCAGCCATGCCCAATCGCCAGACCGTGTGCGCGTATTACCAGCCACCCCCGCAGTCCTGACCACCCTGCTGCGGTTCATAGAACCGCGCTCCGGCACCGGGGGCGCACCCGCCACACCCCCAATCAAGGCAAAAACCCCAGCAATCGTGCCTAATCAAGGCTAATCAAGGCAAACGCTGAAATTTGAATATGACCATTTTTTGCCAACCCACCCGCTGGATTGGACGGACGGCCGGACGAATGCCGAAACGTATGCCAGGGAGAAATCCTCTCCTTGGGGAGAGGAAACAGGTGAGGGAGGGCGTCCCACTAAATAGTCTGGCCACGTCGCCATGTCTACACCCGCCCATTAACGCTAATCGTGCCTCATCGTGCCTCATCAAGGCAAACGGTGAAAATATTAAAAACACCTCTCGTCCGCGCTGCTTCATTCTTCCGCGCCCCGTCATTGGATTTTGGGCGTTCGATGTTGGGTGTTGGATGTTTCCCATTTTATCAGCAATCAAGCCTGATCGTGCCTCATCAATGCAAAATGGTAAAAGGGCTGAAAATCTGGGCGGAGTGGTGAAGGTAATCCATCGGGCCGGGCTCGCCACGTTGCTGCGGCTGGATTTCACCACCGCCGCGCTCCGGCCGTATGAATTCAAATTTGCGATTTGAGATTCCCCGCCAGATGGCAGGCGGCGAAATGGCCCGGGGCAATCTCCCGCAACGGCGGCGGCTCGGTGCGGCACCGCTCCACCGCCACCGGACAGCGCGGATGAAACGGACAGCCCGCCGGCGGATGGATCGGCGACGGCACATCCCCCGGCAGCACGATCCGCTGCCGCTTGGCATCCGGGTCCACCTCCGGCACGGCGGAAATGAGCGCCTGCGTGTACGGATGCTGCGGCTCGCGGATCAGCGATTTCGCCTCCGCCAGCTCCACGATTTTGCCGAGGTACATCACCATCACCCGGCGGCTGATGTGCTCCACCACCGCGAGATCATGTGCGATAAAAAGATAGGCAATGCCCCGCTGCTGTTGCAGATCGCACAGCAGATTGATGATCTGCGCCTGCACGGAGACATCGAGCGCGCTGACGGGTTCGTCGCAAATGATCAGCTCCGGTTCCACCGCCAGCGCCCGGGCAATGCCGATGCGCTGCCGCTGCCCCCCGCTGAATTCATGGGGATACCGCTGGGCGTACGCCGCATCCAGCCCGACCGCCTTGAGCAGTTCCGCGATGCGCAATCGCCGGGCCTCTTTGCCATCCGCCAGCGGATGAATGTCCAGCGCCTCGCCGACGATCTGTTCGACGGTCATGCGCGGATTGAGCGACCCGAACGGGTCCTGGAAAATCATCTGAAACTTGCGGCGGCGGGCGCGCAGGGCATTGCCCTTCATGTGGGTGATGTCCTCGCCAGCCAGCCGGATGGTGCCGGCGGTGGGATCGGTCAGCCGCATGATGGCGCGGCCGAGGGTGGTTTTGCCGCAGCCGCTTTCGCCAACCAGGCCCAGCGTCTCGCCCGCCGCGAGGCTGAAGGTGACGCCGTCAACGGCTTTCACCGTTTCATGGTCGCGACGAAACATGCCCGCCTTGACGGGGAAATGAACTTTCAGCTGGTCAACCTCAAGCAATGCCATGGCGGACGCCATTGTGAGGGAAACCCCCGGCCCGGCGCAAGACTGCGGAAGCGGGACAACGGGTGCAAACCAGCCGCCAGAGTTGAAAGTCGTGAACTGGAAGTTGGCGCGACCGGCAGAACCGCCGCAGGCGGCGTAGCGCAGGCTTTCCAGCCTGCGGGTTCACGGGACTTTCCAGTCCCGTGT